>JAWLFC010000177.1:0-3503 GCA_041685755.1 Ilumatobacteraceae bacterium
TGCCACTGGAACCCGCGAAGTGCCACGACGGCGACGGCGGCAACGGCCCACGCAGCGAGGATGCCGAGGTTGCCGGCGTCGAGGCCGACACCCGAGGCGTCGGTCACGTACTGCGACTGGAACCCGTTGGCCAGCGGTTCGAGAGGCATGACCCGGGAGATCGAGCGCACGGGGTCGGGCAGGATCCCGGGCTCGAAGAACACGCCCGAGATCATCGCCAGCACGATGCCGACGCCGTTGGAGAGCCCCTGCGCCCCGGACTGGGTGCGGGTGATCGTCGTAGCGGCGAAGGCGAGACAGGCGAAGGTGATGGTGCCGGCGAGCGTGTAGACGGTGAGACCCGCGAGTGCCCCCGCTCGTGTGGGGACGCCGAAGACCGCCCAGCCGAGGGCAGCGATGACGGCGACGCCGATCGTGGTGATCAACACGGCGATGGCGAATCGGGCGGCCACGAACGCCGACAGCGGCAGCGGTGTTCCACGGAGCCGTTTGAGCAGGCCCCGCTCGCGGACGTCGATGACGTCGGGCAGCAGCGCGACGAACGCGGAGTAGATGACGGCGTAGGCCATGAACCCGCCGACGTAGAACGTACGCAGGTCGGGTGCCTCACCGGCGCCGCGGACCTCGACGGGCGAGTCGCCGCCCATGGCGTCGGAGCCGAACAGTGCGGACGCGCCGAGATAGAACACGACCGGCATGACGATGCCCAGCGCGATGGCGGAGCCGGCACGGACGGTCGCGAGCAGGTTGTAGCGGGTCTGGCTGACGACGACCGTCACGGCGCTCGACGCGGTGGCGGTCATCGTGGCACCCCGGCATCGATGCTGGGACCGTCGCTCCTGATCCTCAGGAACAGGTCTTCCAGCGAACTTCGTCGCACCGCGAGATCGTGCAGCGCGATCCGATGGTCGTCGGCCCAGCCGAGCAGCAGGTGCAGGTCTCGTTGGGGGTGGGCGCTGGAGAACTCGGCCCGGTGTCCGTCGAGGCGCACGTCGGCCTCCATCACCGCGCCGAGGGCGACGGCGTCGTGGTCGAGCCCGGCGGAGAGCCGGAACGAGATGGTGGTCGCGGCATCGTGACGTTCGAGGAGCTCGTCGAAGGTGCCCTCGGCGGCGATGACGCCGTCGTCGAGGATGACGAGGCGGTCGGCGAGGGTCTGGGCCTCGTCCATGTAGTGGGTGGTGAGCACGATCGTCACTCCCGATGCCTTGAGGCCCTCGATCATCGTCCATGCCTCGCGGCGCGCTGCGGGGTCGAGGCCGGTGGTCGGCTCGTCGAGGAACAGCAGCTCGGGGTCGCCGACGAGGCCGAGCGCGACGTCGAGGCGTCGCTTCTCGCCGCCAGACAGGCTGCCGACCCGGGTCGTCGCGAGGCGGCCGAGGTCGACCAGGTCGATGGTCTCGTCGACGCCGCGCGGCGCCGGGTAGAGGTCGGCGAACATCTGCACGGTCTCGGCGACGGTGAGTGTCGGGAAGACATCCATGTCCTGCAGGACGATCCCGATGCGGGACCGCCAGCCCCCCGTCGGGTCGGCCGGGTCGACGCCGAGCACCGACACCGATCCCCCGTCGCGGGCCAGGTATCCCTCGAGGATCTCGATGGTCGTGGTCTTGCCGGCACCGTTGTGGCCCAGCAGACCGAAGCACTCGCCCACAGCCACGTCGAAACTCACCCCGCGGACGACCTCACGGTCGCCGTACGACTTGCGGAGGTCGGCGACGCTGATGGCGGGGGCGTCGGGGCGCTGCACCGCGATCAGCCCTGCCTGCGATTGAACAGCTCGCCGAACCCCGCGAAGGCCCCGCCGAGCACGCCCATCATCCACCACATGCCGGTGCCGGCGCCGATGGCGGCACCGGCTGCCGTTCCCGCGAGGCCGCTGACGAGGGGCGCCTTCCAGGTCGGTCGTGCCGTCTGGTTGCTCTGGTCGGTCATGTCGTGGTTCCTCTCACTGTCGCCACGGACGGGTTCCGTAGCGGGACGAGACCACCATCGACCCTTCGAGCCCCGTTGTCGTCTGCCCCGGAGCGGATCCGGGTCATCTTCCGGGCCAGCCCGGATCAGCTCTGCGGCCGATGCGAACGCGCCGCGGGTCTGAGAGGATTCGACGATGGACTCCGCCGCGCACGACGCGCCGATGGACCGGCGGCGACGGCGGAGCGCGCGCTGGCTCGTCGTGGTGGGCTTCGCCGTGTGGTCAGCGGGGCTCGCACTCTGGACGCTGACGTGGGTCGGCGGCCTGGCGGCGAGCGTGGCAGGCGGAGCAGCACTCACCTACGGATTGGGCCGGCTGGCCCAGGGATCGGCCGACGCCCGCTCGCCCGATTGGGCGATCGTCGTGCCGGTCACGATCTCGTTGGTCCTGATCAGCCAAGGTGTCGGCCAGGCGGAGTTCGCTGTCCGGGTCGCGCTCGTCGGGCTCGGCACGCTGGGCATGGTGCTCGTGTTCCTGCGCATCCTCGACGAGCGGCTGGCGATCGAACGCCGGCTCACCGAGCGCACCCTCGTCGACGAGCGGCGCCGGCTCGCCGGCGAGGTCCACGACGTGGTCGGCCACACGCTGTCGGCGTCGATGTTGCACACCACCGCGGCGCGGCTGTCGATCCGTTCCGATCCCGACGCGGCGATCGCCTCACTGGAACGCGCCGAGCAGCACGGGCGCCGCTCGATGGACGACATTCGCAGCGTCGTCCACCTGTTGCGCGACGACGCCGGGAACGGACCACCGATGCGACTGGCGGGCGATCTGCCGGAGTTGGTCGAGGGCCTTCGCTCCGCCGGCGCCGAGATCAGCTACTCCGCCAGCGGACGCCTCGACGACCTGTCCGCCCCGACAGCGCTCACCGTGTACCGGGTGGTCCAGGAGGGCCTGACCAACGCGATACGACACGGGACCGGGGCCGTCGACGTCACCGTCGGCCTCGCCGGCGCCGGCGAGCACGTGGAGATCGAGATCGCCAACGATCGTCCACTCGCTCACTCGGCCGTCGTGCCGGGCAGCGGGCTCGCCGGCATGCGCGAACGGGTGAACGCCATCGGCGGCACGCTCGGCGCCGGCGCCACGAAGAGCGGCGACCGGTGGGTGCTGCGCGCCAGGGTCCCCACATGATCCGCGTGCTGCTCGTCGACGACCAGGAGGTGATCCGCGAAGGCATGCGAAGCCTGATCGCCACCGACCCCGCACTCACCGTGGTCGGCGAGTGCGCCGACGGCGACGAGGTCGTCGATCAGATCTCGCGCTGCAGCCCCGACGTCGTCGTGATGGACATCCGCATGCGACGCACCGACGGAGCGACCGCAACCGGCGCCGTGCGAGCGATCGACGGCCCACCCGTGCTGGTGCTGACCACCTTCGACGACGACGACACCCTCGCGGCGGCACTGCGAGCCGGCGCCGCCGGCTTCGTCCTCAAGTCCGCCCCCGGCGAGGACATCCTGCGCGCCATCTCCACCGTCGCCGCCGGTGACGCCTGGATCGACCCGCACGTGGCCGGCCGCGTGCT
>JAWLFC010000081.1:0-5470 GCA_041685755.1 Ilumatobacteraceae bacterium
TTCGAAGGGACCAGCGAAATTCAGCAGCTGGTCATCAGCAGGGCCATCTCCGGCCTGCGGATCGAGTGACCTGAACTCGAACTCGTGAACAGCTGATCGCCTGGGAGCGCAACGTGTTCACGAGTTCGGCGTGTCACCGCGGCATGGAGCTTGTCACACTGGGCTCCATGCACCCGCTCGTCGCTGCCGTCGCGAACGATCTCGGCGCCGACGTGCGGTCGACGAGCCGCCTGAGTGGCGGTGACGTGGCCGAGTCGTACCGGATGGAGCTCGCCGACGGCCGGGTCGTGTTCGCCAAGACGCACCGCACGCCGCCCGCAGGCTTCTTCACGACCGAGGCCAACGGCCTGCGGTGGCTGCGCGAGCCCACGACGATCGCGGTCCCCGAGGTGCTGGCCGTGTCCGACGGCGACGACGCGACGCCCCCGCGCCTCGTGCTCGAATGGATCGACGAGGTCGGCCGCGGACGCCCCGAGGGAGAGGCCGAGTTCGGGCGGGCGTTGGCGCGGCTCCACCGGAGCGGGGCGCCGGCGTTCGGCCGCGAGGACCGTCGCACGACCGGGTCGTTGGCGTTGCCGAACGATCCGTGCCGGACGTGGGTCGAGTTCTACGGCGAGCGCCGGCTCGGCGTGCTGTTGCGGATCGCCCGTGACCGCCGGGCCCTGCCGGATTCGGCACTGACGAAGCTGGAGCGCACGATCGAACGGCTCGACGCGGTCGGCGGTCCACCCGAGCCGCCGGCGCGTCTGCACGGCGACCTGTGGGCCGGCAACCGACTGGTCGACCGATCGGGCCGGTCGTGGCTGATCGATCCCGCCTGCCACGGCGGTCACCGCGAGTACGACCTCGCGATGATGCGTCTGTTCGGCGGATTCGGTCCCGAGTGCTTCGCCGGATACCTCGCCGAGTGGCCGTTGGCCGACGGGTGGGAGGCGCGGGTGCCGCTGCACCAACTCGCACCACTCGTCGTCCACGCCGTCAAGTTCGGTGGCGGATACGCGGCGGCGACGGAACGAGCCCTCGACGCGGTGTCGTCGATCTGACGGCGGCGGCGTCTCCCTATTCGGGTGGTTCGGTCCGGCCGGTGAATTCGTCCATCGTGTGGTACACCCCGATGACGTGATCGGCGATGAAGTCGCGCACGCCGGTCGGGACGACGCCCTTGAGCATCTCGCTGAGCATCACCGTCTTCGGCAGCACGACGAAGGGCCGCCCGGCGAGCATGGCCGACCACGCTTCGTCGACCACCTCGACCGGATCGAGGATCGGGAGCAGCGGTGCCGACTTGGCGCCGTCGAACATGCCCGTGCGTACGTAGTACGGGCACACCGTCGTCACCTTGACGTGGTCGAAACCGGCCTGTTTCAGTTCCAGGCGGACCGAGTCCGACCATCCGATCACCGCCCATTTCGACGCTGCGTACACCGCCATGCGCGGGTTGGGGGTGAAGCCGGCGGCCGAGGCCAGGTTGATCATCCGGCACTCGCCCGGCGCAGCGATCATCGACGGGAGCAACTCGTGGGCCACGTACATCGGCGCCAGGGTGTTGACGTCGATCGTGAGCTTGGTGTCTGCCTCGAGATCGGTGTCCCAGAAGTACTCGTTGCCACGCACGACGCCGGCGTTGTTGATCAGGATGTCGATCCGGCCGAGATCGTCCAGGACCGCGGCGGCGGTGTCGGCGACGGCCGTCACGTCCGCGACGTCGACGATCCAGCCGCTGACCTCGACGCCGGAGTCACCGGCCGGACCCTCGATGAGTTCGGTGAGGGTGTCGTTGAGCGCATCTTCGTCGACGTCCCACAGCACGACTGCCGCTGCCTGCTCGGCGATGGCGCGCTCGGCGAACAGCCGGCCCATCCCCATCGCCCCGCCGGTGACGAGGACCCGCTTGCCCTTGACCGACCTCATGCCGACTCCATCGATTCAGCCGTGACGCCCGCCGCTCGGGCGGCGAGTGCAGCAGCGCGGACCCGGGCGAAGTCGTCGTCGGTGTAGGGCCCACTCACTCCCGAGATCGTGGCCAGCTTCATGCCGTGTTTCAACCCGAGCCGGTAGATCTCCTTGACCTTCTCCCAGCTGAGGTTGCGGCCGACCGTGAAGTTCTCGTAGCGACCCTCGAGGGCGAGCACGATCGTCTCGGCGAGACAGGCGTAGACGACGCCGTCGGGCAGGCCGATGCTCTTCATGCGGACCTCACCGGGCAGCTCGACCTCTCCCGACTCGATCACCAGCACGTCGGGACGCTTGGCGATGTCGTCGGGAGACATGTCGAGCGGGCGGGCCACGTCGGTGATCACGCAGCCCGGTTTGACGAGCATGATGTCGAGCACCTTGTGTCCGGCGGCCGAGGTGGCGGTGACGATCACGTCCATCTCCGAGAGAGCGGCCGACGGATTGGTCGCGACGTGCACGGTGGCGCGCGGGTTGTCGCGTTCGATGTCCTGCTTGATCTGGAGCAGCTTCGCCGTCTCGGGTGAGACGAGCCACAGCTCGTCGGAGGCGAGGGCGAGCAGCCGGGCACAGGCCGCCCCGATCGCGCCGGAGGCACCGACGACCATCGCCTTGCCGCGCAGGGTGCCGTCGTCGTCGACCTCGGTGATCCCCAACCGTCGCACCGCCTCGTGTGCCGCCCAGAGCGCACCCGAGGCGCTGTAGCTGTTCCCGGTCGTCACGGGCAGCGGCGCCTGCTTGGCCACGGTGACGCCGGCGTCGCCGACCACCTTGGTGAACGCGCCGAGCCCCATGAGCTGGGCGCCGAGGCGCCTCGACAGTTCGGCGGCCTCGAGCAGGCGGGAGTACGTGAACTCGGGCGGGTGCGCCAGCATCTGTTTCGGGGTGCCGCCGACGGTGATCAGCCAGCCCTCGGCCTCGTCGCCGGTGTCGGAGACGATGCCGGCGATGTGGCTGTAGACGAACGGCGGGATGTAGGCGACCGTCTTCTCGACGACCTGGCTCATGCCGGGGACGCCCGTGATGTGTCCGAGCGGTTCGACGTTCTTGAAGTACTCGGTCGACAGCGGATGGATGACGAACGAGAAGCGGCTCTTGCGGCGGCGACCGCGAGGCCACAGCAGACGCGGCTCGAGTTCCGCGCCCTGGATGAACCGGGCGAGGTCATCGGTCGTGAGCTCGTCGCCGGCGGGCAGGGTGGCGGCGACCATCGCCTCGTACATCGCCGGGACGACCACGAAGTCGAAGGGTCGCGGGTTGACGTCGACAACGAGGTCGGCGCCGAGCTCGCGGAGCGTGGCGAGTCGGTCCTCGGAGACCGTGCTGGTGATGACCGCCTTGCCGGTCAGGTCGGGCAGACCGAAGCGCATCATCTCGGAGAACGAGCCGATGATCACGTCGGCGTCCTCGACGGCTGCGTGGGCGACCTTGTCGCTGAGCCAGTCGAAGGGTCCGGCAACCTGGTTCTTGACCAGGCCGGGGATCCGCCGCCACGCGAACTCACCGATCCCGGCCGCGGTCGCCGTCACCGGATTGGTCTTGACCCGGCCGGGCAGCGCGAGGTCGTGACCGGGCTCGTCGAAGATGATGTTCTCCGTGAACTCGCGCAGCACGGCGATGGTGCGCTCTCGGGTCGTTCCGCCGACGACGACGACGCGGGCGTTGGCGAAGTAGCCGGGCATCTCGGCCTCGACGCGCCGGATCGCCCATTCCTGCAGGATGTCGGTGAGCAGCGAGTCGTCGCGCACCGGGACCCGCGTGGTCGACCCCTTGATTCGCTGGAGATCCTCGATCCGGCCGGCGAAGTGACCGGAGGCGCGGGCCTCTCTGATCCCGCTCACGGCGATGGCGTCGGCATCCAGCGACCAGCGCCAGACGAGATCCTCCGCGACCGTGGCATCGCCGCTCGTGCCGACCCGGACGAGGCGGAAACGTCGACCACCGAGCGAGACGAGCTCGTCGTAGTCCCACTCGTCACCCTGGAACGTGACGTTGACGACGGTCGTTGGCGTGCGTGAAGACATCGATGATCAGGCTCTCTCGTGAACGGTCTGGGCGAGTTCGGCGAGATGACGCTGGATCAGCTCGGCGACGTGCGTCGGGTCGGGGATCATCCGGGCGTCGGTGGCGACACCGACACTGAGCGTCCCGTTGTAGGTGAACAGGCAGACGCCGAGCGGCTGGTCGCCCGATGTCGGCACCCAGCCGAGGATCGAACGCACCGGCGTTCCGGCCATCGTCATCGCCACCCTCGGGCCCGGGACGTTGGTCAGCTGTCCGATCGTCTTGCCGGTGAAGAACTCGGTGACCCGACGGGCGACCACGGTGGGCGATTCGGCGACGGCCCGCTGGACGCCGAAGGCGACCATCGGCTCGACGGAGTGCTTGAGCCGCGTCGTGCGCCGGTGGAGTTCGTCGATCAGCTCTCCCGCTTCGACGATGCCGAGTGGCATCGAGAGCATCACGACGACGAAGTGGTTGCCGAGTCGGTCCGGCAGTGAGGCGTCGATCGGCTGCAATGACACCGGCATCATCCACGAGAGGTCGGTGACCTCGCTGACCCCGCGCTCGGCCAGGTACTCGGTGAGCGCCAGGGACACCGCAGCGAGCAGGACGTCGTTCAGTGTGGCGCCGCGGGCGCGAGCGGCCCCCCGCAGGCCGTCGAGCGGGAAGCCCTCGATCCAGGCGACCGACTTGTCGACTCCGGCGTGCCCGCTCCAGGCCTCGGCGTCGTGACCGTCGGACAGCAGCATGCGGCCGATCTCACGCCACGAGTTGGACGCGGCGTTGTCGACCGAGGCGATCCCGGTCAGGGCATCGACGAGCCGGTCGGGATGGCGGACGAGGTCGAACGCGTCGCCGAGGTGGTGGGACAGCCCGAGTGGGTTCGTCGTCGACATCAGGGTGCGCCCGGCCGACGCCACCTGTTGTCCGGCGTGGCCGACGTAGTCGATCGTGTCGCTGACGGCGTGCCCGACGACGTGCAGCACCCGTTCGAGCGGGTGGTGGTGTTCGCCGGCGGTATTGCGGCCGACCGGTTCCGGTGTCGCTCCCTCGGCGGGGTCGCACAGACCGAGCAGCATCTGCACCAACCTGATCCCGTCGCCGAGCCCGTGGTGGAACCGGCTGTAGACGTAGCCGCCCGCACGGTCGCCGTCCGGCCCGGTGAGGATCTGGATCTCCCACAACGGCTGCGAGCGCTCGAACGGAACCGAGAACTGGCCGGAGACGTAGGCCCGGACCGCCTCGCTCCCCAGATCGCTCAGTTCGACCCGGTGCATGTGCCGCTCGATGTCGAAGTCACCGTCGTCCTCCCACACCCAGACGCCGTCGCGCCGGACCGGCACCTGGGACAGGACCCGGTACTTGCGGACCATGCGCTGCATGACGAGGTCGGTGACGATCTCGATGTCGGGGAGTTCGTCGAAGCCGATGAGGCCGTTGACGTGCATGAGGTTGTGCGGCTCGTCCATCAGCAGCCACGTGAGGTCTTCCGGCGCGATCCGTGTCCCCATGC
>JAWLFC010000081.1:5570-14465 GCA_041685755.1 Ilumatobacteraceae bacterium
GGTGACGCCGACGCAAGTGGTGAGGGTTCGGTCGCGGCGATCGGAGGTTCGAGCGCGGCGTCCGCGGCGCAGGTGAGGACGAAGCCACCGAATCGGCGCCACCACCCCGGGAAGGTCACCCCGTCGTCGGTGGCGTCGAGCGACCTCACCTCGAACGAGCACCAGCCCTCGCTCACGATCGACCCGAGCCGGACCTCGACCGATCGGGTGTCCCGGCGGAGTCCGGTGCCCAGCACCTTGAGCGCGCTCTCCTTCGCCGACCACACGAGGTTGGCCAGCAGGTCGTGCTCGCCCGGGTCGGCCGTGGCGATCATCTCGCGCTCGGGCGCGGTGAACCAGTCGGTGACGAACGCAGCGCTGCGTTGCTCGACCAGTTCCAGGTCACAGCCCACCGAGATCGCCGGATCGCCCACCACGACGCAGACCGCCCAGTCGGCGCGGTCGGTCATCGAGATCGACACGCCCGCCGGTCGGTCGTCGACGAACGCCTCGGGTGCGCCGCCGGGTGCGTTGCGAATGCCGATGCGCCCCAACGCGTCGGATCGTCCGGCGAGCCAGTCGTCGACGGGCAGTCCGAGGAACCGACCGACGGCACACTTGGCCGTCCAGCGCCCCATGCGGGTCTCGGAGCGCCGCTTCTCGAAACGGAACGAAGCGAGCCGCTCGGCCTCGGCCGGACTCAGCCAGGCGTCGTCGGCTCCCACCTCGTCGAGACCACAGGCGTGGAAGGCCCATCCGCCGACCTGCTGGTGGCGTTCAGCCACGAGCCAGCGTGCGCTCGACGCCGCGCTCGATGGCGTCGACGAGGTACGGCCGCAGCTCGCCCGGCGGGATGATCCGGTCGATCGAACCAACGGCGAGCGCCCGGTGAACGTCGTGGATGTGGTCGAACTCGGCGGCGACCTCGCCGAGCTTGTCGGCCCGAATCCGCTCGCGCGCCGTTGCCATCTCCGCTGCCAGTCGAGCCCGGTCGGCGGGTGCGGCCGCGGCCACCGCGTCGCGCAGCTCCACCATGCGGGCGTCGGCGTCGGTGCGCTGGTCGACGTCACGGGCGAACACCACGGCGGCCGCCGGCGCGCCACCGATCACCGACGCGTGCGAACCTTCGAGCGCGGCGACCTCCATGTGGTCGTTCAGCGCACCGGAGAACACGACGAAGGCGCCCCCGTGGTAGCGCGACACGACGCAGAACACGATCGGGCCGTCGAAGTTGACCACCGCCCGCCCGATCTCGGCGCCGAACTCCAGCTGCCACGTCCGCATCGACTCCGGTGACCCGTCGAAGCCGGACAGGCTGGCGAGCACGACGAGTGGGCGATTCGCGCTGGTCGCGTTGATGGCGCGAGCGACCTTCTTCGACCCCTTCGGGAACAGCGTGCTCGACGTCCACCTCGTCGGGCCGTCGGCGGGCACGATCCCGGGCCGGGGCAGGTTCTGGGCCTCGAAGCCGAGCAGCGACACCGAGTGCCCACCGATGCGGGCGTTCCAGACGATCGGGACCTCGGCGTCGGCCATCGCGAACCACCGCTCCATCGTCGCTGCGTCCTGGTCGACGACCGCTTCCATCACCCGGCGCATCTCGAAGGGCTTCTTGCGGCCGGGGTTGGTCTGCTCGCTGAACAGCTCGGCCAGGGTCGGGAACTCGCCACCGTGGGGCATCGACCGGATGTCGCGATCGACCGGGTCGGTGGTCACCGCCCGGCGGGGGAATCGCTCGCCGGGCTCGGACCAGGTGAAGTCGTGGTGCTGGAGGAGCAGCCGGCAGGCGTCGACGACGTCGTGGGCGAGGAACTGGGCCTGGCCGTTCGGGCCCATCACGCGCTCGTAGCCGCCGATGCCGAGGTTGTCCTCGGCCGATACGCCGCCGGAGTAGTCGAGCGCGTCCTTCCCGGTCAGCACCATCGCACTCGTCGGCACCATGATCAACACGCCCTTGGTGTGCATCAGCATCGTCGCCTCGGCGTTCCAGTAGGGCTGCGCCCCCACGCTGATCCCGGTGACGACCACGTTGAGGTGATGTCCCGCCTGGGTGAACTCGATGATCCGGCGCAGCGTCGCCGAGATCCAGTCCATGTTCTCCGACCCGCTGTCCATCGCGATCTTGGCGCCGGCCGACACGGCGTACCACTCGGCGGGGACCCCCATCTCCTCGGCGAGGTCGAGGGCGGCATTGATCCGCCGGCACTCGGCCTCGGCGAGGTTCCCCATCCCGCGCGACGGGTCGCCCACGATCGCCACGCGTCGCATCCCGTCGGGATACCGCTCGGTGCGGTTGGTGACGACGGCCACGACGATGTTCGCCGTGTTCGATCCCGGCTCGCGATCGACCGGCACCAGCCGTGGAGCCGCATCGGAGTCGTCGGGATCGCCGACGAGGTCGTATTCCTGGAACTCGCCGGGTGGGATGCCCCGGCGCGCCGCCTGCCCGGAGGGCGCCACCGTCCGCAACAACTCGTACGGATCGACGAGGCCGCGCTGGCGGAGGCGGACCACGTTCTGTTCGTGACGGCCGAGCGGGCGGATCCGCTGCGTCGAGGGCTCACGGATCGTCACCTGCGGGTCGGTGCCGACCGGGTCGGTCAGCTCGAGCACGCGCAGCGCGAACCGCCCGGTGGGCAGCTCGACCCGGGCGAGCACCTGCACCTTCTGCAGCCCGAGGCCCTCGACGGCGGGGGCCAGGCGGGCCACCAGCTCGGCGATCTCGCCGGAGGTCAGGTCGAGTCGCGGCCACAGGTACAGCAGGATCCGGTTCCAACCGAGCCGCTTGCCCGCAGGACGTTGCGCCTGGAAGCGGCGGATCGAGCCGGCCACCTCGTGCACGATGCGCTCCAACTCCGGCAGACGCAGCAGCCGCCCGTCGTCGTCGCGGATGGCGGTGAGGTCGCGCACCTCGGCAATTGCGAAGAGCCGCTCGTCACGGCGGTTCTCGCGGGCGGTGCCGTGATACAGGTAGACGTCGTCGGGCGAGTCGACCCGGGTGACGTCGAAGTTGTCGAGGCGCCAGAGCTCGAGACGCTTGGCCATCATCGGGTGCAGGTCGCGCGACAGCGGCTGTGCCTCGTACCGGCCGTCGCCGGCCGGGCGCAGCGTGACGTGGCGGGTGCGTGACCGCATCGATCGACCGGCGAGCGCGGCGGCATCGCTGGTGGGGTCGGCGATGGCGACGGCGATGCGGTGGAGTTGACGTTCGCCGAGCACGTCGTCGAGGGTGCCGGCGACCTCGGCGAGGATCGCTTCGGCATCGGTGACCGGCTCCGAGGACCACAGGTACACGTCGAGCACGTGATCGACGTTTCCCTCGCCGGTGGTGGCCAGCATCCGGTCGATCACCTCGGCGCCGAAACGCAGCTCGTCGCGTTCGACGTGGATCGCCGCCACGCGCACGTCCCGGCCGTCACGGTGGTAGGCAGCGGTGACGACGGTGAGCCCGTCGAGCTCGTGGGCGGCGACGTCGCCGAGTTCGCGGATGCGGTAGTAGCGGCGGGTCATCACCTCGAGCAGACCCGCGCGCAGGCGAGCCGAGCCCTCGACGAAGCGCTTCGACAGCAGCGTCTTGAGCGGCTGCGGGCAGTCGACGAGCGCGGCGACGTGGACGGCACGTTCGGTCGGGTCATCGACGGCTTCCAATGCGTCGAGGTGGGTCTCGGCCTCTTCGAGCAGTTGCCAGCGGCGCTCGGCGAGGAAGGGTTCGTCGAACTCGCGGTAGATCACCTCGCGGGCGAGATCGTGCACGGCGGGGTGGTCGGCCCGGCTGGCGCGAGCGACGTCGTCGAGCAGCGCCCGCCGGGCGTCGCCCTCGGCGCCGGCGACCTTGGCCGGCTGGTCGAGGCGGCGTTCGAGGAGATGGACGACCACACCGATCTGGCGATCCATGCGCTGGTGGGACCGCACGATCCGGGCGAGAGCGGTGTCGAGGTCGGGGCTCGGGTCGAGGCGGTCGACGCCGAAGTGCGACAGCGTCCGCTGCAGGCGCGCCACGAACGACGCCGGGAAGTCCTCGGCCATGTTCTCCACGCGGCGCAGGTACTCGAACAGGTAGCCCTCGGTGCCGTGGCGCAGCAGCGGCTCGTCCTCGTCGTCGGCTTCGCGACCGAACAGCGACACGAGGTCGCTGAAGATCTGCAGCACCTCGTTCTCCATCCTGAGGTGCTCCGACGCGTCGAGTTCGTCGTTGCACGGGTCGCCGCCGCCTCGGCCGAGCGCGGTGACATCGGCCGGTTCGAGGTCGTAGCCGAGCAGGAGCTGGCGGATGGCGTGCAGCCAGTGGGCGCAGCGGTCGTGGTGGCTCGGTTCGTCGTGGGCGAACTCGGCGAACGACAACGTGGGAGCCTTGCCGATCGTCGCCGGCGCGTCGTCGTCGGGTTCCACCACGAGCAGTCGGGCGCCGGTGTCGACCTGCTCGTTGTGGTTGACGTCGATCGACTGTACGACGCCGGCGAACTCCGCCGTCAGCGAGGTCTCCATCTTCATCGCCTCGATGACCGCGAGACGGTCGCCGACCTCGACGCGTTCGCCGACCTCGACGTCGATCGCCACCACGACCGCGGGTGCCGGCGAGCGGACGACGCCACCTTCGTCGTGCACGATCCGGTGGGGCTGGCCCTCGACGTCGACGAAGTGGGTGATGCCGTGCACGGCCGACACGATCCGGTAGCGCTCGCCGGCGACGGTCAGCACGGTGCGGGCGCGTCCCACCTCGTCGCGATGCACCGCGATGCGATGGCCGTCGACGGTGATCCGATAGTCGCCCGGGCCCAGGCGGCGGACATCCATGGCGTGGCTGCGGCCGCGGTGACGCAACTCGATCGTGCGAGTCAGGCGGGCGTCGATCTCGGGCCGTCCTCGCACCGCCGAGGCCCGGAACGCCGCGGTCTCCACGGCGCGCACGGTCCGGTGGGCGTCGATCGCGGCGGCGAGCAGGGCGACTTCACCGAACCGCGACGCCACACCCTCGCTGGCGGCCAGGCGGTCGACCCAGGCGACGTCGATCTCCGCGCCCGCCCACTCGGAGCGGCCGAGCATCTCGTGGAGGAACGCCGTGTTCGAGGTGCCGTCGTGGATGACGATCTCGGTCTGTTCCAGCGCCCGCCGGAGCCGTGCCGTCGCCTCCTCGCGGGTGCGGCCGGTGGCGATGACCTTGGCGATCATCGAGTCGAACTCGGGAGCGATCTCGTCTCCCTCCTCGACGCCGGTGTCGATGCGCAGACCGGGTCCGGTGGGGAAGCGCAGCACGTCGATCCGCCCCGGCGACGGAGCGAAGCCCTGTTCGGGGTCCTCGGCGTTCACCCGGGCCTCGATGGCGTGACCGACCGTGGGCGGTGGCGCGTCGCCGTCGAGGAGGCCGCCGCCGGCCACGTGGAGCTGGAGCTTGACCATGTCGACACCGGTCGTCAGCTCCGTGATCGGGTGCTCGACCTGCAACCGGGCGTTGACCTCCATGAACGAGAACGACCGGTCCGCGGGTTCGTAGAGGAACTCGACGGTGCCGGCGTTGCGGTAGCCGGCAGCGCGGCCGAGTCGAGCGGCGGCCTCGAGCACCTCGACGTGCTGGTCGGCATCGAGCGAGGGTGACGGTGCCTCCTCGAGCAGCTTCTGGTTGCGGCGCTGCACGCTGCAGTCACGGACGCCGACGGGCCACACGGTGCCGGCGTCGTCGCCGATCATCTGGACCTCGATGTGCCGGGCGCCGGTGACGAGTCGTTCGAGGAACACGGCGTCATTGCCGAACGCCCCGCGCGCCTCGACCCGCGCCGATTCGATGGCGGAGGCCAGCTCGCCCGGATTCTCGACGCGACGGATGCCCCGTCCGCCGCCGCCGGCGGTGGCCTTCACCAGAAGCGGGAACCCGATCCGCTCGGCGACGTCGTGGGCGTGCTCCGAGGTGTCGACGGGGCCGCCGCTCCAGGGCGCCACCGGCACACCGGCCGCTTCGGCAATCTGTTTCGAGGTGATCTTGTCGCCGAGGCGGCGCATCACCTCGGCGCTCGGCCCGATGAACGTGACGCCGAGCCGGTCGCACAGGTCGACGAAGCGGGCGTCCTCGGCGACGAAACCCCAGCCGACCCAGGCGGCGTCGGCCTCGGTCTCGACGAGGGCCCGCTCCAGCAGGTCGAGGTCGAGATAGGTGATGCGGCGATGGCCGTCGGCGTCGACCGAGGTCGCCGGTCCGAGACACCACGCTTCGTCGGCCTCACGGACGAACATCGCCCGCTGGTCGGGCTCGGTGTAGAGCGAGATCGTGGTGATGTCCGTGCCGGTCTCGAGGGAGCGTTCGCGGGCGGCATTGATCAGCCGCATCGCCGGTTCGCCGCGATTGACGACGGCGATTCGCCGCAGGGGACGCTCGCCGCCGCCGTCGGTCATGTCGCGTCACCGCCTGCGACGTCGGCGACGGCGGCACGCAGTGGTGCCACCACGTCGTCACCGAGGGCTCCCGGCAGCTGGATCGTCCGGTAACCGGCGAGTCGGACGAGCACCCGTCCGTCGTCGTCGGCGACGACCGCGTCGGCGCCTGCTCCCGCCGCCGGAGTCACGACGGCCACGACGTCGGCTCCTTCGGCGGCTCCGGTGGCGAACTCGACCCGGTCGAGGTGCATCGGCAGCGCCATCGTGCCGGTGGTGCCGATCTCCCACACGCCGGCGGTCTGGAAGCAGAGCTCCAGCCAGCGCGGCACGGTCACCAGCGCCGCATCGGCGGGTTCGGTGCCTGCCGGTACGTCGTCGTCCCATTCGCCGCACATCCGGGGTCCGTCGGCGCTCGCTGCCGCCCATGCCTCGTCGAGCACCTGGTACGCCGGCCCGTGGAAGTAGATGCGGTAGATGTCGTCGTCGTCGACCTCCCGGTCGTTGTCGTCGGGGACGTCGACCGTTCCGAGATCTGCGGTCGGCTCGGCACGCAGGCGCACGGTGCCGGTGAAGTGCACGGTCGTCTGCGGCTCGGCCTGGTTGGCGAGTGTCCGCTCGCCGAGCAGGGCGCACCGCGCGACGACGTCGTCGCCGTCGGGTTCGAACTGGGCGGTCACGACGACCTCACGCGGCTCGTCGCGGTAGAACTTGAACGGGGCCAGGAAGTCGACGTCCTCGATCGACACGACGTGATGGTCCGGCAGCAGCAACGACGCTGCGGCGGCGAACGATTCGACCCCCATCACGCCCGGCAGCACAGCGGTGCCGTCGATGCGGTGGTCGTTCAGGAACGGCTGCACGGTCGGGTCGAGTGTTGCGGTCGTGACGAGGCCGTCGCCGAGTGTCATGGCCCGGATGCCGGACACGGTGACCCGGGCGGCGCTCGCCGCCCGTTCGACGAGCGGTGAGTCCTCGCTCACGGCGAGACCCCCGGTCGGGTGCAGTTCCGCGCCCATCACGCCGAGCCGGCCGGCGACGACCATCTCACGGGTCGGCCCACCGGCGGCGAGTTCGTGACGCAGCACCGGGATCCCGGCGGCCGCCGGGAGCATGTCGATGCCGGCAGCGGCCATGATCTGCGGAATCGACCCGCGCGTCGCCATGCCGATGTCGCCCCACGCGGTCCAGTCGAGCGCCAGACCGAGCGCGTCCGGGTGCGCCGAGCCGAGGCCCGAGACCTGCTTGCACAGCAGATCGTTGGCGGCGCTGTAGTCCGGCTGGCCGGCGTTGCCGAATCGGCCGGCGATCGACGAGAACACGACCGCCGCCCGCAACGACCCATCGGGAAGCCCCTTCAGGAGGTTGAACCAGCCGTCGGCCTTGACGTCGAACACGAGGTCGTACTCCTCGGGCGACTTGTCGGGCATCGACCGGCTGATCTCCAGCCCTCCGGCGTGGACCAGCACGTCGACCGAACTGCTCGTGGCGATGACGTCGGCCATCACCGATGCCATGGCGTCGGCGTCGCGGAGGTCGACCTGGTGGTAGTGGGCGGTGCCACCGCTCGCTTCGATCGCCCGGAGCGCGGCCAGCGCGGCGTGTCGACGTTCGATGCCACTCAGCTCCTTCTCCACGACCGCCGGCGTCGCCCGTTCCCCCGACGCCTTGAGGCGCTCGAAGATCGTCATCTTCAGCCCGTCCCGGTCGGATTCGAACGCCAGCACGTCGGCGTCGTCGGGGTCCGGTGCCGGTGCCAGGTCGAGGAGGTGGAACGTGCCGCCGGATGCTCGCGCCAGGTCGCCGATGATCGCCGACACGATGCTGCCGGCGGCGCCGGTGACGAGGACCGTCGTGTCGGCATCGAGCTGGACACCGCCGTCGTCACCGTCGGGGAGAGGGCGCTCGACGAGCGCGATGGCGCACCGTTCGTCGTCGCTCCAGCCGATCTCCATCGCTCCGGGATCGCGCAGGGTCTCCTCGATCAGGGTGTCGGCGAGTGCCGCCGTCTTGCGGCTCGGTGCGAAGTCGATCGCCTTGGCCAGCACGTCGGGACGTTCACGCTTGAACGACTTCGTCAGTCCGACGACGCCACCGCCCATCGGGTGATCGGCTCCGTCGGCGCCGTAGCCGTGGCGGCCACCGAGGCGGGTCGCCGACACGAGGAACGTGCCGGCACCGAAGTCGTCGTAGTGGTCGCGCAGCAGCCGGAACAGCAGCTTGACCCGCACTCGCAGGCCCTCGCGCCAGTCGTCGATCGACTGGTCGACGATGGGGGCGTCGCCGTCGAGCGCCGGCAGCCAGTAGATGCCGCGCAACGAACGCTCGCCGAGCCATCCGGCGATACGGGCGAGGAGGTCGTCGGCGCCAGGGGTGTCGTCGACCAGCAGGACGTCGACGCCGCGCTGTTCGAGACGGCCGGCGAGTGCGGCGCCGACACCACCGGTGTCGGCCATCACGACGACGGCCGCGCCCTCGTCGAGTGCCACGCCGGTGTCGACGAAACAGTCGAGCGGCGGGCGCAGGACCGGAGCCGGCGAGCGGCGCAGCAGA
>JAWLFC010000082.1:0-4578 GCA_041685755.1 Ilumatobacteraceae bacterium
GGCGACGCCGGCCATCGCCCCGAAGGGCAGGAACCCCTGCGGGCCGACGGCGGAGTAGTCGAGCCCGGTGATCACTGCCGACGTTTCACCGGTCGCGAGGTCGATCGCCGTCACCTGCTGACTTCCGGTCTCCGCCACGAGGAGCCGGTCACCGTCGAGTGCCAGACCCTCCGGCTGGGCCAGGCCCGACGCCAGCACACGAGGACCGGCCTCGTCGACCGCCCAGACGTCCCCGGTCGCCCAGTCGCCGACGTACAGCGTGGTGCCGTCCGATGCCAGCCCGAGCGGGAGACCGAGCTCCGCGATCAACACCGTCTCGGGAGCGTCGGCGTCGACGACGTTGGCCCCACCGGCCTGCGCGGCCACGAGCTGGTCGCCGTGACGGATCGCATTGAGCGGGAGAACCAGGTCGCGGATGTCCTGGAGGATGTCGCCGGTCGCCGGGTCGAGCACCTGGACCGACCCCGAGAACGCGTTCGACACGATCAGGTCGTCGCCGTCGGCCGACACGCTGCCGGCGCCGGCGAAGGCCTCGCCCGGAGGCGAGAACCGGTCGACGAACGACGTCGACCACGTCGACAGATCGGCGGGATCGGAGCCGCGCATGGCGAAGAAGTCGGCGACCCAGACCGTGCCGTCCGGCGAGACCGCAACACCGCCGGGCAGGCCGAGACCGGGCTCGTTGAGCTCGGTGGTGCCGTCGTCGTCGATGCGGATGATCTGATTGTCGTTGCCGGCGATGACGAACAACCGATCGTCGGCGTCGAAGGCCATGTTGTCGATCGTGCCGTCGATGTCGAGCAACATCTCGTGTTCGCCACCGACGAGGTCGAGCTCGAACACCTGACCGGCGGACAGATCGACGAGATGCGCCGTACCCGACGAGTCGAACTTCACCGACGACACGGTGCCGAAGCCGTCGGCGACGACCTCCAACTCCGGTGCAGCGGCGTCGACGTCGATGCGGACGACCTCCCCGGTGAAGAACGACGGTGCGTACAAGAGCCCATCGGGGCCGAAGTCGAACGCGTTCAGCCCGGCGATGTTGTCGCCGATCGGGACCGGATCGGCCTCGAGCATCGGATCGAGCTCGTAGAAACCGTCGCCGAGGAAGATCCGCCCCACGAAGAGGCGGCCGTCATCGGACATGGTGATCGGGTTGACACCGGGTCCCACGAGCTGCGTCTTCGTCTCACCGTCGGGTGTGATCATGCCGACGTTGCCGAGCAGCAGGTCGGTCCAGTAGATCGTGCCGTCATCGGTGACGTACACGTCATCGGGACCGTTGACGCCACGGTCGGGACCGAGCCGATCGATGACCTCGCCGGTCTCGGGATCGTGCACGGTGATCTCGCTCCCTCCGACGCTGGCGACGTACACATTGCCGTCGACCGGCGACACCGAGACGCCGTTGAGCGAGTTGGTGTCGGCGGCAGGACCGACGAGGGTCGCGAGCGACACGTCGAAGGGCTCCTCGGGCGGCGGGGGCGGTTCGGTGGTCTCCGGCGGCGCGGTCGTCGCCGGAGCCTCGGTCGTCGCCGGGGCCTCGGTGGTCTGCGGGACCTCGGTCGTGGCGGCCACCACTGCGTCGGATCCCTCGTCGTCGCTCGCGCACGCCGCCCCGAGGATCGCGAGCACTGCGACCGAGCCGAGCATGCGGCGTCGCCTGGCGCCCGGTGATCGGAGGGTTCGTCGGGCCGTGTCGGCGTCTTCGGTTGCGGTGTCGTGGATGTTCACGTTGCTCGCCTCTTCTTCGGTGGTGTTCAGGTCGTTGCGACCGGCGGATGGGTGTGCCGCAACCGGACGGCGCTACGACCCGACCACGGCGGCAGAAGTCTGAACAACGGCACTTTCAGTTCGCTTAACGGCGCCGTTTGACCCAGGCTGGGCCCGGGTACGACGCGATGGAGCCGCCACCGGAGGGGCATGAACATCGCGACCAACACCGCCGAGAACACCGATGACGGGGCCGGCTTCCACGAACTCGGCGTCGACGAGGCACTCGAACGTGTCGACGCGAGCCGTGACGGTCTCAGCTCCGAGCAGGCCTCCCGTCGCCTCGACGAGCACGGCCCGAACCAGCTCGCCGAACAGACCACCACGAGCGCCTGGCAGGTGGCGCTGAACCAGTTCACCAGCCCGCTCGTCTACGTGTTGCTGGCGGCACTCGTCATCACCGCGGTGCTCGCCAAGTGGTCGGACGTGATCGTCATCTCCATCGTGCTGGCAGTGAACGGCACGGTCGGCTTCTGGCAGGAGTACCAGGCGAAGAGCGCAGTCGAGTCGCTGATGGAGTTGGTGTCACCGACCGCCACCGTGCGCCGCGACGGGAACGAGCAGACCATCGACGCAGCCGAACTGGTGCCCGGCGACATCGTGCAACTCGACCAGGGGGTCGTCGTGCCCGCCGACCTACGCCTGATCGACGCGAACGGACTGCGCATCGACGAGTCACCACTCACCGGCGAATCGGTCCCCGTCGACAAGTCGACCGACCCGATCGACGAGCCTGACCTGCCGGCCGCCGACCAGCGGAACATGGCCTTCATGTCGACCGCGGTCACCTCCGGCGGCGGCACCGGCGTCGTCGTGGCCACCGGCTCGGCGACGCAGATCGGCCAGATCTCCGAGCAGGTCGAGCACGCCGTGACCGCCGAGACCCCACTCGAAGCGCGCATCGACCAGCTCGCCCGCTACATCACGGTCGCGATCCTGGCGATCGCCGCCGTGGCGATGGGCCTCGGGTTGGCGATCGGCCGCGACCTCGCCGAGATGGTCGAACTCGCAGTCGCGCTCTCGGTGTCGGCGATCCCCGCCGGTCTCCCCGTGGTCGTCACCGTGGCCCTGGCGATCGGCGTCAGCCGGATGGCCGAGCGCAACGCGATCATCCAGCAGTTGACCGCCGTCGACACCCTCGGCAGCTGCTCGGTGATCGTGTCGGACAAGACCGGCACGCTCACCCGCAACCAGATGACCGTGCTGCGGATCGTTGCCGGCGGGGGCGAGTGGGACCTCAGCGACGACGATGACGGCGACGGTGACTCGCGAACGGCGATCTCCGACGCGGTCGACGACGACCGGGCGCTGTGTACGACGCTGCTCGTCGGCACGCTGTGCAACGACGCCGAACTCGATGCCGGGGAACCCGACGGCGAGGACTCCGACGAGGAGTCCGCTGTCGGGGATCCGATGGAAGTGGCCCTGCTCCGTGTCGCGACCGAGGCCGGATGGGACCCCACCGAGGTCCGCGGGCGCCACGAGGAACGGGATCGGGTCCCGTTCCAGACCGAGCAGCGGTTCATGGCCACCGTCAACGAGACCGACGACGGCCCCCTCGTGGCGATCAAGGGCGCACCCGAACGCATCGCGTCGATGTGCGATCGTCGGATCGGCTCCGACGGCGAGGAGCAGTCGTTCGACGAGGAGTGGGCGACGCAGACCAGTGACCGCCTCGCCGACGAAGGCCTCCGAGTCCTCGCGTTCGCCTTCGGCCGGGGCGACGACGCCGCGGACCGCATCCGCAGCGACGAACCCTCCGGATTCGTGTTCGCCGGGCTGCAGGGGCTGCTGGACCCACCTCGCGACACCGCCACCGACGCCGTCGACCGGGCCCACGCCGCAGGGATCCGCACCGTCATGGTCACCGGCGACCACGCACGAACCGCCGCCGCCATCGGCCGGCAGGTGCACATCCATCACCGCCCCGGCGAGGTCGAGGCTCGGGACGAGGACCGCGACGCAGAGGACGACACCCCGCGTGCGCTCACCGGCCGGGAGCTGTCCGACTTGAGCGACGACGATCTCGACCGGGCGCTGGCCGACACCGCGATCTACTCCCGCGTGGAGCCCGCGCAGAAGGTGCGCATCGTCGAGCGGCTCCGCCACGGCGGCGCGGTGGTCGCGGTGACCGGCGACGGCGTGAACGACGCTCCCGCGCTCAAGACCGCCGACATCGGCGCCGCGATGGGCAGCGGCACCGACGTGGCCAAGGAAGCCGCCGACATGGTCGTCACCGACGACGACTTCGCCAGCATCTACGCCGCCGTCGAAGAGGGCCGCACGGCGTTCCGCAACATTCGAATGGCCACGTTCTTCCTGCTGTCGACGGGCGCCGCCGAGGTCGTGTTCATCCTCGCCACCCTGCTGCTCGACTGGCCCCTCCCGTTGCTGGCCGCCCAGATCCTGTGGCTGAACGTGGTCACCAACGGCATCGCCGACGTGGCGCTCGCGTTCGAGCCCGCCGATCAGTCACTCGTCCGTCGGCCACCGCGAGCGCGCGAGGAGGGCATCCTCACTCGGGTGCTGATCGAACGACTCGCGGTCGTCGCCGTCTGGTTGGCAGCGATGGGGCTCGCCGTCTTCTACTGGCAGTGGCGGATCGCCGACGAGGACCTCGCTGTCGCCCGGACCGTGACGCTGACCGCGTTCGTGCTGTTCCAGGCCGTGCACGTGTTCAACTGCCGCAGCGAGGAGACCTCGGTGTTCAGGATCAGCCTCCTGCGGAACAGGCTGCTGTTCGCCGGCGTGACGATCTCGCTGGCGATCCACGTGGGCGCCATGTACTTCCCGCCGACGCAG
>JAWLFC010000082.1:4678-14401 GCA_041685755.1 Ilumatobacteraceae bacterium
ACGGTCACCAGTCGGTGTGGAAGTCGCCGTCGAGGTCGATGCGGCGATACGTGTGGGCGCCGAACACGTCGCGTTGCGCCTGGACGAGTGCGGTGGGGAGCCGCTCGGCGAGCAACGCGTCGTACCAGGCGAGCGCCGACGACAGGATCGGCACCGGCAGACGCCGCTCGACGGCGGACATCACACTTCGCCGCCAGCCCCGGTCCGCTCCCGCCACCATCTCGGCGATGCTCGGTGCGACGAGCAGCGGGGCGCCGTACTGTGCGAGCGCGGTGGCGACGTCGTCCAGCAACTGCGAGCGGATGATGCAGCCGGCACGCCAGACCGCGGCGATGTCCTCCAGCCGGTAGTTCCAGTCCCACTCCTCGGCAGCGGCGTGCAGCAGGTCGAACCCCTGTGCCAGTGCGACGAGACGGCCTGCCAGCAGCGCGTCGGCGGCGTGGGCCTCGAGGTCGGCGTCGGGAACGAGCACGACGGGTGGGGCCGCCGACCGGCTCCCGTCCGGTGCCGCGTGACGAACGGCGGAGCGACGATCGCCCAACGACGACAGGGAGCGGTGCGCCGATGCCTCGGCGATCGTCGTGGCCGGCTCGCCCAGATCGAGCGCCTCGATCGCCGTCCATCGTCCGGTTCCCTTCTGGGAGGCGGCGTCGTCGATCACGTCGAGGAGGAGCCCGCCTCCGTCGGTGAGATCGTCGTGGCGGCGCAGGATGGTCACCGTGATGTCCAGCAGGTACGAGCCGAGCAGGCCGTCGTTCCACTCCTCGATCAGGTCGGCGACGTGAGCCGGGCTCCGGCCGGCGCGGCGCAGTAGTGCCACGACTTCGGCGATCGCTCCCATGTCGGCGTACTCGATGCCGTTGTGGACCATCTTCACGAAGTGGCCTGCTCCGCCGCTGCCGAAGTACGCGCTGCACGGTCGGCCGTCGGGTCCCCGGGCTGCGATCTCGTCGAAGAGCGGCTCGACCAGCTCGTAGGCCCAGCGGTCGCCACCCGACATCATCGAGGGTCCGTGCAACGCACCGGATTCGCCTCCGGACACGCCGACGCCGAGGTAACCGATGCCGTGTGCTGCCGCCGCATCGGCTCGGCGGGCGGTGTCGCGGTGATGGGCGTTCCCCGCGTCGACGATCACGTCGCCCGACGCCAGGTGGGGTACGAGCTCGTCGATGACGGCATCGACCGGATCTCCCGCCTTCACCATGACGACGACGACACGGGGTGGCTCGAGTGCGCCGGCGAGGTCGGCGAGGTCGTTCGCGGCGACGATGTCGCCCTCGTCGGCGTGTTCGTCGAGGAAGCGATCGGTCGTGGCGTCGGTGCGGTTCTGGACCACGACGCGACGGCCGGTCCGGGCGATGTTGCGGGCCAGCGCCGAGCCCATCACACCGAGCCCGGCGACGGCGATCGACGGTGTCGCGCCGCCTGCTCGGTCACGTCCGGCGTCGGCGCTGCGCTGATCACTCACGGTCGGGTCTCGCTTCCACGGCACTCCACTCCTCGGTCCAGATGGTGGGCTCGACCCGATCCGCCTACCCGTCGCGTCCGTCCGGCAAACGGCCGCTCACACCCGCCTGCATGACCGCGGCGCGGGCCGGGTACGACCGCCGCATGACCAACGAGGCTGCCGCCACCGACGGCGCGGCGATCCGAACCTCGGAGCTCACTCGACGCTTCGGCGATCAGACGGTCGTGGACTCGATCGACCTCGAGGTGCCTGCCGGTGGGATCTTCGGCCTGCTCGGCCCGAACGGATCGGGCAAGTCGACGACCCTGCGCATGCTGACCGGGCTGATCGAGCCGACGAGCGGCGACGTCGAGGTGCTCGGTTCGAGACCGGGCACGATGCCACAGCGCGTCGGCGCCGTCATCGAGGAGCCCGCTGTGTACCCCTACCTCAGCGGACGGCGGAACCTGGAGTTGCTGGCGAAGCTCGTCGGTGCGCCCTCCGAGGCCGTCGACGAGCACCTGGAGACCATCGGTCTGGCGAGCGCAGCGGACCGGCCCGCCGGCAGCTACTCGACGGGCATGCGACAACGTCTCGGCATCGCCGCCGCCCTCGTGCACGACCCCGAGCTGCTGCTGCTCGACGAGCCGAGCGCCGGGTTGGACCCGTCGGGGATGGTCGAGATCCGCGAGCTGCTCGAACGCCTCGCCGACGGCACGAGGACGATCGTCGTCTCCAGCCATCTCCTGACCGAGATCGACCAGATCTGCGACCGGGTCGCGATCATCCACCGAGGCCAGCTGGTCTTCCAGGGCGAGCTCGACGAGCTGCACCAGCGCGACGAGGAGGAGCTTCGAGCCCGCGTTCACCCCGCCGAGACCGCCACCGACGTCCTCGACGACCTCGGCGTCGACGTGCACGCAGCCGGCGACGGCGAACTCGTCGTGGGCGCCGCGGTCGACCGCACTCCGGAGATCGTCCGGGCACTGGTCGCCGCCGACGTCGACGTGTTCGAGATCGGTGAGCGACGCAGGACCCTCGAGGAGGCCTACATGGAGGTGACGACGTCGTGATCGCAGCGCTGCAGGTCGAGTTCGACAAGCTCGTGCGCCGACCGGCGCTGTGGTGGTCGGCTGCTGCAGCGGCGGCGATGGCGATCGTGTTCGGATACGTCATCCCCTACCTCGTCGGCCCCGCCGAGGTCGGGACCGGCAGCCGCGCGGGGCGCCCGGGAGCCGACGGCGAGGCCGGCTACTCGGTTCCGCTCGAGATGCTGCTGCCCGGGCAACTCGTCGAGAACGCGATCAGCGGGTTCCCGCTGTTCTACCTCGCGCTCGCGCTCGTGCTCGGCGCGCTCACCTCCGGCAGCGAGTACACGTGGCGGACGGTTCGCAACCTGGCGCTGTGGGGACCGGGCCGGGTCACGATGCTCGCGGCGAAGGCGGTCGTGCTGATCGCGTCGGTCGTCGTCGTGGCGGTGACGGCGTTCGTCGCCGGCGCCGCCAGCTCGCTGGTGATCGCGCTGATCGAGGGCGAGTCGGTGTCGCCGCCACCTGCCGGCGAGGTGCTGCGCGGTCTGGCAGCGGCCTGGCTGATCCTGGCGGTCGGCGCTGCGCTCGGACTGGCGGGCGGTGTGCTGGCGCGCAGCAGTGGGGCGGTGATCGGTGCGGGTCTCGTCTATCTGTTCGTCGTCGAGCTGCTGCTGCGGACGTTCGTGTCGAGTTCCAGCGTGATCGAGGCGACCGCCAAGACCCTTCCGGGCACGAACGCCGGCTCACTGGCAGGAAGCTTCACCGAGACCGCTCAAGGCGCGCCGGGCGTGAACGACCTCGTCGGCACCTGGCAGGCAGTCGCCGCACTCGTGGCCTGGACAGCGGCTGCGGTCGTCATCGCGACAGCGGTGTTCGATCGTCGCGACATCCATGCCTGACCGCGCCGTTGCCGTCAACGGCTGTCGGCAGCGGGCTCGCCTCCCCGCTGTTGCCACGGCCACCGGCCGTTGATCTCGACCTCCAGCGTGAACGAGAGGAAGGTGCGGATCGCCACGATCACGGCCAGGACGCCGACCGACGTGAACGACGGCTCCAGCGCGACGGTGCGGATGATGTCGCCGGCGACGAGGATCTCGAGACCGAGCAGGATCGATCGACCGAGGCTGCGGCGCGTCCGCCGGTACGCCGCATCGATCGGCTCCCTCGGGAGCCAGACGGCGGCGAAGGCCACCAACGACACGACCACGCCGACGACGATCACCCCCACGCCGACGACCTCGACCGCCCTGCCGATGACCTCGACCCACTCCTGCACGTCCACGGAGCGCTGCTACCCGATGGTCGCCCCCGCCAACCGCAGCGCTCCTGCCCGTCGGGGTCGGGTCCGGACGCGCTCCTGCGCGTCGGGGTCGGGTCCGGACGGGCAGGAGCGTCAGGTTGCCGAGCGGCCGAGCTTCCAGTAGCCGCGGGCGGTGACGCTCGAACGGGATCGTCCGCGCTCTTCGAAGAGGTGGGTGCGCGCCCGCTGCACGGCGGCAGCCTCGCCCGCCACCCACACGGCGTCCGGGAGCGGATCGACCTCGTGCAGCGCCGCGACCATCGCATCGCCGGGCGATGCACCGGTGACGGCATCGTGCCAGGTGACCGTGGCGCCGGGATGCGCCGGCAGCTCGAGGCGGGCAGCCGGGTCGCTGATCTCGACGTGGACCTCGACGGTCCGATCATGCGGGATCGTCTCGAGGAGTTGTCCGATCGCCGGGATCGCCGACTCGTCGCCGGCGAGCAGATGCGAGCGCGCATCCGGGTCGAGTTCCTCGGCGCGGCCCGGACCCGAGATCGCCACCTCGTCGCCCGGTGCGGCGGCGCGGGCCCACTCGGTCGCCGCGCCCTCGTCGTGCAGTACGACGTCGAGGGTCAGCTCCAGCCGCTCGTCGTCGAAGTACCTGGGGGTGAACGTGCGGATCGGCGCCCGACTCCCGTCGGGCAGCTCGAACTGGTTGCCGCTCCACGTCGGCATGACGAGCATGTCACTGCCGGGTGGTGGGAGCAGCAGCCGCACGCTCGACGCCGCCGACGGGATCGCGAACCCGTCGAGTTCGTCACCGCCGAGCACGACGCGCAGCATGCGAGCACTGAGCGTTTCGGTCGACCGGACGCGGACGCGCCGGAACGAAGGTGGCTCCCGCCGGGTGCGTTGCGCTCGGGTGTCGTCGGTCATCTCGGATCGAAGGTCATCTCAGTCAGCGCCCGACGCGGCCAAGCGATCGTGGAGCCGGGAACGCAGCTCGTCGGGGGGGAGCTCGACCCACTCCCGGCGATGGCGCTGTTGGTAGGCGACGACGCCGGCAGCGCCCAGCACGGCGACCACGCCGGCCACCCCCAACCACTTCGCCCATCTCATCAGCGCCTACGTTAGGTCACCGATGGCCGACTCGATGCCTCTGCCCGACGCCCTCGCCGAGGCGCGCACCGGCGACGTCTGGCTCTTCCGCGGCCGGTCGGTCGCCGACCGCGCCATCCGCTTGTTCACGAATGCCCCCGTCAACCACGTCGGCGTCGTCCTGGCGATCGACGACCTGCCGCCATTGCTCTGGCACGCCGAGCTGGGAGCGAGCATGCCCAACGTCTGGACCGGCGAACGCCAGCGCGGCGCCCAGTTGCACCACCTCGAACGCGCCGTCAGCGTGTGGACGCACCGCTACGGCCAGCAACCGTGGTCTCGCCAGATCGACATCGAGGCAACCGTGGAAATGGAGAACGCTGCACTCGCCGTCGTCGCTGAATACAGCGGGCGGGCGTTCCCGAGCTCCCGATCGCTCGCCGCGCACTGGCTGAAGGGCCGGATGCGACGGCACGTGTCACTGACCGACGTCTACTGCGCAGAGCTCGTGGCCGTCACCTACGAGCAGATGGGCCTGCTCGGCGGTGAGCGCCCACCGAACTGGTACGACCCGGGCCGGTTCTGGAGCGGCGACCGCCTCGAACTCGTCGGCGCGTCGCTCGGCCCGGAGGTGCTCGTCACCGACGTCTCGGAGATCGACGACTCCTGGCGCGACGGCTGAGTTGTCGGGTGCGCCGACTCAGGCGCAGGTGATGTCGAAGGTGACCTCGACCTCGACGACTTCCTCGTTGCGAACGAAGGTGCCGACGGGCTCGACCTCCTCGAGGGTCCCCTCGCCGCGCACGGAGCTCCCGAGCACGTCGTAGTCCACATCGGCATCGGTGGCCGCGCCGAGCGCCACGGTGGCGACGTCGTCGACGACGTTGAACGTGAACACTCGGTCCTCGTCGACGCGTGCTTCGATCTCGATGAAGCCCGGACGATCGGGCGGATCGATCGTGCACGCATCGAAGTCGCCGGCGTCGGTGACGAACCCGCCGAGCGAGTACACCTCGTCGGCGACGGCGATCGTGCCGAACGGCGGGACTCCCTCACCGGCCGCCGGCACGCTGCCGACGGAGGCGGGAGAATCGGCGTCGGCCGTCGGGACGCTCTCGAGTTCGGAGTCGTCGTCACAGCCCGTCATCGCCACGACGGCGACGACGGCGACGATCACGGCCGTGCGTTGATACAGGGATCGGGAGAGACGCATCACGGCTCCGTGGTGACGGGAAGAGACGGGCTGGCTGGGTCGCTGGTGCGGGTGTCGGTGGCGGGCGGGCGGAGATCCTCGTCGTCGGTCGTCACGTCGGGCACGAGCCCGTTGGTCTCACACGCCGTCAGGGTCACGACGGCGACGGCAACCACCAACACC
Source organism: Ilumatobacteraceae bacterium (assembly GCA_041685755.1). Taxonomy (GTDB): domain Bacteria; phylum Actinomycetota; class Acidimicrobiia; order Acidimicrobiales; family Ilumatobacteraceae; genus Sva-07. The sequence continues at coordinate 10,873 of JAWLFC010000082.1, forward strand.
GCCGAGATGCGTGTCACGGCGCCTCCGAGATCACGAGCACGGGCACCGGCGATCCCTCGATCACGTCGCCGCTGACCGAGGGTTCGATCAGCTTCGACCACCAGCTCCGGTCGCGACTGCCGACCACGATCACGTCGGCTCCGTGACGGTCGGCGGCACCGAGGATCGCCGAGGGCGGATCGCCGGTCTCGGCGATCACGGCGGCGTCGTCGATGCCCGCCGACACCGCGGCTGCCTGGGCTGACTCCTCCTGACGGGTGGCCAGGTCGTCGTCGGCGCCGGCCGACACACTGGCGGCGTCGTGCGGCAGCGGCGGCGTGAACGGATAGGCGACGCCGTAGCCGACGAAGGCCCCGGCATACATGCTCGGCGCCGTCGGATGGGCACCGACCGGAATCGTGTCGAGCGAGTTCTGGACGTTGACGGCCCAGTACTCGGCATCGGGACCGAACAGTCCGAGCGCAGCCTCAGCGAGCCGGTTGTCGAGATCGGAACCGTCGATGGCGATCAGCACGCGTGTCATGGCCCCCGCGTACCCGGCCGAGCTCCACGTCAATCGTCAGCGGATGACCCGCCGGCAGCGACGACACGTAGGATCCACGACGGAGCGCGACGTCCCGACGACGTGAACAGCGACCCCGACCGACCCATGACCGAACCACAGCACCGTCTCCGCCCGACCACACCCCGCTGGACCCACACGGCGCTACGGGTCTCCGACATCGAAGCGACGATCGCCTGGTACCTCGAGTTCACCCCCCTGGAGCTGCTCGATCGCCGTGAGGACGACAACGGCTATGGCGCCTGGCTCGGGCACTCCGACAGCGGGGAGTTCCCCTTCATCCTCGTGATCGCGCAGTTCCACGAGCACCGCGACCCGTTCGCCCCCGCTCCGATCGCCACCAACGCGCCGTTCAACCACATGGGCATCGAGATGCCCGACCGCGCCGGCGTCGACGAGGCGGCCCGCAAGGGAGAAGCAGCCGGCTGCCTCGTGATGCCGGCGACACAGATGCCCGACCCGATCGGATACATCTGCATGCTCCACGACCCCGACGGCAACATGGTCGAGTTCTCCTTCGACCAGGGCGTCTACGAAAAGGTCCGCGAGGTCTGGGGCAACCGCAACTCGTCGCAGGGCTGACGTTCAACGCCGCGCAGCGCCGGCGAGCAGCACGCTGGCCTCGCGGCACTGACGCTCGATCTCGACGACTGCCGCTTCGAACGCACGCGACGGCGACCCGGTCGGATCGGCGACCTCCCCGATCGGCTCGCGCAGGTAGATCCCCGCCGTGCGCTCGGCCGTCAACGACTCGACCCATGCCCGCACACCGTCGGCGCCCGTCGCCCGCGATGCGTCAGCGGCCCGCGACAGCAACTCCGGGAGGGTCATCGCCCGGGCGAAGGCCGCTCGCGACAGCGCCGCGACCTTCACCACGTGGTCGCGTTCGGCGGTGAGGATCAGATCGGCGCCGTCGACCAGGGCGGCCGTCGTCGCCCGGCTGCGGTGCGCCGAGACGTCGAGCCCTCGACGCGCCATCGCCGAGACGGCGTCGTCGATCGCGGCGATCCCCTCCGGGCCGAACCCCGACGACCGGACCGCCACCCGTCCGGCTCCGAGGCGGTCGGTGAGCATCGACTGCAGCAACGCCGCCATCATCACCGAGCGGGTGCGGTTGTGCGTGCAGACGGTGAGGATCCGCAGCGGTGGCGTCGCAGCGGTCACCGCAGGTCGAGGCCGAACACGTCGTGGAAGCGCTGGTAGTAGGCGGCGTCCTCCTCGATCGCACCGAGCGCGATCCAGTCGGCGTCGTCGATGCGGTCGTGCAGTTCGGCCAACTCCGCACCGCCCCAGCTGACCGGCCAGCGCAGCCGGTGTTCGTCGGTCGTGATCGCCGTGTGGATCACGTCGGCGACCTCGAACGGATCGGTCGCGTTCGCCATGCCGGTCGCGTAGAACTGGAACATGCGGCGGTAGTGGGCCTCGTAGGCGCCGGTCGAGTTCGGGGCATCGATGTTCTTCGCGAAGATCGCCGACTTGGTCACGCCCGGCTCGATGATGACGACCCGGATCCCGAACGGAGCGAGCTCCTGGGCGAGACCTTCGCTCAAACCCTCGAACGCCCACTTCGAGGCCACGTACGGCGACTGGGCGATCGCCGCGATGCGTCCGGCGACCGAGGAGATGTTGACGATCGTGCCGCTGCCGCGCTCGCGCATCTGCGGCAGCACCGCCTGCAGGCAGCGCACCGCGCCGCACAGGTTGACGTTCATCACGTCGAGGTACATCTGCGGCGGACACTCCTCGGCCACCGAGTTGCCGCCGACCCCGGCGTTGTTGACGAGATGGTCGACCCGGCCCGTTGCGGACAGCAGCTCGGCGAAACCATCGCGGACCGAGTCGTCGTCGGCGACGTCGAGTTCGAACAACTCGACCTCCACCTCGGCCTCCGCGGCCATCCGCTGCAGCTTCTCGGCCTTGGCGACCGATCGGACGGTGCCGGCGACCCGGTGACCCTGCTCGGCCAGATGGATGGCGGTGGCCCGGCCGATGCCGGAGTTGGCACCGGTGACGACGGAGACCGGACGATCCCCGGAGTTCGACATGGAGTTCGACATGCGCCGAGCGTAGGTCGCCGGGGCGACGCGACGTTGCGTCAGCAGGGCAACGTCAGCGGCGGACGCTGGAGCGAATGGCCGTCACCCAGTCGTCGGCCTCGCGCCAGCGGGAATCGGCGTGCTCACGGGCCGACTCGGCCTGGTCGCCGGCCGCGGGATACGAGCCGAGGAACTTGACCCGACCCTGCTTGGCGTGCAGTGCCCGCATGGTGTCGGCGAGCAGCTCGTCGGCGACGTGGGCCTCGGCGTACACGATGAAGCAGTAGTCGCCGAGACCACCGGCCTTGGTCGGGCGGCTGGTGAGGTTCGACAGGTTGATCCGGCGGGCGGTGAATTCCTGCAGGATCGACACGAGGCTGCCGGGTTCGTCGGCGCGCTGGTAGATCACGAGCGCCGTCTTGTCGTTGCCGGTCGGGGCCGGCACGCCCTCGCGGGCGACGACGACGAACCGGGTCTGGTTGTCGGCGTGATCGGCGATGTCGGTGGCGAGGATCTCGAGGCCGTACACCTCGGCAGCGACGCGGGGCCCGATGGCGACGGCGTCGAGCGCGTCACGTTCGCTGACCTGCTGCGCGGCGTCGGCGGTGCTGTAGGCGGCGCGGATCTCGGCGTCGGCGAGTTCCTCGCGCAGGTACCGGTGGCACTGGGCGGTCGCCACCGGGATCGAGTACACCTCGCGCACGTCGACGAGCCGGACTCCGGGTCGAGAGAGCAGGCAGTGCTCGATGTCGATGACGATCTCGCGCTGGATCAAGAGGTCGTGGTCGAACGCGAGCGCGTCCTGGGTGAAGTTGACCATCCCCTCGATCGAGTTCTCGATCGGCACGACGCCCAGGTCGACCTCTGCCTGTTCGACGGCGTCGAGCACGTCGGGCACGGTGCGGTAGGCGACGTGCTCGGCCTCGGCCAG
>JAWLFC010000178.1:0-3457 GCA_041685755.1 Ilumatobacteraceae bacterium
GACGAGGCGGTCGACGACGGTGTCGATCGCGGCGTCGACCGAGTCGCTCGGCGGGGCTGCCCAGTCGGTCCGCGCTGCCTCGATGCCGATCAGGAGCAGTTGGGCCGGCATCCGGCCGATCGCGCGTGCCAGTTCGACCGCGACGGACACGTCGATCTCGTGGGTCGACAGCGCGCCGGGGGTCGGAAGCGGGTCGTCGACCGCGTCGATCGTGACGATGCGTCCCGGCTCGGTGCCGGGCTGCATGGCATCGACGATGATCACGTGGTCGTCGGGCTCCCAGTGGAGTGCGAGATCGAGGATGGATCCCTCGCAGACGAACGTGCGAATCGCCGCCGTCGGCCCCAGCTGCGCCCGCAACCGATCACACACCAGGGGTCCGGCGGCGTCGTCACCCCGGTCGCGATTGCCGACGCCGATGACGATCGGGGTCATGCCCCACCGCCGGTTCGGTCGGTGCTGAATCGCAGGAAGTGGGTCGCGCAGGAGATGCACGGGTCGTAGTTGCGGATCACCTGTTCGCACCGGTGGCCCAACGTGTGGTCGTCGAGGTCGAGGTGCGACTGCACGAAGTCGCGCAGGTCGGCTTCGATGGCGATCTGGTTCTGTGAGGTCGGCGGCACGATCACGGCGTCGGCGATCATGCCCGCCTCGTCGAGTTCGAAACGGTGGTAGAGCAGCCCTCGTGGGGCTTCGGTCGCGGCGGCGCCGACGCCCGTCACCGCCGGGACGGCAACGGCGGGTTCCGGTGGCGGGACGTAGGCCTCGATGATGCGCTGCGCCTCCTCGATCGCCCACACCGTCTCGAGGCCGCGCACGACGATGCTACGGAACGGGTTCGTCTCCACCTCGCCGATGCCGACCTCGGCGGCGAGGTCGCGAACGGAGTCGGTGAGCAGGTCGTGGTTGTTCATCCAGCGGGCGAGCGGGCCGACCTGGTAGCGGCGGTCGCCGTCGAGCGTGGCGTGCAACGCGGTCGAGTGTTCGACGTGGACCTCGCGGAGCCGATCGCCGTACTCGGCGACGTCGATGTCGAGGCCGTGGTTCGACACGACGCGTCCCTCGTTGAACGGGTACTCGGCCGGGTGGCGCAGCGACACGTACTCGGTGTGCTCGGCGAGGCGGTCGGGGATCGACGGGAACTCGAAGCCGGCGACCCAGCGCACGAGGGCGATCGCTGCGGCATGTGCCCGTTCGAGATCGGGGACGAGGTCGCCGAGTTCACGCCGGGTGGGTGCCCGGTAGAAGCCGCCGAGGCGCACGTTGACCGGGTGGATCGGGCGTCCGCCGACCACCTCCATGATCCGGTTGCCGGTCTTCTTGAGGTGCAGGACCTCGGTCATCAGCTCGGGGTGCTGGCGGGCGATCGTGATCCCGGAGTCGACACCGAGGAAGTCGGGCGCGTGGAGGAACGCCATGTGCAGGACGTGGCTCTCGATCCACTCGCCGCAGTAGAGCAGCCGTCGCAGGTCGCGGATCGGGCCCTCGACGGCGACGCCGGCGAGACGTTCGATCGCGTGTGCCGCGCTCATCTGGTAGGCGACGGGGCAGATCCCGCAGATCCGGGCGGTGATGTCGACCGGCTCGTGGTGCGCCCGGCCACGAAGGAACGCCTCGAACATGCGCGGGGGCTCGTAGATCTCGAGCTGGACGTTCTCGACGACGCCGTCGCGGACGACGACGTGCATCGCACCCTCGCCCTCGACGCGGGTGAGCGTCGGTACGTGGAGGTCGAGCGACTTGTGCGTCATGGCCGTGCTCCTCGGGGCTCGATGCGGGCGAATGCCTCGACCTCGAACGTGCGCATCAGGCGGTCGATCGCGTCGGGCTCGACGCCGAGCTGGAGGAGCTGACGGTGCAGGGCGGCGACGTTGGGCTGCTCCATCGGGCCGAAGCACCCGTAACAGCCGCGGTGGTACGACGGGCACAGCGCCCCACACCCGGCCTGGGTGATCGGACCGAGGCACGCGGTGGCGTGGGCCACCATCACGCAGCTGGTCGAGGCGGCCTTGCACTCGGTGCACACGCTGGTGGTCGGGAGCCGCAGGACGTGCCGGTTGAGCAGTGCGGCGATCGTGGCGACGAGCTGGCGACGATCGATCGGGCAGCCGCGCAGCTCGAGGTCGACGGCGACGTGGTCGGCGATGGGGGTGGAGGTGGCCAGCGTGGAGATGTACTCGGGGTGGGCGTAGACGATCGAGGCGAACTCGGCGATGTCGGCCCCGTTGCGCAGCGCCTGGATGCCGCCGGCGGTGGCGCAGGCGCCGATGGTGACGAGCAGGCCCGACTGGCGCCGGATCTCCTGGATGCGTTCGGCGTCGTGGGCGGTGGTGATCGAGCCCTCGACGAGGGACACGTCGTAGGGTCCGTCGACCATCGTCGAGGTGGCCTCGGGGAAGTACGAGATCGCGACCCGGTCGGCCACCGCGAGCAGCTCGTCCTCGCAGTCGAGCAGGCTGAGCTGGCAGCCGTCGCACGACGCGAACTTCCACACCGCCAGGGTCGGTCGTCGTTCGTCCACGGTGGCCTCCTCAGCGCTCCGGCACGTGCAGGGCGTCGGCGATCTCGGGATAGGTCAGGACGGGGCCGTCGCGGCACACGATCACCGGTCCGAGTTGGCAGTGGCCGCAGCGCCCGGTCGCGCACTGCATGTTCCGCTCCAGCGTCAGCTGGATCGCACTCGGCGCGAGGCCGAGGTCGATCAGCCGATCGGCGGCGATCTGCATCATGACGTCGGGGCCGCACAGCAGGGCCGCAGCGTTCGTCCAGTCGACGTCGAGGTCGGCGGCGACGTCGGGTGCCAGACCCACCCGACCCGACCAACCGGGCTCGGCCTCGTCGATCGTCGGCACCACCTCGAGGCCGCGTGCTCGCCAGTCGTCGTACTGGGCGGCGTAGAGCAGCTCCTCGCTGTGGCGGGCGCCGACGACGAGCACGATGCGACGGTCGGGCCGTTGCGTCGCAGTGTCGAGCAGGGCGTACACGGCCGAGCGCAAGGGAGCGAGCCCGATGCCGCCCGCCACGATCACGATGTCGCCGCTCAGCGCGTCGAGGTTCCACGGCTGCCCGAACGGACCGCGGACCGTGAACTGGTCGCCCGGTTCCATCGCGCAGAGGGCCGTGGTGATCGGCCCGGCGCGCCGGATCGTGTACTCGTGGTGATCGTCGACGGCAGCCGCCGAGCTGATCGAGATGGCGGCCTCGCCGATGCCGAAGGCGCCGAGCATGCTCACCTGCGCCGGCAGGAACGACGTCGGCGCTCCGTCGACCGGGGCGACGTCGAGCGTGACGACGCCGGGGGTCTCGGGGATGATCGAGCGCACGACGTGCACGCGCGGCTCGGCCATCGGGTCGTCGGCGTACCGAGTGGTCGCCACGTCGACGGCGGTCATGACGACGCGCCTGATGAAGCGAGCGCATCGACTTCGGCGGTGAGGTCGATGCCGACGGGGCACCA
>JAWLFC010000179.1:0-3440 GCA_041685755.1 Ilumatobacteraceae bacterium
ATCACCGGGTGGCCCGGTTCGAGGAGTCCGTCGAGATCGTCGCCGGGCTGCTCCGCGACGGTGACGCGCACGTCGACGGGACCCACTGGTCGGCCGTCGATGCCGAGCTCGTGCTCGCGCCCGACGTCCATCGGCGGCCGCCGATCGTCGTGGCCGCCGGTGGACCGCGGACGATGCGGGTCGCGGCGAGGTTCGGCGACGCCTGGAACGGGTTCGTCCCGACCGACCCGGCCGCCACGGTCCCGACCGACCTGCTGAGCCTGCTCGATCGGACGTGCGAGGACGTCGGTCGCGACCCGTCGACGATCGCCCGCACGGTCGACCTCGGGGTCGACTCGCTGGACGTCCGCGGCGCGAGGGGGCGATCGGTCGAGATGCTGGGGAAGCTGGGAGAGCTCGGCATCGACGAAGCCCGGTGCTACGTACCGTGCGATCCGACGCACGCTTCGCGGATCGAGGCGATCGAGGCTCTCGCCGAGCTCGCCGGTTCGATCTGACGACCGATGTATCCCTTTGCGGGCGCCGTTCGTCTCCTTGGTGTTCAACGGCCCGATCCGGGCCTCGAAGAAGGAGAGAACATCATGGGATTCGTCAACGAAGCAGGGTGGGACCGCATCGCTCGTGTCATCGCCGGTGTGGCGCTGTTCATCGTCGGCCTCGCGATCGGCGGTGGGTGGGGCACGTTCCTCGCCGTGGTCGCGTTCGTGCCGCTGCTGACCGGTCTGGTGGGCTGGTGCCCGCTGTACTCGCTGCTGCACATCCGCACCAACAGCGACCGGGGCGCAGGCTCCACGACGTGACCGGGCGACGGGCGGTGGCGTGGTCGTCGCGAGCTCTACCGTGATGGCCGTGAGCGACTCCTCGTCACCGGCGTCGCCGGCGTCACCGTCGGCCGAGGCGATCGGGGAACACCTCGACGCGCTCTACCGGTTCGCCGTCGGGCTCGTCCGCGACCCCGACCTCGCCGCCGATCTCGTGCAGGACACGTTCGTGCGGGCCATCGAGAAGGGCTCGCAGTACCGCGGCGACGGCGAGCTGCTGTCGTGGTTGCGCCAGGTGCTGCACAACCTGGCGATGGACCGTGTGCGACGTTCGCGCCGCGAGATCGTCGTCGACGACGTCGAGACCCAGTGGCGCGCCGACGACTACACGGTCGACCCCGCCGTCGTCGCCGCCCGGCTCGACGATCGTGACGCCGTCGAGGACGCGTTGGTGCGCCTGCCGTTCGATCATCGCACGGTGGTCGTGCTGCACGACATCGAACAGTGGCGGGTTCGTGAGATCGCCGAGCTGCAGGGGATCTCGCTGCCGGCGGCGAAGCAGCGGCTGCGGCGTGGTCGCATGATGCTGGTGAGTGCGCTGGCGGCGGGCGCCGAACGCCGTGAACGGCTGAGAGGAGTGCCGATGCGTTGCTGGGACGCCCGTCACCACGTGTCCGACTACCTCGACGGGGTGCTCGACGCCGACACCTCGGCCACCGTCGAAGCTCATCTGGCGCAGTGCCCGACGTGCCCGCCGCTGTACGCGGCGCTGGTCGACACGCACCAGCACCTGGCCGGGTGCCGGGACCCCGACAGCGTGATCCCGCCGGCACTCGAGGCGCGGTTACGCGACTCGCAGGATTTGCCGTAGGGGCGCAACGGGGTCGGACGTCATTGCTTCGCCCGCAGGCGCTTCAGCTCGTCTCGTTCGCGTAGGCGGCTGCGGCGCCGGCGGCGCCACACGAAGCCGACGATCTCGTCGATCACGATCGCCGCCGCGATCGCGATGGCGATGATCAGCACGAGCGGGGCGGTCGTGTCGATCCAGAGGAAGTCGAACTCGACGTCCTGGCTGTTCTGGAACGCCACGACGATCAGGCCGATCGCCAGCAGCACGACGAGCACGCCACCCCACACGATGCCGGTGCCGCGGTAGTCGCGGATCGTCTCCTGTTCGGCGGTGGACTCGTCGACGGCTCGGTCGTCGGTCTCCGCAGCGGTGTTCGGTCGAACTGGTTCCGACTCTGCCATGACAGGCACATTCCCGGGTGTGCGCCCGGCCAAACGACGTGGGTCCGACGATCAGAGCTGGTCGGCGAGTCGGCGGCGCTTGGCCGTGTACTCGGCGTCGGTCAACAACCCGTCGAGGTGCAGCGCGGTGGCCGCCTGGAGCAGCGCCCCGACCTCGAGGCCGCGCAGTGTCGCCGGCGACGGCGGTTGGCCGACGAGTCGGAAGACCTGGTCGCCACTGGTGGTGTCCGGGTGTCGCAGCACGGTTGTTCATCGGCGCGTGGGTGCCCGAACCTGAGCGCGCCGCACCGCCGGGCCACTACGGTCCCGGTCGTGTCGAGCAGTTACCGCTACGAATCGGGTGAGCGTCTCCCGGTGGAGGTGCTGGTGTTCGAGGTCGACCCGGAACGCGTCGAGGAGTTCCTGGCCGTCGACCACGAGGTGTGGACGTTGGGCGAGGCCTTCACCGAGGGCGTCGATCACATCCCGTTCCTGTCGAAGGAGGTGTGGCTCGACGACGCCCACCCCGGGCGCATCACGCTGACGTTCGTGTGGGAGTCGATCGAGTCGTGGCAGCGCGTCGGCGACGAGCAGCTGCAGCAGACACTCCAGGCCCGCTTCGACGAGCGGTTCCCGCACCGCGTCACGCTGCTGCGGGCCCTGCACGAGGAGTCGGGCTTCGGCATCCACCGCGTGAGCCGGTTCGAGCGGGTCGACCCGGCCGACGTCACGGACGCGACGGGTCGATGATCACGTCGGCGCGGGATCGGCTCGCCGCGATGATCCCCGCGTTCGCTTCGTCGGACGTGCGGACGAACTCGCGGGCGTCGTCGAGCGATCGGCCGTGACGCACGTGGCGGGCGACGAGCCGCTCGACCCTCGTCGCGTCGTCGACGGCGAGGTAGCCGGTCCGGTCGAACAGTGCCGGCAGTGATGCCCAGGGTGGGCGGTCGAGGAGCAGGTAGTTGCCCTCGACGACGACGATGCGGTCGTCGGGCGTGACCGTGATCGCCGCGTCGACGGTGCGGTCGGCGACGCGATCGAACGACGGCGCCGACACCTCTCCGGTGGCGTGGTGCAACTGCTCGACGAGGCGCACGAAGCCGTCGGCGTCGAACGTCTCGGGCGCACCCTTGACCCCGAGCAGCCCCCGCCGTTCGAGCTCGGCGTTGTCGAGGTGGAAGCCGTCCATCGGCACCACGAGGCCGCCGAGGGCGCCGGCCAGACGGGTGGCGACGGTCGACTTGCCGCTCCCCGGCGGCCCGGCGAGGCCGAACACGTAGCGGCGGCGGCCGCGGGCGTCGTCGTCGATGTGGGCGACGAGGTCGGCGAACCCGAGCGTCGTGCCGGCGTCAGCCATCGGTGCGGGCGGGCGTGGCGGGCCAGGAGCCGGCCCGGTACGCCTGCCAGGCACCGGTCGCGCCGAGCGCCCAGATCACCAGCACGGGC
>JAWLFC010000010.1:0-43687 GCA_041685755.1 Ilumatobacteraceae bacterium
GCCTATCCGTACGTCACCGGTCACTCCGACGAGTTCGGCAGTGGCCGCGGACGAGGCGCGAACCTGAACCTCCCGTTGCCCGCCGGCGCCGACGACGACGCGGTGATGGCGGCGCTCGCGCGAGCCTGCGAAGCGGTCCGCGAATTCGGCTCGGAACTGGTCGTGGTGTCGCTCGGCGTCGACACCCACGAGAGCGATCCGATCTCCGATCTGGCCGTCACGACCGAGGGGTTCGAGCGGCAAGGTGAGGCGATCGCCGGGCTCGATCTGCCGGTCGTGATCGTGCAGGAAGGCGGCTACGACATCGACACGATCGGTGTCAACGTCGTTGCGTTCGTCTCGCAACACCCCTGGTGAGGGTGTCATTACACAGTTGATGTTTGCCGTCTCGGGAACCCGTCGTTATGGTCCAAGGGGTCGCGGGTTTGACCGCTCTCGGCGTGAAACGGGTTCCTGACGGAGCCAACGAACCGCCCACGAAGGGGAGACATACATGGACTGGAAACGACTTGACTCTGCGCGTTCCGACGCCAGCGCACTCGAAGTCGACTTGATCGAGGCCTATGCGCAACGCCGCATCGGACGCCGCGATTTCGTCAAGCGAGGCACGATCATCGGCCTCTCGGTACCCGTCATGGGCGCGGTCATCGCTGCCTGCGGCGGCGACGACGACGCCTCGAACGGCACCGACGGCACCGGCGGCACCCAGCCGTCGGGCACTACCGGAGGCGGCTCGGGTGCCACCGGCGGCAGCGTGATCGTCGGCATCCAGCAGGGTGACGCGAGCACCGGCCTCGACCCGGTCAACATGCTCGACCTCGGGACCTACAACGTGCTGTCGCAGAGCTTCGAGTTCCTCGTCGGTGTCGGCGACGACGGCAACATCGCCGCAACGGCACTGGCCACGGCGTGGACGCCGAACGACACCGGCGACGTCTGGACCTTCGATCTCCGCGAGGGCGTCACGTGGCAGGACGGCAGCGAGTTCACCTCCGAAGACGTCGCCGCCACGATGGACCGGCTGGTCGAGGTGGGCAACGCCGGCCTCGACGGCGTGATCGACGTCGGCTCGGTCGACTTCACCGATCCGCGCAAGGCGGTCTTCACGCTCCTCGAAGCCAACGGGAACTTCCCCGTGCTGGTCTCGATGTTCAACGCCCAGTCGTGCATCACGCCGGCCGACTTCACCAACGGCACGACGCTCGACGAGCGTCCGACGGGCACCGGGGCATGGATCCTCGAGAGCTTCGACGCCTCGACGTTCTCGGCCAACTTCGTCCGCAACCCGGACTGGTGGGGCGGCCAGACGCCGCTCGACTCGGCCGAGCTGCGCGGCTTCGCCGACATCGGCACAGCCGTCACGGCGATGCAGTCGGGCGACATCGACGTCATCCAGCAGTTCAGCGTCATCGGCGGTGAGGGGCTGCTCAACGACGACTCGTTCGTGCTGCTGACCCCGCCGTCGTCGGCCCACCGTCAGGTGTGGTTCAACCTCGCCGAGCCCGAGTTCGAGAGCAAGCCGCTGCGCCAGGCGCTGGCCTGGTCGCTCGACCGTCAGCAGATGGTCGACACGCTGTTCGCCGGTCGCGCCGAGCTCGGCAACGACCACCCGGTCCTGTCGTCGCTGCCGTTCTACGACCCCGACGCCGTCGAGCAGCGCAGCCGCAACGTCGAGCGCGCACGCGAGCTGATGGCCGAGGCGGGCGTCGACAGCCTCGACGTGACGCTGAACACTGGTGACCTGCAGGACATCCCCGACCTCGCTGCGATCATCCAGCAGAACGCGGCCGAGATCGGCATCAACGTCACCGTCAACACGCAGTCGAACTCGACGTTCTACGAGGCCGGTTGGTGCCCCGAGCTCTACGGCGTCGAGAGTTCCGACCCCGAGTTGCTTCCGTGCGAGAACGCCTTCACGTTCGGCATCGTCGACTACGGCCACCGCCCGACACCGGACATCTTCCTGGGTTCGGCCCTGGCGACCGGCGGCGTGTGGAACTCGTCGAACTACTCCAACCCGGAGTTCGACCAGCGTCTGACCGACTACCGCACGGCCGTCGACGTCGAGGGCCAGACCGAGGCGATGGGTGCCATCCAGCAGATCCTGTGGGAGGACGTGCCCGCCGTCTACCCGTACTTCTTCAACTACCTGTCCGGTCACGACGAGGACATCAGTGGGGTCCAGGCGACGGCTCTGGGTCACACGATTCTCACGACGGCGACCAAGGGCTGACGTCGATCGGGTCCGGGCCGTGGCGGCCCGGACCCGATCGCTGCACATCTCATGCTTCGTTTCACACTCCGACGGCTGGCGCTCTCGCTCGTCACGCTGCTCATCTTGATCTTCGTCGTGTTCATGTTGACCTGGCTGACGCCGGGCGACACCGCCCGTCGTCTGGCCGGCCCGTTCGCACCACAGGAACGCGTCGATGCCCTGAACGAACAACTCGGCCTCGAGGACCCGTTCTTCGTCCAGTTCTGGAACCTGCTGGTGTCCGTCGGCACCCTCGACTTCGGCGAGTCGTTCTCGAGCCCCGGCGTCCAGGTCATCGACCTCGTGCAGCCGGCACTGGCGAACTCGGCCAAACTCGTCTTCCTCGGCCTGCTGCTGACGCTGCCGATCAGCATTCTCGCCGGCGTGATCGCCGCTCGGCGCAAGGACACCCTCGTCGACCGCTCGATCGTCACCTTCGGTCTGGCGAGCGCATCGATTCCCGAGTTCGTGTCCGGCGTCGTGCTGCAGTACCTGATCGGGGTGCGCCTCGGCTGGCTCCCGGCGATCTCCGACATCCCCCCCGGCACCAGCCTGTTCGGTGAGATCGAGTACCTGCTCCTGCCCGCGCTCGCGATCGTGGCGGTGTACTTCGGCTACATCGCCCGCATCACGCGTGCCGGCACGATCTCGGCGCTCGACGCCGACTACACCAGAACGGCGTACATGAAGGGGCTGAGCACGTCGAAGGTGTTGCGGCGGCACGTGTTGCGCAACAGCCTCCAGCCGACCGTGGCCGTCACCGGTACCCAGATCGGGTACCTGTTCGGCGGGCTGGTCGGCCTCGAGATCGTGTTCAACTACCCCGGCCTCGGCCGGCTGATCTTCCGGGCGGCGACCACCCCCGACTTCCCGCTGCTGCAGGCCGGGGTCATCACGGTCGCGGTGATCTTCATGATCTGCACGCTCGGCGCCGACCTGATCATCGCCTGGATGAACCCGCGGGCCCGGATGAACCTGGGGAACCAATGAGTAGCGCGACCGACGACGAAGCCGAGCTCAACCTCACCCGCCGAGCGACCCTCGAGTCGAACTCCGATGCGCTCCAGGGAGACGAGGCACCGACGCTCCCCGTCGAGCCCGAGGACAAGTACGACACCGAGGACGAGGCCGAGGACGGCGCGCTCCTCGCCGCGGCCGAACGGCGCAAGATCCGCGCCGAACGCCGCAAGCTCCTGCTCACCAGCCCGGCGTTCGTGATCGGGTCACTGATCGTCGCGTTCTGGATCCTCTGTGCGATCGCTCCCGGCGTGTTCACGCAGTGGGGACCGAACGAGGTCGTGCGGCTCGCCGACGGGTCGACGATTCCCCGAACCGGCCCGAGCGCCGACGCCTGGTTCGGTACCGACGCCATCGGCAACGACGTCTTCGCCCGCGTGATCTACGGCGCCAGACCGGTGCTGATCCTCGCTCCGATCGCCGCTGCGCTCTCGGTCGTCGCCGGGACGCTGCTCGGTCTGATCATGGGCTACGTCCGTGGGTGGACCGACGAGATCATGAGCCGCATCATCGAGGCGTTCCTCTCCATCCCGGTGATCCTCCTGGCGCTGATGGTGCTGGTGATCTTCGGCCGCAGCCGGCTGGTCATCATCGTCACGATCGCCGTGCTCTTCACCCCCGTGGTGACCCGCACCGTCAGATCGACCGTGATGGCCGAGGCCCAGCTCGACTACGTCACCTCGGCGAAACTGCGCGGGGAGAACAACCTCTACGTGATGGTGCGAGAGATCCTCCCGAACATCACCAGTGTCGTCGTGGTCGAGTTCACCGTCCGCGTCGGATACGCCATCTTCACCGTTGCCACCCTGGCGTTCCTCGGTCTCACCGCGGACGATGCGACCTCGGCCGACTGGGGGCGCGACGTCGCCAACAACTACGGGCTGATCCAGGCCGACCAGTGGTGGCCCTCGGTCTTCCCGGCGCTGGCCATCGCCAGCCTCGTCATCGCGGTCAACCTGATCGCCGACTCGCTCGATCGGGTGTCGAAAGCATGAGCAACGACGATCAGACCAACGACCAGGCCGCCGACCAGGCCAGCGACCAGACCGTCGGCCAGTACGCCGATGCGGTCCTCTCGATCCAGGATCTCGAGCTGGCCTACGAAGTACGGGGCGTGCCGCGCGCCGTGCTGCGCGGTGTCAGCTTCGACGTCCGCCCCGGCGAGGCCTACGGCCTCGTCGGCGAGTCGGGATGTGGCAAGTCGACCACGGCCTACGCCGCGATGCGCTACATGCCGGACAACGCCATCATCCAGGGTGGACGAATCCTCGCCGCCGGCCAGGACGTCACCGACATGACGCGGGCCGAGCTGCGCCGGTTCCGCTCCCACGACGCGTCGATGGTCTACCAGGACCCGGTCCAGGCGCTGAACCCGGCCCTGCGCATCGGTCGTCAGGTCGCGGAATCGTTCCGCATCCTCGGTCTCGACAAGAAGCAGGCGATGCTCCGCGCCGAGTACGCCCTCGAACGGGTGAAGATCGCCGATCCGAAGCGCGTGATGGACCGCTACCCCCACCAGCTCTCCGGCGGCATGCTGCAGCGCGTCGTGATCGCCATGGCCCTCGCCGGCGACCCGCAGCTGCTCGTGCTGGACGAGCCGACCACCGGCCTCGACGCCACCGTCGAGGCCGAGGTGCTCGACCTCGTGCGCGACCTGCGTCACGAGACCAACGCGGCCATCTTGCTGATCGCCCACAACCTCGGCGTCATCCGCTCGATGTGCGACCGCGTCGGCGTGATGTACGCCGGCAAGATCGTCGAACAGGGCGAGGCCCAGGACGTGTTCGAGTCTCCCAAGCACCCGTACACGATGGGGCTGTTGAACGCCATTCCCCGCAAGGGCCTGCGCAAGACCGACCGCGAGCTGTTCACGATCCCGGGCAACCTGCCCCAGATCGGCGCCGCGTTGCCGACCTGCGTCTACGTCGACCGGTGCCCGCTCGCCGACGAGACGTGCCGGACCGTGACGCCGCCCGTCGTCCAGGTCGACGACACGCACTGGACGCGCTGTCATCACCTCGACCGTGTCGAGTCCATCCGTACGCCGGCGGCGACGACGAACGTGTTCGAGGTCGGCACCGAGACCGTTCTCGAACTCAGCGGCGTGTCGAAGACGTTCCGCCAGCGCGGCCACGACGTCCCCGCCCTCGTGAGCGTCGATCTCGGCTTCGCCGAGGGAGAGACGCTCGGCCTCGTCGGCGAGTCCGGCTCGGGCAAGTCGACGCTCGCCAAGACCCTGCTCGGCATCCACCCGCCCGACGAGGGCGGCGTGATCACCCTCGACGGCCGACCCGTGCGGGCGACGGCGACCGAGCGGCGCGAATCGTCGATCCGGGCCATGCAGATGGTGTTCCAGAACCCCGACTCGGCGCTCAACCGTTCGTGGACCGTCCGGCGGATCCTGAAGCGCACCGTGGTCAAGCTGACCGGGGTGAAGGGCAAGGAGGCCGATCGCCGGGTCACCGAGTTGGCCGAGGCGATGCGTCTGTCACCCCGTCACCTCGACATGCGACCCCGCCAGCTGTCCGGCGGTCTGAAACAGCGCGTCGCCATCGCCCGTGCCTTCGCCGGTGACCCGCGGATCGTGGTGTGCGACGAACCGACGTCGGCGCTCGACGTCTCGGTGCAGGCGGCGATCCTCAACCTGCTCGCCAATCTGCAGAACGATGAGCGCACGAGCTATCTGTTCATCAGCCACGACATCGGCGTCGTCCGCTACCTCGCCGACCGCATCGCGGTGATGTACCTCGGGCGCATCATGGAGCTGGCCGACACCGACCAGATCTTCCGCGGCGTGCACCACCCCTACACCGAGGCGCTGCTGTCGGCGGTACCCTCGATCGACGGCGAGACCGAGAACCGCATCCCGCTGGGCGGCGAGATCCCGTCGCCGGCCAACCCGCCGTCGGGCTGCGTGTTCCACACCCGGTGTCACCGTGCCATCGAGGGTCTGTGCGAGGTGATCGAGCCCGAGATGATCGAGCTCGAGCCCGGTCACTGGAGCAAGTGCCACCTGACGGTCGAGCAGCTCTCCCAGCCCGTCGAGATCCGTGGCGAGCGTCTGGCGACGCTGGCCGACTGAGCCTCGTCAGTCCTCGACGACCAACCACTCGACGCCGTCGGCGGTGTCGCGGACCTCGATGCCGGCGGCGACGAGTTCGTCGCGGAGCGCGTCGGCGACGGCGAACGCCTTCTCCGAGCGGGCAACGACACGAGCGGCCAGTGCCGCTTCGACCACCGGGCCGAGCACCTCGCGGATGTCGCGTATGCCCTCGGTGGCCGCGGCGCCGAGACGGACGATCATCGAACGCAGCGCGGCGCGGGCGCGGTCGACGTCGTCGGACTGCAGGGTGTCGCGCGACCACTCGACGATGGCGGATTCGAGCTCGAGGATCGCTGCGACCGCGGCGTCGGCGTCGCGCGCGTCGAGGGCGGCATCGAACCCCGCCTCGTGCAGGCGCGTGGCGGCGGCGAGCGAGTCCGGAACCCCGAGGTTGGTTGCTCCTTCCGTGGTGCCGCTGTCACTTGGGCCAGGGGTCAGACCGAGGTCTGACCCCGGTGTGCTGGCGTCGGAGACATGGGCACTGGAGACATGGTGGCCGTCGCGGAGGGTGTCGAGGGGGATGGTCCGGCCGGACTCGAGGCGGACCGATTCGCCGTCGCGGCGCAGGGTGACGGCGCCCTTGCCGACGATCTCGGCGGTGTCGGCGTCGAGGTCCATCACGATGCCGGTGTGCTCGTCGATGCCGAGGACGAAGGCACCGTCGGGGAGTTCGGGCTCCAGCATCCGCAGGCGTCGCTCACCGAGATAGCAGAAGCGGGTGTCGTGGTTGCCGCCCTCGGCGTTGTCGTAGTGCGGGATGACCGCGGCGTTGACCCCGATCTCGGCGAGCAGGTTCAATCCGTCGAGCCAGTACGGGTCGACGCCGACCTTGTAGACCTCGTACACCGGCACCGTCACCACACCGAGCGTCAGCGCCGCCGCCGACGAGAACACGACCGCCCCACCCGAGCGGAGCTTCTCGGCGAGGGCGTCGGGCACCGGCGTGCCGCTCCACTGCTGGAGCGCGAACGTCGGACTGCCCGGCCCGGCGAACACCCAACCGGCGTTGCGGATCTTCGAGATCGCCCGCTCGACGGCCACGACGTCGCCGGTGTCGGTCCGGCCGAGGCCGGCGACCGCCACCTCTCGCCCGACCGCATCGCGGAAGTACTCGGTGGCCTTGGCGGCCAGGATCTCGGCGTTCTCCTGGAAGCCGAACGGCGTGTCGAGCAGGACGGCGTCGACGGCTCGACCGGGTCCGAGCCGGTCGAAGATGGCGCGGTGCGGCGCCTTCATCGTCGGGGCCGTCTCGCCGGACCCCATGATGGCGAGGATGCGGGGCAGGGTCACGATGCGGTCTCCGGGCGGTGGGGGAAGAAGTCGGTCTCGGTCACGGCGCGGTGCAGCAGGTCGGCGACCTCGCCGGGGCGCTGGGCGTGGACGTCGTGGTGGGCGGGGCTGAACCACTCGGCGCGTCCTCGGGGGAGCGCGGCGAGCGCAGCGTCGACGGCCTCGTGCTTCGAGTGCGACCAGGCGACATCGCCGGTGTCGGCACCGATCAACAGGGCGGGCACATGGAGGTGCGGATACCGGGTGGACGGTTGGTGGTCCCAGAGGCCGCGCAGCACCATCAGGTGCCGCTCGAAGGTCAGCCACGGTGCGATCGTGCCGTCGTCGCGCACCTCGAAGTTGGCGAGCGTGCCCAGACGGCCCTCCTCGGGCCAGTCGGCGGCCGACTCGGTGAGCCAGCCGACGACCTGGTCGAGCGGCGTGCCGGCGAGACGGGGCGGGGCGAGCGCGACTGCCGCATCGTCCCAGACGGGGAACTTGGCGGCGAGGTCGATGAAGCCGCCGTCGACGCAGGCGACCGTGTGCACGGCGTCGGGATGGAGCGCGGCGAGCTCGAGCACGACGTTGCCGCCCCACGACTGGCCGGCGACGGCCGGACGCTCCCAGCCGAGGGTGTCGACCAGCAGCCGGAGGTCGTCGGCGACGGTCACCATGTCGTAGCCGTCGTCGGGCTTCGACGAGCGGCCGTGACCGCGCTGGTCGACGGCGACGACGTCGTGGCCCCGCTCGGCGAGGCGTCGGGCGACGCCGTCCCAGAGCCGGGCGTTCGACGCCAGCCCGTGGACGAGGAGCCACGGTGGAAGGGTGTCGTCGACCGGATCGGACGGGGTCCAGTGCACGGCATGCAGCTCGACGCCGGAGGACAGCGGATGGAACTCGTGGCGCGGTCCGGTCATCGGCCGGCTCATCGGCTGGTCTCGGCGATTCGTTCGACGAGCGTCAGCAGCTCGAGCGTCGACGACAGGGGGCGGGGCCAGGGGGCGTCACCGCGCGCGGCGGCGGCGACCGCTTCGACCATCGAGCGGTATGGGTCGTTCGGGGTGACCATCGTGCGTTGCACGGTACCGTCGCCGCGGGCGAGCAGGATCGTCGATGCCCCGCCGGTGTGGGCATCGGCGTCGAGCACGAGCGACGCCCGGTCGCCGATGATCTCGAGGCGCTGCTCCTCGGCGTCGACGAACGAGCAGCGGATGCGGGCCTGGCGTCCGTCGATCCACTCCAGGGTCGCCTCGGTCCGGGCGTCGACACCCGTGACGTGCCAGAGCGCGGTGGCCTCGACGAGGTCGGGTACGGCTCCCCACAGCTCGACGATCGGGCCGAGGCAGTAGACGCCGACGTCGAGCAGGGCGCCGCCGCCCTGCTCGATCGACCAACGGTAGTTGTCGGCGGCCTCGGGACCGATCGTGAACGTGAACGAGACGTCGATGTCGAGCGGCGTGCCGATCTCGCCGGCGCCCACCAGCTCGAGCGCGGCCCGCCAGCGGGCGTCGAACGGTGTCATCCAGGCTTCGGCGAGCAGGGTCCCGGCCCGTTCGGCGTGCTCCGCCATGCGCCGCGCCTCGGCGACGGTCGGCGCCAGGGGCTTCTCGCACAGCACGTGCTTGCCGGCGTCGATCGCCCGTTCGACCCATTCGAGATGCATGCCGTTGGGCAGGGGGACGTAGACGACGTCGACGTCGGGATGTTCGATGACGTCGTCGTAGAGCCCGGCGCCGAGGTGCGCCCAGCGTTCGGGAACGGGGCCGCCGAGCGCCGAGACCGCCGCCAGGTGGGTGCCGGCAGTGGCATCGATGGCCGGCATCACGGCGCGGGTGGCGACCATCGAGCGTGCGCCGATGACGCCGAAGCCGATGCTCGCGCCCGTCACCGCAGTTCGATCAACTCGCCGCCGTTGGCGCCCGAGCGGTGCCCGGCTTCGAGCACGGCGACGACGTCGCGTGACTGCTCGGGTCGCACCGCCAGCGGCTCGCCGAGGAGCAGGTGGTCGGCCAGGTTGCGATGGAACCCCCACCCCGGCGACGGCGCCGGTGCCACACGTGCTTCACGGATGCCGCGCGGACCCTCGTAGGTGGCGACGGTGAGATCGACCGGTGCCTCGGCGTGGTGGGAGACGTCCTCGACGTGGCCGCGGCCAGGGACGACCGAGTCGGTGCGCAGCGGCCGGTAGTGCCCCTCGATCGTTCCCCGTGTGCCCTGGACGTGGAACTTGGGTCGACGGATGGCGCACACGTCGCTCTGGCGGAACGTGGCCTCTCGGCCGTCGTCCCACTGCATCCACAGCGAGAGCTGGTCGGCGTTGGTGGTGTCGTGCCAGACGCGGGTGTGGCTGCTGCAGAGCACGCGCCGCGGGGCCGAGCCGTACAGCTGCACGATCCAGTCGACGTGGTGCGATCCCCAGTCGTAGATGGCGCCACCGGAGATCGAGTCCTCCGAGTGCCAGGCCCGGCACGGGTGTTCGAACCCGCCGACGAAGGTCTCGATGTTGAACACCTCGCCGATGTCACCGCGGCCGGTCATCTCGCGCAGGGTGAGCCAGTCGCGGTCCCAGCGTCGGCTCTGGTGGACGGTGACGGTGCGGTCGACCTCGGCGGCGGTGGCGATGATCTCGTCGGCGTCGTCGCGTCGCAGGCACATCGGCTTCTCGATGACGACGTGCTTGCCCGCCCGCAGCAGCTTCAGGGCCAGGCCGGCGTGCAGCACCGGAGGGGTGGCGATGATCGCGATGTCGACCGCGGGGTCGGCAGCCAGCGAGTCGGCGGTGTCGTGGGCGACGAGGTCGGCGAAGTCGGCGCGGGCGGCGACGAGCCGCTCGGGCGCCGAATCGGCAGCGGCGACCAGGGCGAGCCCGTCGGTCTCCGTGGCCGCCAGGCCGTGCAGGTAGCCCATCCCGCCGAACGGGCCGTAGCCGACCACACCGACGCCGAGATCGGTCGTGCGGTCGGTGGCGACCGGGTGCAGCAGGCGTTCGACGAATCGACGCAGTGTGGGGTGGGCGCGCAGCGCGTCGAGATCGGTGACGCCGGTGGTGACGACGCGTCCGGCGCCGAGCGTGCGCACCGTCAGCGCCGGCAGGTGCTCGAAGCGGATGCTGGTGGTCGCTGCGATCGTCACGCCGTCGGTGACGGGACGCAGCGGTCGCAGCGCCGAGGTCACCGCGACCTCGCCCTCCAGACGAACGGCGGCGCCGGCGTCGGCGAGCGTGACGAACCACTCCGTACGGGGCAGATCGGCGATCGGCTCGACCCCGGTGAGCGCAGTGAGGTGCTCGTCGCCGGGTTGCGGGGCAGCCACCAGTGCGGTCGCCCCGGCGCAGACGAGGTCGATGATCTCGTCGACCCGCCGGGCATCGAGGGGTCCGGAGACGATGAGCGCGTCGTTCCAGCAGGCGGCGGGCATCTGCGGGACCATACCCAACACCCGCCGACGATGCTCGCTGGGCGCACGGAACGTCGGTGACGAAAAACTCCGCGGACAGCACCGTATTGCGAACAGGTCGCATGTAGCGTGCTCCGCCGTGACACGAACCTCTTCATCCTCCCTCGGCCGGCGGCTGCTGGCCGGGTCCGCCACTCTCGCCCTCGTGGCCGTCGTCGCGGCCTGTGGCAGCGACGACTCCTCCGACGCCGATGGCGTCAGCGCCGACGGCTCGTCCGACGACACGCTGCAGGTCGTCACCACCGTCGCACCGATCACCTCGATCGCCGCCAACGTGATCGGCGACTGCGCCGAGATCGTCGGCATCGTGCCCGAGGGCACCAACTCCCACACGTTCGAACCCCCACCCTCGGCGGCCGAGGTGATGACCACCGCCGACATCGTGTTCATCAACGGCCTCGTGCTGGAGGAGCCGACGAAGGAACTCGCGCTCGCCAACGTCGACGACGGCGTGGAGGTCGTCGAGCTCGGCGACCGCACGATCTCGCCCGAGCAGTACAAGTACGACTTCTCGTTCCCCGAGGACGGCGGCAAGCCGAACCCCCACCTGTGGACCGACCCGACGCTGGTCAAGGTCTACGCCGACATCATCCGCGAGGAGATGGGTGCGCTCGATCCGGACTGCGCCGAGCAGTACGACGCCAACTTCGCCGAGTTCGAGGCGCTCGTCGACGAGTTCGACGCCGCGATCTCCGAGGCGTTCGCCACGATCCCCGAGGAGGAGCGCAAGCTCGTCACGTACCACGACGCGTACGCCTATTTCGCGGACACCTATGGTTGGAACGTGATCGGAGCCGTCCAACCGTCCGACTTCGGCGACCCGACCCCCGCCGAGGTGGTCGACCTGATCGAGCAGATCGAAGCCGAGAACGTCACTGCGGTGTTCGGCTCGGAGGTGTTCCCGTCGCCGGTGCTCGAACAGATCGCCAACGAGACCGGCGCCACCTACGTCGACGACCTGCGCGACGACGACCTACCCGGAGCACCCGGTGACGCCGACCACTCCTGGCTGGGGTTGATGAAGTTCAACTTCATCACGATGACCGAAGCACTCGGTGGTGACGCCTCGGCGCTCGCTGATTTCGAGGTCCGCGACGTCGTCCCCGACAACGCCGAGTACCCACAGTGATCGGGTCCGCTCGATGACCCTGTCGTCCTTGCCGGTCGGTTCACCGAGCTCGGCCGGCGGGCTGATCGCGGTCGATCGGGCGACCGTCAACTACGACGGCGGCGCACCGGTGCTGATCGACGTCGACCTCACGGTCGAACCCGGCGATCTCGTCGGCATCGTCGGTCCGTCCGGGTCTGGCAAGTCGACGCTGCTCAAGGTGATGCTCGGCACGGTCCGCCCGGTCTCGGGCACCGTGCGGCGCGCTCCAGGGGTCACCGTCGGGCTCGTCCCGCAGGTGGAGACGATCGACTGGAGTTTCCCCGTCACCGTGGCCGAGTGCGTCGGCATGGCGCGCGCCCGGGGCCTGCGGCTGCCGTGGATCAACAGGCGCGAACGCGCCGAGATCGCCGAGGTGCTCGACCGGCTCGGCCTCGGCGGACTGGCCCATCGCCACATCCGCGAGCTCTCCGGTGGGCAGCAGCAGCGTGTGTTCCTCGCCCGGGCGCTGTTCACCGACGCGTCGGTGATCTTCCTCGACGAACCGACGTCGGGCCTCGACGTACGGACGCGTCACGACGTGCTGCATCTCCTCGACGACCTCAACGCCGACGGCCTGACGATCGTGCTGACGACGCACGACCTCAACGGCATCGCCGCCCACCTGCCGACCGTGGTGTGCCTGAACCGGTCGGTGATCGGTGCCGGGCGACCCGACGAGGTGCTGGTGTCCGACGTGCTCGAACGCACCTACGGCTCGCCGATGGAGGTGCTCGAGCACGGCGGGATGCGCGTCGTGGTCGACGCGGCGGTCGACGCGACCGTCACCCCGATGCGGCGCCGAGCGGCGGGGGATTCGGCATGACCTGGGCCGAGCTGATCCGGCCGTTCGAGTTCGAGTTCTTCCGCAACGGCCTCTACGTCGCCACGATCGCCGGCGCGCTGTGCGGCCTCGTCGGCTGCTATGTCGTGTTGCGCAACATGAGCTACATCGGCCACGGCCTGTCGCACTCGATCTTCGGTGGCTACGCCGTCGCCGGGCTGGTCGGCGTGAACCTGTTCCTCGGCGCCGGGGTGTGGGGCGTCGTCACGGCGCTCGCCGTCGGCGGCATCGTGCGGCGCCGTCCCATCGGCTCCGACGCCGCCATCGGCGTGGTCACCACGGCGTCGTTCGCGCTCGGTCTGGCGCTCGTGCAGCTCTACGGGTCGCCCGGACGCAACGCCGACGCGCTGCTGTTCGGCAACGTGCTCGGGGTGACCACCACCGACGTGTGGCTGATCGTCGCCGTGGCGTTGGCGACGGCGGCGATCGTGTTCGGCTTCTACCGCCAGTTGCTGTTCACCACCTTCGACACCGAGGTGGCCGCCGCCACCGGGGTGCGCACCGCCTGGATCGACGCGCTGCTGATGGTCGTGCTGTCGGCCACGGTGTTGGCGACGATGAACGTGATGGGGGTGACGCTGATCGCCGCCACCCTCGTCGTCCCGGCGGTCGTGGCTCGGATGCTCACCGACAGCTTCGCCAAGATGCTCGGTCTGTCGGCGGCGATCGGCGCCGCCAGCGGCTTCATCGGGATGAACGCCAGCTACCACCTCGACGTGGCGTCGGGTCCGACCATCGTGCTGACCGCGGCAGCGTTCTTCATCGTCGCCTACGTCTTCGGTGGGCGCCTGCGCCGCCGCGCCGACACCGTCGCCCACGCCCACTGACCGTTCACTCGTCTCCGGAGCGGTCGACACGGTGCACTGTCGTCGCTAGGTTGGGCGCGGCAGCCGACCGAAGAGGGGGAGTCGTGAAGCCGATCGCCGTGTTGTCCACCGTGTTCGCCGTGGTCGTGGTGAGTTGTGGGGGCGATGATCTCGGGAACCTGGATCTGCCCGCCGTCGACACGGCTGCGCCCGATGCGTCGGGGGAACTCGAGGCGGACGTCGATGAGGACTCGGAGCCCGGCGCTGCGCCAGAGTCGGTCGCTCCGGCCGACATGAACACGATCAGGATCGGTTCGCAGGTCTGGGAGCGGACCCTGCCGATGACCACCGGACAGTGCTTCGTGCAGAACGTCGACGGACTCCCGCCGAGCGGTGTGGCGTGGGGGACGCTCGACGGCGACGACGATGTCTCCTTCTCGGCAGGCCAGAGCCAGGACGGCACGAACGAGGCCCGTGTCGAGGACCAGGAGACGTACTACTGGATTGCCGGACCAGGGGTCGCCGATGGACCCGACGACCTGGAGGTCGAGCTGGACTTCGACGCGTTGACCATCAGGGGTCAGGGCACGTTCAGCAACGTCTTCACCGGCGAAACGGCCCCCGGGTCGTTCGCCTTCCAGTGCGAGAACGACGGCTCCGGCAGCTGAAGCCGGACTCCCACCGACGATTGCACCAGCGGTCAGGGCCCTGCTGCAATCGTCACGCGGCGCGCAGGGCCGCCATGACGGCCGACCAGCGTTCGGGGTCGCTGGCGTAGGGGGCGTAGAAGCTGAGTCGCTGGATGACGTCGCCGTAGCGCTTCGACAGCTCGGGGGCGATCGCCTCGGGTTCGCCGACGACGGCGAAGGTGTCGAGGATCTCGTCGTCGATCAGCGTGCCCATCTGCTCCCACTCGCCTTGCTTGGACAGCGCGTTGAGTTCGTCCTGCAGGCCGCCCCAACCGTGGATCTCCAAGACCCCGCGGTACGCGGGCGTGGAGCCGTAGAACGCGATCTGCTGGCGGGTGGCGGCGGCAGCCTTGGCGATCTGGGCGTCGTCGTTGCCGGTGACCACGAACGACGGGCCGATGATCTCGAATCCCTCCATCGTCCTGCCCGCCTTGGCCCGTCCCCGTTCGAGTGCCGGGATCGTGACCTCGCGCAGGTAGCGCTCGGTGGTGAAGCCGTGGCAGATGAACCCGTCGCACACCTCGCCGGCGACCTCGGTCATCAGCTCGCCGACGCCGGCGAGGAACACCTTCGGCGGGCCGAACCCGTCGAGGTCCTTCGCGTCGGGCGTGAAGAACGGCGTCATCAACGTGTGGGTGTAGAACTCGCCGCGGAAGTCGAGCTTCTCGCCGGTCAGCCAGGTGTTCCAGATCGCCCGCATGGCCAACACCATCTCGCGCATGCGCGCGGCCGGCTTGCTCCACTCCATCGAGAACCGCTTGGTGATGTGGGGCTTGATCTGGCTGCCGAGGCCGAGGATGAACCGGCCCTCGGAGTACGCCTGCAGGTCCCACGCCGTGTTGGCGAGCGTCATCGGGTTGCGCGCGAACGCCACCGCGATCGACGTGCCGAGCTCCAGCGTCTCGGTGTGTTCGGCTGCGAGCAACAGCGGCAGGAACGGGTCGTGCGACGTCTCGGCCGTCCAGGCACCCGAGTAGCCCGCCGCCTCCACGTCCTTGGCCTGCTGAGGCACGCTGCGCAGGTCGGTCGAGATGCCTCCGTCGATCTTCATCGACCCGACGCTAGACCCTCCTGCCCGTCCGGACCCGACCCCGACGCGCACCTGCCCGTCCGGACCCGACCCCGACGCGCCGGTCAGTCCTGGTCGCGGAGGAACTGCTGGATCTCGTCGGCGAGTTCGTCGCCCGAGCGCATCTCGAACGCCGGACCGGGGGCGACGTCGCCGTCGGTCGACGCGTCGTAGAGCTCCTCCAGTTGGCGCAGCATCGTGACGTGGTCGTCGTTGTCGGCGATCGAGGCGTCGATGCGCTGACGCTGCGGCCCGACGGCGGCGCGCAGGTCGGCAGCGGCGACCTCGATGCCGGTCGCCTCGGTCAAGCCGTCGAGCAGCGCCACCGACGCCGCCGGGTAGGGGAGCGCGACGACGTAGTGGGGCACCTGCACCCAGATCCCGAGCGCCGGGATCTTCGCCGCGTGGAGCGCGTGCTCGAGTGCCGCCGCCATCCCGGCCGGCACGTCGACCGAGCTGCGGGCGAACGTGACGTCGGCGAGCACGTCGGTCGACGGCGACGACACCGACAGCCGCGGTGTGCGCGTGTGCGGCGCAGCGAACGGGTACGCGCCGAACGCCACCATCTTCGTCACGCCGAGTTCGACCGCGATGTCGGACACGGCGCGGGCGAAACGGTGCCAGGCCATGTCGGGTTCCGGGCCGACGAGCACGAGGACGTCGCGACCCGACGACGACCGGCCGGCGCGGAGCTCGATCGTCGACCACACGAGGTCGGTGTTGACGCCGTCGCGCAGTTCCATGACCGGCCGTCGGGCCCGGTAGTCGATGAAGGTGTCGTCATCGAAGCGCACCAGCGGCGACGTCTCGCACTCCTTGGCGAGGGCGTCAGCGGCCGCGGCGGCGGCGCCCGCGGCATCGATCCAGCCGGTGAGCATCACGACCAGCACCGGCTCGTGGAGCATGGGCTCGTCGACCAGCCACTCGTAGGCGTCGTCGTGGCGACGGTCGCCCGGCGGATCGGTCATGTCAACGCGTCCAGGTAGCGCTCGGCGCTGGCGGCTGCCTGTTCGACCTGCAGCTTGAACGGCGCCAACTCCTCCGGTGGGCGGTCGCCGAGAGCCCCGCCGAGATAGCGCGAGTAGACCCCCTCGATGATGCAGGCGAGCTTCCAGAACGCGAACGCCACGTAGAAGTCGAGCTGCGACAGGTCACGGCCCGACACCTCGGCGTAGCGCTCGACGAGCTGCGGTCGGTTCCAGAACCCCGGCGCCGACGTCGCCGAGCCGCTCCACGCCCCTTCCTCGTCGTCGGGTCCGTTCCAGTAGACCTGCAGCAACCCGACGTCGGCGAGCGGGTCGCCGAGCGTGCAGATCTCCCAGTCGAGCACAGCGACGACCTGGCCGTCGTCGCCGACCATGCAGTTGTCGAGGCGGTAGTCGCCGTGCACGATCGTGGCCGGCCCCTGTTCGGGTACCCGAGCCAGCAGCCCCTCGTACACGCGGTCGACGGCAGCGAGTTCGCGGGTCTTGCCCTGGTTCCACTGGCCGTACCACCGCTTGAGCTGGCGCTCGATGTAGCCCTCGTGCCGGCCGAGATCGCCGAGCCCGGCCGTGTCGAGGTCGACGGCGTGGATGGCGGCCATCGTGTCGACGAGAGATCGACTCGCCGTTGCTCGCGCCGCCTCGTCGACGAGCGCAGCCTCCGACGCCGCCCGGTCACGCAGCACGTGGCCGTCGACGAACCCCATCACGTAGAACGGTGCGCCGTTGACCGCAGCGTCGTCGCAGAAACCCTTGACGGGCGGGACGGGGACCGCCGAGGTCTGCAGACCCGACAGGATGCGGTGTTCGCGGCCCATGTCGTGGGCGCTCGCCAGCACGTGGCCGAGCGGCGGGCGTCGTAGGACGAGCCGGGTTCCGTCGGCGCCGGTGACCCGGAACGTCAAGTTGGAGTGCCCGCCGGCGATCACGTCGAACGTGAACGGCCCGACGGCGCCCTCGACGTTCGTCTCGAGCCACGCCGTGACGGCGGGGACGTCGATGCCGGGCACGTCGATGATCTCGTCGTTCATGATCGTCCCGAGGGTACTCAGCGACCACCGCTAGCGTTGCAGCCATGGCAGCCATCGACGTCACCGACGCCAACTTCCAGACCGAGGTCCTCGACAAGTCCAAGGAGGTGCCCGTCGTCGTCGACCTGTGGGCGCCGTGGTGCGGGCCGTGCAAGACGCTCGGCCCGATCATCGAGAAGGTCGTCGACGAGACCGGTGGCAAGGTGGTGCTCGCCAAGGTCAACGTCGACGAGAACCCGGGCCTCAGCCAGGCGTTCAAGGTGCAGTCGATCCCGGCCGTGTACGCCCTCAAGGACGGCGCAGTGGTCGACGGATTCATGGGCTCCTACCCCGAGCACGCCGTCAAGGAGTTCGTCGACGGCCTGCTGCCCAGCCAGGAGGAACTCGCGGTCAGCGAGTTGATCGCAGCGGGCGACGAGGGCAGTCTTCGCCTCGCGTTGTCGATGGAGCCGGCCAACGAGGATGCCATCGTGGCGCTCGCCGAACTGCTGATCGCCAACGGCGACAACGACGAGGCGCTGGCGCTGCTGGAGCGGATTCCCCCGTCCGACCGGACCCGTCACGTCGCTGCTCTCGCCCGCATCGGCGACGCCCCGACCGACGACTACGACGAACAGCTCACGTCGTTGCTGTCCCAGGTCAAGACCGACGACGACGCCCGCCAGAAATACGTCGACCTCCTCGAACTGATGGGCCCGCACGACCCTCGCACGGCGGAGTACCGCCGCAAGTTGACGTCCCAGCTCTACTGAGCGCGATCGAAGAACCGGCGCAGGCGATCCTGGAAGACGGCGACGGCGGCGTCGTACCGGCGCCGCAGGTCGGCCGGTGCCGTCGACGGTGCCAGCGGCGCCGGCAGCTGCGGTTCGGCGCGCAGGTAGCGCTGCGCGGCGGCGAGATCGACGAAGGCGTCGCGCAGCGCGTCGTCGCCACCGTCGGCGAGTTCGGTGACCCGGTGGTCGAGCGCGGCGCGGTGGGCCCGGGCCCGGCGATCGAGCGCGTCGAGGTCCCACAGGCGCCGGGCGACGTCGACGTCGTCGCCGGTGACGAGCGGCCCCCGCGTGACGGCCACGCCGTCGAGGTCGAGCGGGATGGCGACGTTGGCGGGCCGGAGCCAGGTGTCGGCGCGGAGTTCGCCGAGCCGGGCGCCGAGGGCTCGGGCGCGGAAGTCGCGCCGTTGGGCCTGTGAGCGGCGTTCGGCGGTGACGACGACGACCCACCAGCTGCCGTCCCACGTTTCGGGTGGGTCGAGCCGCCCGGCGTCCTGCTCGCGCTGGCGGGTCAGCAGCCGGTCGCCGAGGCGGTAGACGCCGTCCTCGCCGACGAGTTCACCGGAGGCGACCATGCGCGACAGCGCCGTGCGAACGGTGCCGTCGTCGATGCCGAACAGGGACGTGAAGTCGAGGAGGCGGCGCACCGGCATCGAGGGGGGATGGGAGCCGAGCAGCACCGACAGCACGATCGAGCGAGGCGTGAGCGGGCGCAGTTCGGGGGTGTCCACCGCCGGAATGATCGTACGGGAGTTGAGCACAGCGATCACGAAGTGTAACATCGACTCCATGACGCAGATGGCATCGCCCAGCGCGCAACGCACGATGGTGCCGCCACCCGAGGCGCTCCCCGACGTCCTGCCGACCGACCGGTTGAACGACCGCGGCAAACCGTTGCCGCCGCTGCGCAACGAACTGCGACGCATCTCGAACCTGCGCAACGCCCTGGCCGTGACAGCCACGCTGTTGCAGTCGTTCGGCGTCGTGATCGCGGCGGCGTGGATCCACACCTGGTGGTCCTACCTGTTGGCATTGGTGCTGATGGCCCGCGGGCACGTCTGCCTCAACATCCTCGCCCACGAGGCGGCGCACCGTCTGCTGTTCACCAAACGGTGGTTGAACGACGGCGTCGGACGCTGGCTGCTCGCGTACCCCACCTACCAGGCGATGCTCGCGTACCGTCGGGCCCACTTCGCCCACCATCGCGACGAGATGGGCCCCGACGAACCCGACCTCGGCCTGTACGTCGGCTATCCGATCCCGCGTGATTCGTGGCACCGCAAGCTGCGTCGCGACCTGACCGGCAACAGCGCCTCGAAGAACTTCCGCTCGCTGTACCAGGCCCTGCGTCGCGGGCAGACCGAGGCCAAACAGATCCTCGCCGTGCACGCCGTGATGCTCGGCGCGTCGATCGTGTTCATGCGCCCGTTGGCCTACGTCGTGTGGATCGTGTCGTGGTCGACGTTGTGGAAGGTGTCGAACCGCCTCCGCTCGATCGCCGAGCACGGCGGGATGGTGCGCTCCAAGGACCGCCGCCTCACCACCCACGTGATCCACCAGAGCCGCCTCGCCCGCTACTGGATGGTGCCGTACAACACCGGCTGGCATCTCGCCCACCACGTCGACATGGGGGTGCCCTGGTACAACCTGCCCCGGCTGCACGCCGAACTGGTGCGATCCGGATGGGTCACCGAGGCCGTCGAGTACCCCAGCTACCGCGCCTTCTGGCGGGCGGCATCGTCGGGCTGAGCCGATAGCGTCGCCCACACCGACTTCCTCCTGATGCTCTGGCGCACTACGCGCCATCTCCGTCGAGGAGGTCGATGGTGGAACCCCTGTCGAGGCCCGCTGCGCCGCAGTCGGTGGCCGACCGGGCACGGGCGTGGGTCGAGTGGTTCGGGACCGGTCGTCTCGTCGCTGCGTCGCTCGCCACGCTGATCGTGTGTGCCGGCGCCTACTGGCTCGTGCGCACGCCGCCGCCGCCGACCGAGGCATCGCTGCCGGTGGCGACGACCACGGTCGCGTCGTCGGCGGTGCCGGGAACGACCACGGCTGCTCTCGAGCCGCCGACGCGGGTGTTGGTCCACGTGACGGGCGCCGTGGTCGAGCCGGGCGTGTTCGAGCTCCCGGTCGGGGCCCGCGTGCGCGACGCCGTCGTCGCCGCCGGCGGCCCGACCGCCGAGGCGGACTGGAACGCACTCAACCTCGCCGCCGTCGTGGCCGACGCCAGCCGCGTGTACGTCCCGGTGGTCGGCGAAGACGTGCCGATCGAGCCCTCGTCGGAGACGCCTGCCGGTGGCGTCGGCCCGATCGACGTCAACCGGGCGACGGTCGACCAGCTCGACGAGCTGCCCGGTGTCGGCCCGGCGACCGCCTCCGCGATCGTCACCGAGCGCGAGCGCAACGGCCCCTTCGTCGACGTCGACGACCTCGACCGTGTGCCCGGCATCGGGCCCGCCAAGCTCGAGGCGCTACGCGACCTCGTGACGACGTGAACCGCGCCGGGTTCCCGAGCCTCAGATCAGCGGATCGGCGATCACGAACGCCGCCACGCCGAGTGCGATGGCGCAACCGGCCCAGACCCCTCCGGCCAGCCACAGGTAGTGGCGCCAATAATCCGACCACGTCGCCATCGGGTGGCGCGTCGCTCGCCGCGAGGCCGACAAGCCGATCAGCAGCCACAGCACCCCCGATGCGACGACCGCCACCGGGTACAGGCTGCGCTCGCCGAAGGGTGCCCCGACGAGCAACAGGCACGGGGCCGCCAACACGCCGCCGATCAGCCCGATGGCCCCGCTCCATGCCGACTCCGACAGCCGCAGCGCGGCGAATGCGATCGCACCGAGCAGCGCGGGGATCAGGAGCCCGAGCAACGGTCCCCATCGCCGCAGGCGCGAGCGATACCAGAACGGGCCCTCGGCCAACGGCACGCCGGGCGGATGCGGCGCCGATGGCCGGGCGCCGGGTGGGATCGGAGTGAACGACGTCACGAGCTCTCCAGGCTACGACCCCACGTCACACGACGCTGTGCACCCCCGCCGTGCGCTGTCCGACCCGGCGATCGTGGGGCTGGCGGTCACGACCGCGCTCGGCGTGCATTCGGGATCGCCCCAGCTGGTCGTCGGCGTCGCGATCGCCGTGGCGATCGTGCTGCGATCCGACCGACGAGTGCTCTGGCTCGGTATCGCGCTCCTGCTGGGCGTCGTCGGTGACTGGCGTTCCGAGGCGGCATGGGCGTCTCTCGAGCCGGATGCGCTCGGAGCGTTCCAGGGGTGGGTGCTGGTCGTCGACGACCCACAGCCCTACCGGGCGAGCACGAGGGTCATCGTCGAGGTCGACGGCGAACGCTTCGAGACCTGGGCGCGCGGGCGCGCCCGTCAGCTGCGGGTGATGCGCTGGCGGGGCGGGGAGTGGATCCACGTGTCGGGCGAGCGGGTGGCGCTCGACGCCGAGCGGGCGCGGCGGGTGGCGTGGCAACACGTCGTGGGTCGTTTCGACGTCGAGTGGGCGAGCGACGTGTACGCCGGCAACGCAGTGGCCCGCGCCTCCAACCGGGTGCGGGCGTCGATCGAGCGGGCGGCGGCGTTCGTTCCCGAGCCCCACGGCGCGCTGTTCCGCGGCCTCGTGATCGGCGACGACCGCGAGCAGCCACAGGAGATGATCGACCGGTTCCGGGCGAGCGGTCTGTCGCACCTGACCGCCGTCAGCGGACAGAACGTGGCCTTCGTCCTGGCGGCGTTCGGGCCGTTGCTCGTGCGGTTGCGTCCCTGGCCGCGCTGGCTCCTCACGGTCGGTGTGATCGCCTGGTTCGTCGTGATCACGCGCTTCGAGCCGTCGATCCTGCGCGCCGGCGTGATGGCCGGGCTGTCGGCGACGGCGTTCATGACGGGGCGGGAGCGTTCGACGGTGCGCATCCTGGCGGTGACGGTGACGATCCTGTTGCTGATCGACCCGCTGTTGGCCTGGTCGGTGGGATTCTGGCTGTCGGTCGGCGCGACGGGTGGGGTGTGCACCGTCGGGCCGTGGCTGGCCCAGCGGTTCGCCGGGCTCGGGCCGCTCGCGCTCCCACTCGGCATCACGCTGGGGGCCCAGCTCGGTGTGGTGTTGCCGAGCGTGCTCGTGTTCGGGCGGCTCCCGCTCGTCAGCATCGTGGCCAACGTCCTCGCGGTTCCCGTCGCCGGGGCGGTCATGCTCTACGGGCTCCCGGCCGGCATCGTCGTCGGTCTGACCGCCGACGCCGTGCCGTGGTTCGGTCAGGTCGTGATGTTCCCGGCGCACGTCGGCACCCGCTGGGTCGACACCGTGGCGATGCTCGGCGAGCGTCTCGAGCCCGACCCGCCGTGGGTCTGGATCGGTTGGGTGGTCGTCGTGATCGCGGTGCTGGCTTGGCTGGCCCTCCACACGTATCGCGACAGGTACCGCAATCGGCGGGCCGAGCGGTAAGAATCGGGGTCTCCATGGCGACGCATCTCCTCAGCGGTAACGACGAATCGATCCTGCGCTCCGCCGTGCACGACCTGGTCGACGAGCTCGTGGGCGACGGCGACCGGGCGATGATGGTCGACGAGTTCGACGACGATGAGTACGAGCTGCGCCTGGTCGTCGATGCCGCCCAGACACCGTCGTTCCTGACCGACAAGCGTGTCGTCGTCGCCCGCGACATCGGCCGGTTCGGCGCCGACGAACTGACGCCGCTCCTCGCGTACCTGGGCAACCCGCTCGACTCGTCCGATCTGGTGCTGGTGGTCAACGGCGGGTCGGTCCCGAAGAAGCTCGCCGACGCCGTCAAGGCCGTGGGCACCGTGACCAGCACCTCGCCGCCGTCACGTCCGAAGGACCGTCAGGCCTGGATCACCGACCACATCGCAGCCGCCGGGCTGCGGATCAAACCCGACGCGGCGGTCCGGCTCGGCGCCTGGCTCGGCGAGGACACCGGTCGCCTCGACGGCATCCTCGCCACGCTCACGAGCGCCTACGGCGCCGATCACGTGCTGAGCTTCGCCGATGTCGAACCGTTCCTCGGCGACGCCGGGGGAGTGCCACCGTGGGACTTCACCGACGCCATCGATGCCGGTGACACGACCACGGCGCTGACGCTGCTGGGCCGCATGATGCACGCCGGAGGCCGCCACCCCCTGCAGATCATGGCGATCATGCACAACCACTACGCCAACCTCGCCAAGCTCGACGGCGCCGGTGCGCGCTCGGAGGCCGACGCGATGGCAGCGACCGGCATGAAGTCGGCGTTCCCGGCGAAGAAGGCGATGCAGACCTACAACCGTCTCGGCCCAGCGGCGACCCGCCGGGCGTTCGAGCTGCTCGCCCAGGCCGACCTCGACCTGCGCGGCGCGAAGGACCTCGAACCCGAGTTGGTGATGGAGGTCCTCGTCGCCCGCCTGTCCAAGCTGCGCCGCTGAGCTCACGACCTCGGCCGAAAACGGAAAAAGCGCCTGGACGACCGCGCTCGGAGCGCGGGTCCAGGCGTGATCCGGATCGGACGGGTCAGCCGGCGGCGTTGACCTTCTTCATCAGGCGGCTCTTCTTGCGGGCCGCCGCGTTCTTGTGGAGGATGCCCTTCGAGGCGGCGCTGTCGATGCGCTTGACGGCGAGGCGCACGGCCTCGTCGTTGTCGTCGGTGCCGATCGTCTCGGTGGCGACCTTGGTACGGGTCTTGACCTCGGCCTTGACCGCCTTGTTGCGCTCGTGACGCTTCGCGTTGGTGATGTTCCGCTTCTTCTGGCTCTTGATGTTGGCCATGGCTGGTGCAACCCGTTCTTTCGTCGATCAGTCGTCGGCGGGGCCCAGTGCCCCTCGCGAACAGCCCTGCGACTCTACCGGCGGGCCTCTCGGAGCGGCAACGTCGCAGATAGCCTGGGGCCGGTCATGGAGCTGGCCCGCATCCGCAACTTCTCGATCATCGCGCACATCGACCACGGCAAGTCGACGCTGTCGGATCGGATCCTGGAGATCACCGGCGCCGTCGACGCCCGCGACATGCGCTCGCAGTACCTCGATTCGATGGACCTCGAGCGCGAACGGGGCATCACGATCAAGGCCCAGAACGTGCGCGTCGAGTGGAAGGGTCACACGTTCCACCTGATCGACACGCCCGGACACGTCGACTTCGGGTACGAGGTCAGCCGCAGCCTCGCGGCCTGTGAGGGTGTCGTGCTGGTCGTCGACGCCGCCCAGGGCATCGAGGCCCAGACGCTGGCGAACTGCTACCTGGCGTTGGAGCACGACCTCGAGATCGTCGCCGCCCTCAACAAGATCGACCTGCCGGCGGCCGACCCCGACCGGTACGCCGGCGAGATCGAGAAGATCCTCGGCATCCCCGCCGACGAGATCATCCGCATGTCGGCCAAGACCGGCGACGGGGTGCCCGATCTGCTCGACGCCGTGATCGAGCGCATCCCGGCACCGCAGGGTGATCCCCACGCCCCGCTGCAAGGGCTGATCTTCGACTCCCAGTTCGACCAGTACCGCGGGGTCGTGTCGAGCATCCGGATCATGCACGGCACGATGACGTCGGGCTCCAAGCTGACGTTCATGCAGGCCGGCGCCAACCACGAAGCGATCGAGATCGGGGTGCGCAAGCCGTTGCCCACCCCGGTCGACGCACTCGGGCCCGGCGAGGTCGGCTACCTGATCGCCGGGATCAAGGACGTCGCCGATGCCCGCTCCGGTGAGACGGTGACCGCGGCCTCGGGTGGATCGCCCGACGCGCTCCCGGGCTACCGCGATCCCAAGCCGATGGTTTTCTCGGGGTTGTTCCCGATCGACGGCGACGACTTCGAGAACCTGCGTGAGTCGCTGGAGAAGCTCAAGCTCAACGATGCGTCGATCACCTACACGCCCGAGTCGTCGGGTGCGCTGGGGTTCGGGTTCCGGTGCGGTTTCCTCGGGTTGTTGCACATGGAGATCGTCAAGGAGCGACTCGAGCGCGAGTTCGGCCTCGCCCTGATCGCCACCGCCCCGAGCGTCGAGTACCGGCTCACCCGCACCGACGGCTCGAGCGAGGTGGTCGACAACCCCGCCGACATGCCCGAGGCCCAGAAGATCGCGACCATCGAAGAGCCGTTCTTCCGGGTGTCGATCATCTCGCCGACCGAGTACACCGGCCCGCTGATGGAGCTGTGCCAGAGCCGGCGGGGCGAGATGAAGAAGATGGAGTACCTGTCGCCCGAGCGGGTCGAGCTCGTCTACGAGCTACCGCTCGCGGAGGTCGTGGTCGACTTCTTCGACCAGATGAAGTCGCGCACCAAGGGATATGCCAGCCTCGACTACGAGCTGTCCGGTTACCGACCTTCGAACCTCGTGAAGGTCGACCTGTTGCTCAACGGCGTCCCCGCCGACGCGTTCTCCACGATCGTGCACCGCGATTCCGCCTACCAGTACGGGGCGCGGATGTGCGAGAAGCTCAAGGAGCTGATCCCGCGGCAGATGTTCGACGTGCCGATCCAGGCGGCGATCGGCGGCAAGGTGATCGCCCGCGAGACCGTGAAGGCGAAGCGCAAGGACGTGCTGGCCAAGTGCTATGGCGGCGACATCACCCGCAAGCGCAAGCTGCTCGAGAAGCAGAAGGAGGGCAAGAAGAAGATGAAGTCGATCGGCCGTGTCGAAGTCCCCGGCGACGTGTTCATCAACGCCCTCAAGCTCGACGACTGACGCGGGACGACCGAGCGGTCACCCGCCACTCACCCGGTCGAGAAGAACTCGGGCGGGAGGTTCGGGCAGTTCTCGATCGCGTAGGCCTCGACGGCGACGTTGGCGGCGTCGAAGTCGGCGAGCACCTCCTCGAAGTCGGCGATGTCCTCCTCGGTCGCCGCGTCGAGGTTCTGGAGCGTCTCGAATCCGTCGACGAGTGCATCCCACTCGTCGCCGATCTCGCTCGGAGCGGTCTCGCCGACCTCGCGCAGGAGCGCCAGGTTCTCCTCGTCGCTGCCGTCGGGGGCGTCGGCGAGGTCGGCGAGCGCCGTGCAGAACGCCTCGGCGTCGTCGCCGCCGGAAGCGTCGTCGTCGGCGCAGGCAGCGAGGCTCAGGGCGGCGACGGCCAGCACGGCGCTGAGTCGGGTCGATCGGGGGTTCATGGCGGCTCCTGTCGTTCGACGGTCTCGTCCAGGGTGGCACACATGTGAGCGCCGCCGTGGCCGGTGCGGGCTTCGACCGGTGATCGGCGTCGCCGACCGACAACGATGGGGAGCCTGTGTCGTCGACGTTCCGATCGCTGAAGTACCGCAACGCCCGGTTGTTCTTCATCGGTCTGGCGATCTCCAACGTCGGTACGTGGCTGCAACTCACGGCGATGGCGTTGCTGGTGTATCGCATCACCGGGGAGGCGACGACGGTCGGGATCACCGTGGCGTTCCAGTTCCTCCCGATGCTGGTGCTCGGCGCGTGGGCGGGCGCGATCGCCGACGGCTTCGACCGCCGCAAGATGGCGATCGTCACCCAGAGCGGGCTGGCCGCCCAGGCGCTCGTGCTGGGCACCCTCGACCTGCTCGGCGTGGTCAACCTGCCGGTGGTCTACGTGCTCTCGCTCGTGCTCGGTGTCGTCAACGCGTTCGACAACCCGGCTCGTCGCGGTCTCGTCACCGAACTCGTCCCGACCGCCGACATCCCCAACGCCACGTCGCTCAACACCGCGGTGATGACCGGGTCGCGCATCTTCGGGCCCGCCGTCGCCGCCTTCCTCGTGAGCACGATCGGCACCGCGTGGTGCTTCATCTTCAACGGGTTCACGTTCTTCGCCATCATCTTCTCGCTGCTGGCGATCCGTCCGGCGGAGATGTACACGATGCCGCGACGCCCCAAGGGCGGCAAACCGGTGCGCGAGGCCCTGGCGTTCGTCACCGGACGGCGTGACATGGCGATCATCTACGGCCTGCTCGTGATCATCTCGATCGTGGCGTTCAACCAGCAGGTGGTCCTTCCGAAGCTGGCCGACGTGCGCTGGGGCGGTGAGGAGTCGTTCGGTGTCGTGCTCGGCGTCATGTCGATCGGGTCGTTGGCGGGTTCGTTGCTGACCGCACGCCAGCACCAGGTCACCATGCGGTTCTTCTTCGGGGCGATCGTCACGATGGCGCTGGCGGGCCTCGGTCTGGCGTGGGCCCCGAACCTGTGGGTGGCATTCGCGTGGTCGATCCCGTTCGGCCTCGGTGGCGCGGCGTTCGTCGCCGGCGCCAACGCCATCACCCAGCAGGAGTGCCCGTCCGACATGCGCAGCCGTCTCCTGGCGCTGCAGGCGGTGGCGTTTCTCGGCTCGACGCCGATCGGCGGCCCGATCACGGGCTTCATCGCCGACAACGTCAGCGCCGAGTGGGCGCTCGCCTACAGCAGCGTGATCAGCCTGTGCTGTGTCGCGGTCGCCGCACCGCTGTGGCGGCGCCGCGTGCCGGCGACCCCGGAGCTCACGTCCGGTCAGCGGCTGATCCCGAGCGACGGCGCCGTCGATCAGTCGGCCTGAAGCGCGTCGGCGAGCGTTCGGCCCCAGGCGACGGCGCGGGCGTCCTCGTCGGGCTCGAGGTGGTTCTCCTTGTCGACGAAGAAGCTCTCCGGGTCGGCAACGAGGTCGAATCCGTGGCGGCGCAGCCGTTTGGCGATGCCCTTGGAGGCCTGGCCGGTGACCAACGCCGTGGCGTGGACCCTGGTGTCGAATGCCGCGGCGCGCCCGGTGCGGCCGTCGGGGAGGTCGTCGAACCAGTCGCGCAGTCCCGGTCCTTCGGCGTCGGGTTCGAGTTCGAGGTCGTCGTCCGTGGCGGCCATGTCCTTGGCTCCCTCGCGGCTGCGGTGGCTCGACATGCCGTGGACGTGGGTCGGCCCGCCGACCACGAGCAGATCGGCGGCGTCGATCAGCTCGGTCGTGGCGTCGTGGACCGCCACGACGGTCACCTCGGCGCCGCTGCGCAGGCCGTCGGCGACGTGGTCGGCGATGACGTGGGTGTTGCCGAACATGGACTCGTAGACGACGACGGCGCGCATGACTGTTCTCCTCGGTTGGCTCCGATGCGATCATGCGCGCCGAACGGGGCCGAGGTCACGGGCCGTTCGTCCCGGGGCGGCCGGAATCGGGCACGGCGAGGTGTGCGGCTGCGGAATCGGGTACAACCACGTCGTGGCTGTGCACCGGGCGATCCTGTGGTTCCGGCGCGACCTGCGCCTCGGCGACCATCCGGCGCTCCTCGCGGCCGGTGCCGACGGCGCCGAGGTCGTTCCCGTCTTCGTGGTCGATCCGGCCTTCGCCGCCTCGGGAGCCCCCAGGCTCGCCCACCTCCACGATTGCCTGGCCGAGCTCGACGCCGATCTGCTGGAGCGTTCGGGCGGCGGGCTCGTCGTGCTCCACGGTGACCCGGTCGAGGTGATCCCACGGCTCGCCGCCGAACTCGGCGCCGACACGGTGTTCGTCAGCCGTGACTACGCCCCCTACGGCCGTCGCCGAGACGCCGCGGTCGCCGAGGCGTTGCGTGCCAACGGACGGACGCTGCACGGTGTCGGGTCGCCGTACGCCGTGACGCCGGGCTCGGTCCGCAAGGACGACGGCGACCCCTATGCGGTGTTCACCCCGTTCTCGAAGCGGTGGCGGCAGCACGGTTGGGATGTCCCGTACGAGTCGCCCGGCGACGTCCTGCTCGTCGGCGCCGGCTCCGACGGCATCGAGTCCGACCCGTTGCCCGAACGTCCCGATGTCGACGCCGAGCTCCCGCCGGCGGGGGAGCAGGCGGCGCTCGACCGGTGGCGCGGTTTCCTCCACGGCGCTCTGGGCGACTATGCCGACGACCGTGACCGCCCGGCGCTCGACGGGACGAGCCGTCTGTCGCCGGCGCTCAAGTGGGGCACGGTCCATCCGCGGACGCTGCTGGCCGACCTCGACGCATCCGGCGCCGGCTCGACAGCGCACACCGTGTTCTCCAGCGAACTGGCGTGGCGGGAGTTCTACGCCGACGTGTTGTTCGAGCAGCCCCGGACGGCGTGGGAGAACCTGAACCCGAAGATGGACGCCATGCCCGTCGACACCGATGCCGGGGCCCGGCATCGGTTCGACCGGTGGGCGGCGGGGGAGACCGGCTTCGGCATCGTCGATGCCGGGATGCGCCAGCTCCTGGCCACCGGCTGGATGCACAACCGGGTGCGGATGATCGTGGCGAGCTTCCTCGTGAAGGACCTGCACCTGCCGTGGCAGTGGGGTGCAGACTGGTTCCTGCGGCACCTCGTCGACGGCGACCTGGCATCGAACAACCACGGCTGGCAGTGGGCTGCGGGAACCGGCACCGACGCTGCCCCCTATTTCCGGGTGTTCAACCCGACGCTCCAAGAGGAGCGCTACGACCCCGACGGGACCTACGTCGAGCACTGGGTGCCGGAGCCGGTCGAGCCGATGCTCGACCACAAGGTCGAACGCGACGACGCCCTGCGCCGCCTGAAGTCGATCCAATCCTGACCCCCTGCCCGTCCGGACCCGACCCCGACGCGCCTCCCTGCCCGTCCGGACCCGACCCCGACGGGCAGGGGCGGGGCGACGACAGGGTGG
This sequence comes from Ilumatobacteraceae bacterium, assembly GCA_041685755.1. Taxonomy (GTDB): domain Bacteria; phylum Actinomycetota; class Acidimicrobiia; order Acidimicrobiales; family Ilumatobacteraceae; genus Sva-07. The sequence goes on from JAWLFC010000010.1 coordinate 29,966, forward strand.
CCTGACCGCACGGGCTGGCAGTCGATAGGATCGAGTGCCAAATGTTGGACGACCGCAAGACCTCGATCCTGAGCGCCGTGGTGCAGGAGTACATCGCCACCGCGCAGCCCGTCGGATCCAGCCACATCGCCGAGGCGCCGTCGATCAACGTGTCGTCGGCGACGGTCCGCAACGAGATGGCTCACCTGGAGCACGAGGGGTACCTGATCCAGCCGCACACCTCGGCGGGCCGGATCCCGACCGACAAGGGATACCGATACTTCGTCGATCACCTCACCACGCCCGGGCGGCTCGACACCGCCACCACCCGACGGGTCGGAGACTTCTTCTCGGCGGCCCACGGGCGGCTCGAAGAACTGCTCCACGAGACCTCGAATCTCCTCGCGACGCTCACCAACAACGCCGGTGTGGTCGTCGGCCCCCGCGCCGAGGCAGTCCCGGTCCGCCGCGTGCAGATCGTCGGGCTGTCTGCCACGACGGCGACGGTGGTGGTCGTGTTCGCCAACGGCAGCGTCGAGAACGTGCCGCTGGAGCTGACCGAGGACGACGACGACCTCAAGCTGTCGGCAGCGGGCGTACACCTGTCGGCGGCGCTCGACGGCCGGGTGCTCGGATCGGTCACCGACGTGGCGTCGACCGGCGACGCCGTGGTCGACCGGCTGTGCACGTCAGCGCTCGATGCGCTGCGGGCGACGGCCAGTCCCGACCAGGTCTTCACCGGCGGTGCTGCCGCCGTCGCCAACGCCTTCGACGCCGTCGAGGTCGTCCGCTCGGTGCTGGCGACGCTCGAGCAGCAGTTCGTCGTGGTCACGCTGGTCAGCGACATCGTGAACCGCGGCATGTCGGTGGCGATCGGGGTCGAGCACGGCGTCGAGCCGCTGTCGGCCTGCTCGGTCGTGGTCGCTCCCGTGGTGATCGACGGCGAGCATCTCGGCTCCGTCGGTGTGCTCGGCCCGACCCGGATGAACTACCCGCAGGCCCTCGCGACGGTCGAAGTGGTGAGCGACCAGCTCGGCCACCGCATCGAAGAGGGCTGATCATGCTGGTGCAGATCGAGTTCCGGCGAGGCGGCGTCGCTTCCTTCCGGCATGATGGGGAAGATCATGGCTGATTACTACGAGCTGCTCGGCGTGTCGCGGACCGCCAGCGCCGAGGAGATCAAGAAGGCGTACCGCCAGCGCGCTCGCGAGTTCCATCCCGACGCCAACCCCGACGACACCGCGGCCGCCGAACAGTTCAAGAAGATCGCCCGGGCCTACCAGGTGCTCTCCGACGACGCCCAGCGCGCCCGCTACGACCGCTACGGCGAAGCGGGCGTCGGTGGCAACGGTGGCGGTCCGACGGCCGAGGACATCTTCGGCGGCGGGCTCGGCGACATCTTCGAGACGTTCTTCGGTGGAGGTGGCAGCCCCTTCGGCGGCGGCCGCACCCGGGGTCCGTCCGGTCCACCACGGGGCCAGGACATCGAGGTCGTCGCCGACATCACCTTCGAGCAGTCCGTCTTCGGCGCCCAGGTCGACGTGTCGCTCAAGATTCCGGCGACGTGCGACGACTGCGGCGGGTCGGGCGCCGGCGCCGGCACCAGCCCGGTGACCTGCAGCGACTGTGGTGGCAGCGGCCAGGTGCAACGGGTACGTCAGAGCCTGCTCGGCCAGATGGTCACCGCCAGCCCCTGCGGGCGCTGCGGTGGCCTCGGCCAGGTGATCACGACGCCGTGTGAGACGTGCCGGGGCGAGGGGCGGGTGACCGCCGACAAGACCTACCAGGTCGACGTCCCCGCCGGCGTCGACTCCGGCTCGACGCTGCGCCTCACCGGGCGGGGGGCCGTCGGCCCTCGTGGTGGACGGTCGGGCGACCTCTACGTGCACCTCCGGGTGGCGCCCCACGACCTCTTCGTGCGCGACGACCACGATCTGGTCACCGAGGTGCCGATCTCGATCGCCCAGGCAGCGCTGGGCACGGCGATCGAACTCGAGACGCTCGACGGCATCGAGCACCTCGTCGTGCCGCCGGGCACCCAGCCCGGTCGCGAGTTCGTCCTGCGTCAGCGCGGTGTGCCGCATCTGCGCGGTCGTGGTCGCGGTGACCTGCGGGCGCGGGTGCGCGTCGAGGTGCCCGAGAAGTTGAGCGAGAAGGAAGTCGAGCTGCTCACGGCCTACGCCGAGGGGCGCGGCGAGACCGTCGGCGCCGAGAAGGAAGGCCTCTTCACTCGCATCAAGTCGGCGTTCTCCTGACGGTGGGCCCGTCGGTGCTGAGGTCGACGAGCGCCCACGTCTTCGTCGATGCCGACCTCCTCGACGGCGACGACATCGCTCTCGACGACGACGTCGAGCACCACCTGCGCCGGGTGCTGCGCCTGCGCGACGGCAAGACGGTCGGCGTGACCGATGGCGAGGGACGATGGCGACTGGCGACGGTGCGAGCGACGACGTCGGTGCTGACGCTGGAGTCGGCGACCGACGTCGTGGTCGAGGAGCGGCCCGCACCGATCACGATCGCCGTGGCCATCCCGAAGGGCGACCGCCTCGACTGGCTGGTGCAGAAGACCACCGAGATCGGTGTCGACCGGATCCAGCTCCTGCATGCCGAGCGGTCCGTGGTGCGCTGGAGGCCCGAGAAGGTCGCCACCCAGCTGGCACGGCTCGAGCGCGTCGCCGAGGAGGCCTGTCGTCAGAGCCGTCGCGTGTGGCGGGTCGAGATCCTGGCGCCGGTGGACGCCGTCGCCGTGCTCGCCGACGTCGTGGTGGCCGAGCCCAGCGGTCGACGCTTCGCGTCGGGCGACCGAGCCATCGCCGTCGGACCCGAGGGGGGATGGGCGGACACCGAGCTGGCGCTCGCCGCCGAGACGGCCACGCTCGGTGCCAACGTGCTGCGTACGGAGACCGCTGCGGTGGCAGCATCGGCACTCTGCGTGGCATTCAACCGCTGACGGTCTATGCTGTGGCAGTTACCCTCGGGTAACGAGCCGGGCGGTCGGCAGGCGGGCGCCACCGAACGCATCATCGAGTACATCACGAAGGCGGAACACAGATGTCAATCGTCGACGAAGAAGCTCCATCGCTGTACAGCCGACAGGTGGGTGAACGCTTGCGGGTCATCCGCAAGCAGAAGCGGTTGTCGCTGCAGGAGGTCGAGGCCCAGTCGAACCAGGAGTTCAAGGCGTCGGTCCTCGGCGCCTACGAACGTGGCGAGCGGGCACTGTCGGTGCCGCGCCTCGACCGGCTGTCGCAGTTCTACGCCGTCCCGGTGGAGCAGTTGCTGCCCCGCGAGGTCACGGGGACCGAGGCGGCAGTGGCGCTCCAGTCCTCGGTCAACAAGAAGCTGGCGATCGACGTCGCCAAGCTGGTGCAGCTCAAGGGAGCGCCGTTCGAGATGCTGGCCCGGTACCTGAAGCTGATCCAGGTGCAGCGCCAGGACTTCAACGGCCGGGTGATCACCGTGCGCGGCGACGACACTCGCTCGATCGCGGCGATGCTCGACGTTCCGGTCGACCAGGTGGCCGAACGGCTGGCGGCACTCGACCTGTTGTTCGTCCCCAACGCCTGATCGCACGATCGACGGGCCGGTCGCCGACGGCGGTTGACTGGGGAGATGCCCAGGTCCGATTTCGGGGTGTACGTCCACATCCCGTTCTGCGCCTCCAAGTGCGAATACTGCGCGTTCGCGACCTGGACCGACCGTCATCACCTCATCGACGCCTACCTCGCCGCGCTGGTCACCGAGATCTCCGCCGCGGTCGCTGCCGGGATGCGCCCGGCGCAGACCGTGTTCGTCGGTGGCGGCACGCCGACGCTCGTTCCCGCTGACGCCATCGCGACGGTGATCGCCTCGATCCCGGTCGTCGACGGTGCCGAGGTCACCGTCGAGTGCAACCCCGACGACGTCAGCGTCGACATGCTGCGGACGTACCGCGCCGCCGGGGTCAACCGGGTCAGCCTCGGCGTGCAGTCGATGTCGGCCCACGTCCTCGCCGCCCTGGGTCGTACCCACGATCAGGCCAACGTGCACCGCGCCGTCGAGGCGATCCGGGCCGCGGAGCTGCCGACGTTCAACCTCGACCTGATCTACGGGGCGGTCGGCGAGACGCTCGACGACTGGCGCACGACGGTGAAGGCGGCGCTGGCGTTCGACCCGCCGCACATCTCGGCCTACGGGCTCACCGTCGAGGCGGGCACGCCGCTGGCCGTCCAGGTCGACCGGCATCCCGACGACGACGACCAGGCCGACAAGTACGAGATCGTCGACGAGTTGCTCACCGCTGCCGGGTTGACCAACTACGAGGTGTCGAACTGGGCGCGACCCGGCCACGAGTCGCACCACAACCACCTCTACTGGGACCAGGCGGACTACCGCGGCTTCGGCTGCGCGGCGCACTCGCATGCTGCTGGCCGTCGCTGGTGGAACGTCCGCACGCCGGATCGCTACATCGATCTCGTGAGCCGGGGTGAGTCGGTCGAGGCGTCGTCGGAGACCCTCGACGACGCGACGCGCCGCTTCGAGGGCCTCCAGCTCGCGCTGCGCACCCGAGACGGCGTCGAGCGCGAGGCGTTCGACGACGAGACGCTCGACCTGTTGGCCGAGCTGGTCGTCGACCACCCGCACGACCCCCGCCGCGTCGTGCTCACGCGTCGCGGCCGGCTGATGGCGAACGAGGTCTCACTCCGTCTTCGCTGACGCCGGGGCCGACGACGGGGCGCGGCCGATCGAGTCGAACAACTCGGGGAACACCTTGGCGACCTTCGCGGCGAGGTAGTCGCCGTACCGGCCGTCCCAGGCCGTCACGTCGGCGCCGTCCCAGCGTTCGTTCGAGGTCGACGGCGGCCGGTCGAGCGGCAACGTCGGCACGGTCGCATCCCACGACGGGTCGAAGAAGTAGGGAAACGACAGCCTCGCTCTGCCCGAGGAGTTGCGGACCCGGTGCGGGGTCGAGCGGTAGCGCCCGCCGGTGAGTCGTTCGAGCATGTCGCCCAGGTTGCACACCAGCACGCCGGGGGTCGGCTCGACGTCGAACCACGAACCGTCGAGCGACTTGACCTGCAAGCCGCCTTGGTGGTCCTGGGCGAGCAGTGTGAGGAGGCCGTAATCGGTGTGCTCGCCGACTCCCCATTCCTCGTCGCCGCCACCAGGCGGGTAGTGGAAGATACGGAACAGGGTCGTCGGCTCGGTGGTGAGCTCGTCCTCGAACCATGTGGCCGGCAGGCCGAGCCCGGCGGCGATGCCGCGCAGGACGGCGTCGGCGACCGGACGCATCACCCGCAGCCACTCGAGCACCGTCGGGCGCAGCTGGCTCGGAACGGCCGGGAACTGATTGGGCCCGTGCAGGGGAGTGCCATCGACGACTCGGGGGTGAGTGCGGTCGTGGTGCTCGCCGAAGTAGATGCCTTCCTTGCGATCGGCGGCACCCGAGGTGAGTTCTCCACCGACGGGAAACCAACCGCGCCACGCGGCGCCGGCGCGCTCCATGGCGATCGCCGACTTCTCGGAGTCGGGGAGGGCGAAGAACTCGTGCGACGCCGACTCGAGCCGCTCCTGGATCGCCGGGTCGACGCCATGGCCGACGATTCCGAAGAACCCGACGTCGCGGCAGGCTCGGTCGATCTCGAGGGCCGCGGCAGCGGGGTCCGAGCCCGTCGACAGCGGGCCGATGTCGACGACGGGAAGATGTGGGGCGTGGCTCACGAGTTGGTAACGTACGAGTCCGCTACGGGCGCGTAGCTCAGTTGGTTAGAGCGCTACCATGACACGGTAGAGGTCCCGGGTTCGAGTCCCGTCGTGCCCACCCTGAAGCCCTGGTGAAGAGCAACCCGCCGGGGATTCGTCGTGTCTCCGGGCGGGGCCGGTCGGGCGCCCGGTACGGCGCCCTCGGATCTGGCGTCGACCCTTCACGCCGTCTTGGGCAATGCGGTCCGTCTGGCGAACACCGACAGCGGGTTCATCTATCTCGAGGACGGTGACGTGTACCGCCACGCGTCCGACGTCGGCGCGACTGTCGAGGTGGTCGAATTCAACAAGGCCAACCCGATCCGCCCAGGTCGAGGAACGTCAACCGGCCGCGCAGCGTTCGAACGCCGTGTCGTTCACATCCCCGACGTCGAGTTGGACGAGGAGTATCAACATCGCGACGCTCAGCGCCTCGGTGGTTTCAGGTCGCTGTTGAGCGTCCCGATGTTCCACGGGGACGACGTGATCGGGGTGCTCTCCGTCTTCCGTACCGAACTCCTTCCGTTCACCCAGGATGAAATGGATCGACTGTCGATGTTCGCGGAGCAGGCAGCACTGGCGACGGTCACGAGCCAACTCGCAGCATCGGTCGAACACCAGCGCATGGAACTCGCTCGATTCCTTCCGCAACAGGTGGCCGACCTCATCTCTTCACCTGATGGACAGAAGCTCCTCGAGGGGCACCGGTCGGAAATCACCGTGGTGTTCGTCGACATCCGGGGCTTCACCGAGTTCTCGGCCTTGGCCGAACCCGAAGAGGTCATCTCCGTCCTCAGGGAGTACCACCGAGAGATGGGCGCTCACGTCATCGAACACGAAGGAACGCTCGGCGGATTCCAGGGCGACGGTCTCATGGTCTACTTCAACGATCCGTATCCCGTTGCCGACCATGCTCGCAGAGCGGTCGTCATGGCGCGGGAGATGCAAGCCGGGTTCGTCCCCCTGGCCGAGAACTGGCGCACTCGAGGGTTCCAGTTGGGCCTGGGGGTCGGCATCGCCACTGGATACGCCACGCTCGGAAGGATCGGCTACGAGGGCCGGTACGACTACACGCCGATCGGGACCACGGTCAACCTCGCAGCGCGCCTGCGCGACAAGGCGGGACCGGGAACGATCCTGGCGAGCCAGAAGACGATCGCCGCCGCCGGCGTCGACGCCACGCTCTTGGCAGACCCACTCGAGCTGAAGGGGCATCCCGCAGCCGGTACCCGTCTACGAGGTCTAGCCCCGGTCCGGCTGATCACGAGTCGAGGCTGCCATTGGCGGGCCGTGGCTCAGCGACGTCGACGGAACTCGTACACCTTCTTCCCGCCGTCGTCCGACGTGTCGCCAGGACGATCGCCGTGACCAGCTGGTGCCCGGTCTCGACGACGAGGAGACGATCACCGTCGACGTTCTCCGGTGCCGTCTGGTCGCCCTTCCAGCCGATGCGAATGTGTCGCCAAGGCTTGCCCCTCGTATCGATGCCGTCGTGACATCCGGCGAGCGTGATCGACATCACAGACCGCTGTCGACAACAACTGTCACCTTGGATGTCCCCCGGATGCCAGCAGGGCGTCCGGTCGACGAAAGTAGAGAACCAGATGAAGAAGCTGATAGCTGCACTCACCGGTGTGGCACTCGTGAGTGCGATGGCCGTGTCGTCCCCGGCGGCTGCGGGCAAGAAGGGTGAACCGGCCGAGTCCGGGGTCGTCTCGCGCATCGATCCGGCGATCGGCGGGCATGTCGTCGGTCCGGTCACGACGGACGTGAACGGAGACGACCTACCGCTCCTGGCGGTGTTCGGATGGGACGACGAGATCTCGTTCTGCACCGGTGGGGATCCCGTGGAGAACGGGGTCGTCCAGGTCGTGGAGACCCCGTCGGGCAACTTCACCGACGTGGTGCACAACGGTGACATCCCGGTGCTCGTCTTCGACGTCACCGACATCGACAGCGAAGCACAGTTCATCTTCCTGTGCGCAACGGGGCAACTCGAAGCACTGGCGACGGGCACCGCGAAGCAGCGTCCGATCATCAACGGGAACGACACCGGCCTGACCATCAAGATCAAGTCGCAGGGCGTGGTCACCGATTCGCTCGATCGGGAATGGAAGCTGCAGGCTTTCCTGAAGGAGAACATCGTCTTCGGGCCGCCGTTCCAGTCCGACGTGCAGAGCGAATGGATCAAGCTCAACCTGCTCTGACCCGACGTGAAGAGCGACACTCGACCGCCCGCCCTCTGCAATTCGCAGCAGAGGGCGGGCGGTTTCCACGACCGTCTGGGAGTCGGGCCCAAGACTGCTGACGTCGGAATGTGGGCGATTGGAGCTCGTCGGGCCAGCTACTGCGCCGGCCTGGTCCAGGCTGACTCTGCGTGTCGGTGATCACGACTCGTTGCGGAGCGCAGCCCAATCGGCGTCGATGTCGGCGAAGACCTCGTCGATCGTGCGTCGCCCGTCTGCCCAGTCGACCATCCCGCGGAAGAACGATCCGGGTTCTCCATTCTCGATGAGACCGATCGATGGGGGCATTGCGCCGGAGCCGTCGAGCCGGAGTCGATCATCGGCGATCGCTTCGGAGATCAGCTGCGTGGCCGTCCGCATCGGTTCGCCATCTCGAACGACCAACGAAGCGGGCGGGACGAAACGGCGGTTCGCGGGCAGGAAGCCGGAACGTGGCGCGGACGCCCAGATCTGGCCCCACTCGGGACTCGCCATGTGTTCGAGGAGTGCGCGCACCTCTGGCCGGTCGACGAGGCCCGACGCGAACGCACCGTTGACGACGAGAGGCGGCTCGTCGCCGGCGTCGATCGGAGGCAGCAGGAACGCATCGAGGTCGGTGCCGATCCGGACGTGCGGCCCGGCGGTGCCGAACATGAAGTATCCCTGATGCAGGAGCCAGCAGCTCGGGACACGTTCTCCGGTCGCCGCGTCGCGTTGGAGGAGGTAGAGCGTGTCGTCGCTGAAGTCGGACGAGCTGATCGATTCGGCTCCACCGCGGACGAAGCCGTCGGTGTGGAGGAGTTGGTCGGCGAGCCGTCCGGCTTCGGCAACCGCCGGGCTCGAGAACCCTGCTTCTCCGCTGACCCACGCATCGAACGCCTCCACCCCGCCGGTGCGCACGACGAGGCTGTCGATCAGGTCGGTGCCTGGCCAGCCGTCGAACAGTCCACCGGCGAAGAAGCCCGAGCACCACGGTGTACGCCCATCGGCGACCATCTGTTCGGAGAGGTCCATCAGGCCGTTCCAGTCGACTGGAACCTCGTAGCCGGCCGCCTCGAATGCCCCGCGCGGATAGAACACGAGACCCTTCACGTCGAGATCGATCGGGATCGCCGACACCGTCTCGACGCGGTCCGGCACTGCAGCCCCGGGCTCCGTCGTGGGCCGGGCGAGGAGGTAGTCGCCGAAGTCGGCGCGGAGGGTCTCGACGTCGACGAACGCCTCGAATTCGAGGGCCCGTGAACGAGCCCACTCGGGAACGATCGGCCCCGTCGCTGCGAACACGTCCGGTCGGGCGATCTCGCCGGCCGTCATCCGAGCCAAATCGGTCGACGTCGTGTTCTCGACCAGTTCCACGTCGATGCCTGTTCGTTCGGTGAACGCGACCAACTCGGCGAGAAGACCCGGCTCGGGTTCGAGTGCGAAGTTGGCGAGCGTCACGGTGGTTCCGGCCAACGCACGATCGGCGCCGACGGGAGGCTCGTACCCGTCGACGGCCACCTCGGTCGATATCGCCGTCGCCGCCGGGCAGGCCGCCGGACCCGTCGGAATCCGTGCGCACTCTTGCTCGGTCAGCCGGCGCTCGACCGAGGCTTCGGCGAACGACACGAGATCGGCGACCGGCATCACATACACACCCGTCGGACCGGTGGGGCCCGCGCGGACCGCCACGGGCGCGCCCGAGCCGACGTCGTACTGGACGCCGAGTGCCTGCAGTGCCCAATGGATCGCATCGACGGCGTCCGGCACCGCGAAGCCCGAGTCGGCGGTCTCCCGGACTCCAGCGGTCGCGTAGAGCAACGCAAGCTCCGCATCGCCGAGCGAACGCGCCTGCTCCGACGCCGACACCCACCCGTTGGCCCGGTTCACACGGTCGAGGCCATCGGCAGACTGCACAGCAACAGCCCGGGCCTCGTCGGCATTGCGCTCTCGGGCGATGCCGAGTGCGGCCACCAGACCCAACAGAGCGGTGAGGCAGGCGACCCCGACGAGTTGCCGGAATCGGCGGCGCTCGCTGAGTTCGGCGTCGATCGTGCGCTGCTTGTGCGCGGCCGTCGTCGCGTCACGAACGCCGCCTGCCACCGTGGCGGAACGGAGTGACGGATCGTCGCAGAGAATCAGTCGTTCGAGCGCGGCCAGTTCGCTCGACGGGTCGAGACCCAGTTCTTCGACGAGCCGAGTCCGCAGTGCTCGATAGGCCTGCAGCGCATCGCTCTGGCGGCCCGATCGGTGCTGTGCGATCATCAGCTGGCCGACCGCCCGCTCCCGGAACGGGTGGCGGGTGATGACATCTTCGAGTTCGGCGACCAGATCGTGGGACCCGCCCAGCCGCAGATCCGCCTCGATCCGATCCTCGAGCGCCGCCAGCCGGAGCTCGGCGAGCCGGTTGATCTCGGACTGTGCAAACGGTTCATAAGCGAAGTCGGCCAGCGGGTCGCCGCGCCACAGCGCGAGGGCTTCGCGGAGCAGCACCGCCGATGCCGCAGGATCGTCGTCGAGGACGGCCCGACCCTCGGCGGCGAGCGTCTCGAAGCGGTTCGCGTCGAGGTCGTCCGGGTCGATCGCCAGCACGTATCCCGGCGGTTGCGTGACGAGGATCGTGCCGTCGCTCCGCTTCGGGCGGTCGGGTTCGAGCCCGGCGCGCAGTCGGGAGACGACGACCCACAGCGAGTTCAGGCGGTCCTTGCCGTCGTCACCCCAGAGTTCTTCGATGATCGTGTCGGTGGAGACGACCCGGTTGGCATTGATGAGGAGCAGCGCCAAGAGGGCCCGCTGCTTGGGCCCGCCGAGGTCGATCGGCACGCCGTCGCGTGACACTGCCAGCGTCCCGAGCACCCCGTACTCCATGGTCGACCTTCCCCAGCAACGATCAGGTTTCTGTCACGGCATTGACCGCACGACATGATTCTGACAGAACACGCGCCGGAACGCTCTCCCGACCTGGCCGGCCGGCGGTGCGCTGGCGGACCCCGATCCTCAGCGCTCGAATCGGTAGACGCTGTTGACGCCGTCGTCGCTGAGGTAGATGGCGAGAACCGGTCGACGAACGACGGTGCGTACAAGAGCCCAACGGGGCCGAAGCCGAACGCGTTTGATGGGACTGTCGCAGGCACGCGAGCTGGCGTGTTGCTCGGACCGGCGTCGCTGTAAGTCGTTTGAAAGGACGCTCGTGAAGAGTGACGCCCGGGTTGGCCATCCGGCGGGCCCGAACAACACCACTCAGGGGTTCCGTCATGTTCAAGAAGCTGGCCATCGCGCTTTCGTCGCTGGCGTTCGTCGCTGTCCCGTTCGGTACAGCATCAGGGGGCCCGCCGGAGCGGGTCGGAGCCCCGGGTCACTCCGAGCGAGGGCAGCGGCCCGAGCCGCTCGACGCCCGACAGGGGATCGAAGTGGGGCGTGCTGCCGCGACCAACAGCCTCAATGGGATCTATGTGTCGCCCCACGACGGGAACGTCCATGTTGCCAGCGTCGGCGGTGACGAGATCACGGTGCACGACCCGAGGTCGGGCAGGATCCTCGATCGCATCGGACCGGAGCGCGGCGTCAACGGTCCCGACGACGTCTTCATCACCGACGACGGCACGATCTACTGGACCGAGATCCTCACCGGCGTCGTCGGGAAGCTCGATCCCGACGGCACGTTCAAGCGGCAGATGGTGGCGCCTGGGGTCAACCCGATCACCATGTCCGATGACGGCCGACTGTTCGTGAACCAGTTGTTCCTCGGTACCGGACTCTGGGAGCTCGACCCGAATCTCGTCGACCCACCCCAGCTGCTCAATCCAACCCTGGCCCTCAACTCGTTCGACTTCCAACCGGGTGATGATCAACACCTCTACGCCCCGTCGTTCTTCACCGGCGAGGTCCTGAAGATCGACGTCGACAACCCCGGAGCTCCCGAGGTGGTGGCGAACGTCGGTGGCGTCTCGTCCGCTGTGAAGTTCAACTCGCTGGGACAGGCATACGCCGTGAACATCGGCGAAGGCAAAGTCCTCGAGATCGACGTCTCCGGTGCCAACGCCAACGAGGTCGTGCTCGACGTCGTGGGCACGATCGACAACATCGCTTTCAGCACCGACGACGTTCTCTTCGTCGCCGTCGGAGCCGACAACGAGATCATCCGCATCGACCCCAACGGTCACACGAGGACGATCACCCGGGCCGGCCTCGGACTGCCCGGAGACGTCGCCGTGTCACCGGACGGCACGGTGTGGGTGACCGAGCTGTTCGCGATGCGCGGCTACACACGCGGCAAGCAGCCGACGACGTCGTTCTACGACCGCTTCTCGGCACCGGGCACCGGGTTCGCCGGAGCCACCACCGTGGTTGCCGACGGCGACGACCTGTTGATCACGAGCGGCTTCACCAATGCCCTGCAGGTGCTGGATCCCGAGACGGGTGCAGTGTCGTTGGACATCCGCGACCTGTTGGGTGTGACCAACGCCATCCGCCACGAGGGCGACGTCGTCGCAGCGCAGCTCGTGACCGGCGCCGGTGACGCCAGTGTGGTCGAAGCCGAGGGAGGGCGCGACGTGGTCCTCGACAGCAGCATGACCATCGGCAGTATCGGAGTACCGCTGGTCGTGCCACTCGGTCTGGCGTCCGACGGCGACACGCTCTACGTCGGTGACTGGGCGACCGGCATCGTGTGGGCCGTCGACGACGGCGTCGTCGCCCCGCTGGCCACCGGCCGACAAGGCCTCGAGGGCATGGTCGTCGACGGCGATCGACTCCTGGTCGTCGAGACCGGCCGCCAGCAGGTCACGGCCATCGACCTGGTGACCGGCGACGTGTCTCCCGTGATCGTCGGCCTCGACTATTCAGATCGTGTGACGCCTGGGTTCTTCCCCTTCGGCATCATGTCGGGTGTCGCCGTCGGTGAGCGATCGATCTACGTCTCCGACGATGGCGTGAACAAGGTGTACGAGTTCCGCCGCCGGCGCTGACGACGGCTCCCCCGATCTGCAACCGAGCTCCCGCTCGAGCAGCCGTACGCTCCGGGTCTCGGGAGCCGGCGAAGCTCACAACGTTCGTGGACGGGCCATTCGAGAACGCGTGTGAAGACATCCTCGATCAGCTCCTCGCACAAGAGGATCCATGGGCGACTGGTACGACATCGATCAATGCTCGAACCGACAACCTCCTCTTCGAGGGCGAGGGATCCAGAGCGCTCTCGACAGGCTTCTCCGGAACAGCGCAGCTGTCCGACAGCTATTCGGGCGGTTCGGGCGTCATGAACCGGCGGTCAGGGATGGATCAACTCGACATGGTGGCCCGAAGCTGCCGCCAGCGTCTCGATGTCGGAACGATCAACGGTGACGATCTCGTCGCCGTCGCTCGCGAGCAAGACAACGGCAGCGTCAATGACGTCGGACATACCAGCTCGGCCGAGCAGTCGCCCCGCAGCTCGACCGAGCGGCTCATCGAGTGCGATGACGTCGGTGCCGCCGAGCGCCTGGGACAGGCGAGCTTGACGCGGGCCGCCGCGCCACACTTGCCCGAGAACTCCGGCATGGGTGATCGGAACCTCACCGCCCACCTGCGCAGCCTTCAGCCGGATCCACATCTGACGTTCGTTGCGTTCCAGCGCCACGAATGCTCCGCTGTCGAGCACAAGGGTCACGCCGACCTCGTCGTTCGTGTTGCGGGCAGACGTTTGCCACGCACAACGCGTGCGTTCTCGCGATCGGCTCGCCGCTGACGGGTGATCTCCTCCTCGGTGATTTCGCCGAACTCATCCTCGTAGTCCGCGACCGCTGCAGCCAGGAGGGCGAGCTTGCGGTCTCGCAGGATCCTG
>JAWLFC010000010.1:43787-48349 GCA_041685755.1 Ilumatobacteraceae bacterium
TGACGGGTGATCTCCTCCTCGGTGATTTCGCCGAACTCATCCTCGTAGTCCGCGACCGCTGCAGCCAGGAGGGCGAGCTTGCGGTCTCGCAGGATCCTGTCCTCGAGCGCAGTGCTCACCCAACCGCTGACCGATTCTGCTTGTCCAGCCGCCACAGCTTGCTGACCTGCCTCGACGAGCGCTGGGTCGACCGTCACGGTGAGCCGTGTCTTTCTCGCTGTCATACCAAGATACTACACAAGTATGATCGGGTGCATATCACCGCAGACGGTCGGCGTCGTCGATGATGCCGATGGCGTCGCCTTCATCCATGCGATACCGGCTCGGCGAGTCGGTCGAGAGCGAACGCCACCACGTCGTCCCGGGTCATCCTTCGGCCGATCCGTCGCCGTTCGACGAAGCCGGGCGATCCTTCGACTGCCGCGATGGCGCGTTGGCGTAGTGCGTCGTCATCGGGCATGTGCACGGACTCGGCGTCGAGGAACCCGGCGACCCTGGCGGTGTCGTCGAGCGAGGACTGGTGCGCCCGGTACACCACGAACGCAGTCAGGGCTCGAAGGACGGGACCCCACGCGCGCTCCCGGAGGCCCACGGAGATGGTCTCCTCGATCTGTGCCGCAGTGTCGGGATGGTTCCCACTCGCCATCGCGATCGCCTTGAGACCCAGCGCCGCCGTCAGCGCCTTTCGTTCCCCGACCTGCCCCGCGAGTTCGATGGCCTCGTCCAACAGCTCGATGGCGCTCTCGACATCGACGTCGTCATCGGTGAAGAACCTGCTCTGGGCGAAGCGGGCAACGAAGAGGTGCATGGGACCGCCGAGCTGCTCGCTGATCGTCACGAACTGTTCCAGTGCAGCGGGTGCCGAGGGCTGGCCCACGTTGACATCCCAGAGCGCTCGCGCTGCGGACCATCGAACGAACGGACGCGCCTCCCCGTCGACCGTGTCCTGGACGTCCGGCATCAGGGCGGCGGCCTCGTCCGGTCGACCACCGAGCATGAGGCCGTACATGAGTGCGATCCGGCAGGAGCCGAGCGCGGTCGGGCCCTCGGCGAGCACCAGGCCTCGGCGGGCCAGGTCCAGACCGTCCTCGAGTCGTCCTTCGCCGAGTTCCCAAGCCGCCGCGTTACCCAGCACCCGGGACGTCATGTCATCTGGTGTGGCCACGAGAGCCAGGGTGTGAGTGCACCATTCGGCGTGCTCGGTCAGCAGACCGTGCTGGGCGTAGGCGGCGGTGTCGACGACGATGGCCTGGGAGCGCTGCACGTCGAGCGTCGCACATGACCATGCGTGTGCTGCGCGAATGTTGTCCCAGTCCTCTCGATACGCCGCGCGGGCGACGAGTTGATCGGGGCCCTCCCATTCGGCGAACAACTGCTCCGCCCGCGCCGTGTAGTGGGCGAGGTGGCGGTCCCGGACCGGTCCTGTCGACCCGCTGGCGTCGAGTCGTTCTTCGCCGTACTGGCGCAGTGTGTCGAGGAGTCGGTACCGGGTTCCACGGGCCGTCGCTTCCGCCATGATCATCGACTTGGCGACGAGTTCGCCGAGCAGGTCGATCACCTCGTCGCGTTCGATGTCGTCTCCGGTACCGATGGCTTCGGCCGCACCGAGATCGAATCCCCCTGCGAACACCGACATCCGGTCGAACAGGTTGCGCTCGGCGTCGGACAGCAGCCTGTAGGACCATGTCATCGTGGCCCGCAGCGTCTGGTGTCGCTCGAGGCCACCGCGTCCGCTGCTGCGAAGGAGGCGGAGTCGGTCGTCGAGGTTGGCGAGGATCTCCGTCGGGGTCAGTGACGTGGTGCGAGCAGCGGCCAGCTCGATCGCCAACGGGATGCCGTCGACGCGTTCGCAGATCGCGGCGATCACGTCGCGGTCGGCGCCGGACGAGTCGAACGAACTGTCAGCGGCGGCGGCTCTCAGCAGGAACAGGTCGACGGCGTCGGTTCGTTGCAGTGACGGAATGCGGATCACCTGCTCGCCGGGCACTCCCAGCGGCGCACGGCTGGTCGCCAGAATCGACACCTTGGGGCATTCGGCGACGATGCTCGCCACCAGGCGCGCGATGGGGGTGAGTACGTGCTCGCAGTTGTCGATGACCAGCAGCATGTGGCGGTCGGAGCACCACCCGACGATCGACTCATCGGGGGTGGCGCCGGCTGGGTTCGCGACGCCGAGTATGGCGGCGACCGCGCCGGGGACAGCGGCCGTGTCGGCGATCGCGCTCAAGTCGATGAACCAGGCACCGTCGACGAAGTCGTCGACCATTCGCCACCCGATCTCGATGGCCGCCCGCGTCTTTCCCACCCCGCCGGATCCGGTGAGTGTGAAGGTGCGCGACGAGGCCGAATCGATCTGGCGCTGCAGCTCGGCAAGACTCCCCACCACCTCGGTCTGGAGCCGAGGAAGGTTGCCTGCAATCGACCTGGCCGACACGAGCGGCTGGTCGACCCAGGGGACGTCGGATACGGCGACGCCGAACGCATGAACCGGTTCGACGATCCCTCTCAGGTGTACTCGCCCGAGATCGACGAGTTCTGCGGGGCTCGCCGGACCCACCGCCTCGGCGGTGGGGGCCGACATGACCGTCTGCCCGCCGTGCGCCGCACCCGTGAGTCGCGCCGCTCGATTCACGTGCGGGCCGAAGTAGTCGCCGCCCCGCTCGAATGCGTTCCCCGTGTGCAATCCGATCCGGACGCGGAGTTCCACCGAACCGGGCCACGGCTCGGCGAGCAGGCCACGCTGCACGTCGAGGGCAGCGGCGGTGGCGTCCGCGGCGCTGGTGAACACGGCTGCGAATCCGTCGCCGCCGGTCGCGAACACACGACCACCAGCGCCTTCGATCGAGCCCCGTACCAGCTCGTCGTGTCGCCTCAAGGCGCCGCCCATCAGCTCGGGATGCGTCTCCCAGAGAAGGGTGGAACCCTCGATGTCGGTGAACATGAACGTGACCGTCCCGGTCGGCGTCCCATCGTTCATTTCGACAACCTCACCGTCACAAGACTACGCGCTGGACAACGACCGTCGTGGCGGCGTGATGCACCACGGATCGGCTGGTGCTCGGGGGCCGGGGAAGGAGTCGAACCCTCCGTCATCGACCAACCCGGTCGGCCCTCGAGCGCCAACCGATCCTCTTCTCCCATCATCGTGCGCCGATCGAGCGACCGCAGCAACGGTCGAACGTCACCTGTCCGGCGGTCAGATCTCGCCGTTGCGCTGCATCCAGGCGAGCGAGAACCAGCCCGGCAGGATCGGCAGCCAGAACGTCACCAGCCGGAAGCTCAGCACCGCCGCCACCGCCGGGCCGCTCGCCAGGCCGAAGCCCGTCAGGCCGGCGATCAGCGCCGCCTCCAACGCGCCGAGGCCACCCGGTGTTGGGGCGAGGGTCGCGATCGCGACCGCCACGAGGTAGGCGGTACCGATCTGGGCCAACGTGAGACCACCACCGAACGCCTGCACGGAGCAGGCGATCGCCGCGACGTACGACAGGCTGATCCCCGTCGACCCGCCGAACAGCGCCACCACCCGGTCCGGGCGCTGGAACAGCGACGCGATCTGGCTGCCACCGGTGCGCAGGGCACCGAGCACCGGCCGTGCCACCTTCGTTCTCACCGGACCGAACGCGAGGGCGACTCCGAGGGCTGCGAGCAGGATCGCCAGCACGAGCAGCACCGTCGACCCGGCCGGCAACGAGATGCCGCCGAGCCCCACCACGTCCTCTCCGCCCGAGCGGCCGGCCCAGACGATGAAGCCGGTCAGCAGCACGGCGTGCATGGCGAACCCGGCCAGGCCGTCGATCGTCACCGACGCTGCCGCTTCGGCGGGTCGCAGTCCGTTGCGCTGCAGGAAGCGGGCGTTGAGGGCGTACCCGCCGGCACCGGCGGGCCCGACGAGCCCGGCGAACGAGGATGCCGATTGCGAACGGAGGTTGGAGGCGAACGGGATCGGCTGGGTGATGGCACCCTGGAACGAGATGGCGGCAAACACATAGGTCGCCATCGAGGCGAGGGCTGCCCCGACGAGCCAGAGCGGGCGGGCCTCGGCGAACGAATCGACGGTGTCGCCGAGGTTCGCGAGCTGCGGCAGCAGTGAGTAGAACGCGATCGTCGACGCGCCGATGATCAGGAGCGTTCGGGGGCGGACTCGCTCCAGGCGTTCGAGCTCCACGTCGGGTACACCGGTCGCCCGGCCGATCTCGCTACGCAGCTCGTCGAGCAACGACTTCGTCGCCTTGGCCCGCCCCCGCGTCGACGACGGGAGCGCCAGCGGCTGCAGCATCCGCAGCGAGTCGACCACCGGCTCCGGGCCGACGGCGTCGACGGCAGCTCGAACCGCGACCTCCGGTCCGACCACGATCGCGGTCTCGGTGAGCAGGCCGGCAACGTCGCGAGCGCGCTCGCGCGGTGACGGGGCGATGTGCGAGCGGTGGAACGCCCGCAGCATCGGCAGGCCGTCGGCATCGACGCGCAACGAGTCGAACTCGAGGCGCCGGTGGGCCACACCGGCGGCGTGGAGTTCGCCGAGCAGGCGCCACAGCCGCTCGAGGAACTCGGGCGAACGGAGA
>JAWLFC010000083.1:0-10413 GCA_041685755.1 Ilumatobacteraceae bacterium
GGCGCCCGCGCCGCGACTGCGCGAACCCGTCCAGGGCCATGCCGCCGAACCACAGCCCCACGCCGATCACCGCGGCGCCCAGCGTCAGCAGCAGCATCGACGGCACCGCCTCACGCCAGACGTCGTCGAGCATCTCGCCGAACAGGGTCTCGGCGACCAGGCCGATCAACCAGCCTCCCGCCAGCAGGCCGGCCAGCCATGCCCCACTGACCACGGCGATCACGGCGCCGATCCGGGCGAGACCACGGCCCGGGCGCGGATGGGCGATCACGGCGACGAACCCCATGACGAACATCGCGAGCAACGCCACGATCCGCGTCGTCTCGGCCACACGTTCGAGGCCGAGGGCGGGGACGTCGTCGGGCACCACCGACGGGAGACCGGCGCGCTCGGCAACGGCGACGAGATCGAGCTCGTCGAGCGCCGATCCGGCCAGTCCGACGGCCTGCATGTCGACGCCCACGGCCGTGGCGGCGTCGGCGACCGACTCGACGATCGCGGCATTCACCCGGGCGTTGCCGTTCGGTGCCGGCCCGGCGTTCGGATCGACGACCTGCCGATGCGCGTCGACCAACGCCGCCCGCACGGTCTGCTCGACGCGCGGATCGCCGGCCGCAGCCACGGCGAGCTGGTCGGCGAGCTCGGCGCCGGCGAACGGTGTGATGGCTCGACCGACCGTCTGGGCGACGACGTCGTCGACGAAACGCGACGTCGCGATCTGGTCGGCCGCGCGTTCGGCGCGCTCGGTGTCGAGCACCGACATCAGCATCAGCTGGGAGGAGACGAGGGCAGCCACGGCGATGGCGAAGGCGCTGACGGCGAGTCCGGACACCACCTCGGGGAGCGAACGCGCCATGACCCCATCGTTGCCGACGCGGTGACCGATCGGCGTGCGCTCAGCCCGCCACGGCGATCATGGCGATCGCTGCTGCGCCCCGCGCCGTCCAGGCGACCGTGCGGAACCAGTTCGTCCTCACCAGGCGGCGGTGCTGGGCGGCGTCGAAGCGTTCGCCGAGGCGCATGTGCAACGGGGCGAAGTGCAGCGCCGTCGACACCCAGATCGCGACGAGCACGGCCCCGGCTCCGATCGACAGCCACGCCGGCACACCGTCGACGAACAGCGCCACGCCCGCAGCGGCCACCACCTCCAGGGGAGCAATGAGCGCCAGCAGCCAGGTGACGCGACGAGCGTGGGCCGCCTCGTAGCCGACGAACGCGTCGTCGGGGACCTCGGCCATCATCGGGTAGGAGAGCAGCTGGATCGTCCAGATGAAGCCGACCATGACCGCGGTGCCCGCGAGGTGGGCGACGAGCCACCCGTTCACCGGACGACGCGGACGGTTCCTCGCCGTCCGTCGATGCGCAGCCGGTCGCCCGTCGTGACCGACGCGGTCAGACCGCGCAGGTTCGTGACCGCAGGGAGTCCGAGCTCGCGCAGCACGATCGACCCGTGCGAGAGGTCGCCCCCGATCTCGATCGCGACACCGGACACCAACGAGAACGTCGAGAACCACCCGGGATCGACGCTCGGTGCGACGAGCACGGTGGTCGCCCGCTCGAAGCCGTCGGGCAGCTGGTGGGCCGGCTCGTCGAGCACCCAGGCGACGCCGTCCACCTCGGCGGCGACCAGCCCGATCCCGGAGAACTCGGTGCGACCGTCGCCGTCGACCTCGGCGGTCGGGTCCGGTTCGAATCGCCGCACCAACTCGGGAATCGGGTTCGAGCGCCGACGCTCGTGTTCGGCGCGTCGATGCGCGAGGAGGCCGGGGTCGGGACGCCATCCGTCGTCGAGCCGGCGGACCTCGTCGGTGTCGAGGAACCAGACATCGTCGGCGTCGATCCCCTCGTCGGCGGCGAGCCGGAGCAGGTCGCGCCGGATGGCGGCGAACGCTCGCATGGCGTCGCTGCGGAACTCCTCTCGCGCAGCCATCGGCCGCCGGGCGAGCAACCAGAGCGGCCAGGTGAGCACGCCCACGACCGTCCGCCGCGGGGGCACTCGGGTCGTCGGTGTCGACGCGAGGGCGGCGAGTACCGGGCTCGGATCCTCCCCGTAGCGGGGACGTGACAGGTCGGACTCGTAGATGCCCCGGTGGCCGTGTTCGTCCAGCCAGGCGTTCCAGGCCGCGGCGGTTGCCGGTCCGAAGTCGGCGGGATCGGGTCGGGCACCGCCCGGCTCCAGCGTGTGGCGCACGGCATCGAGTTCGCGGAACGTCCGGGTCGTCGCCGTCTCGGTCCGCGCCGCGTGTTCCTCCAGCACGCCGAGGCTGCGCAGCACCGATGTCGGCAGGCTCGCCGCCGTGTTGAGCGCGGTCATGGCGTGCACCGTGGCGACGTAGGTGTCGACGGCGCGAGCGACCGCCGCCGTGAACGACGAGGCGGGCGCGGCCGTGGCCTCGGCCATGGCGCGGGCGGTCCGGTCGGCGAACCGCAACGCTCCGGCCTGGGCGAGACCGAGCCGCGCCAGTACCCGCCAGCGTCGGATCAGCCGTCTCGGTCGGAGCCCGTCGCCGCCGTCGTCGCTCCCGCCGATCGAATCGGTGACCAGGCGGGTCGGCAGCCCGAGCGAACGCATGAAGTCGACCATCAGCGACAGGTTGATCAGCGGGCGCCCGTCGAAGACCTCGATGAAGTGGCGATCCGTCGGCAGGCTCGGATCGAACCGCCGGTAGTAGTCGAACAGCGCCGGTGAGCCCTCGGCGATCACCGACGTCATGAACACCGACGGCGGGTCGGGCAGGATCTCGCGGTGGTTGGCGATCGTGAAGACCTCGTCGCGCACGGGTGACGCGGTGACCGGACGCAACTGCAGCAGCCAGGTCGTGGTTCCGTCGTCGGCCCACTCGATGTCCCACCCCGGCGGGCCGTCGCCGAACTCTTCACGTACGGCGGCCAGCATCTCGGCGAGGCGCTGCTGCCACGCCGGGCGACCGTCGAGGCGCTCGCCACCGAGCAGCCGCGGCAGTGAGATCAGCTCACCGGTCGCGCGACCGCCGAGGAGCCCCTCGGCGGTGCCGTCGACCCACTCGACGAGGTCGTCCTGCCATCCCGGTTCGCTGAACGCGACGCCGGCGACCACGGCAGGCACCATCTCCATCACCATCACGTCGGCGCGAGCCACGGCGTCGTCGGCCGACGATCGCACCGTCTCCACGGCCGTGGCGAACGCGTCGGCGTCGTTCGCGTCGACGTCGAGCACCGTCGTGTAGCGGCCGGCATTCGACGTCGTCGCGTCGTCCTCGGACGAGAACGCCGAACGAACGGCGACCCGGTTGCCCACGTCGACGGCGTCGTCGGAGCCGGACGGCAGGACGACCGAGCGGGGAACGCGCAGCCCCGCCTCGGCCGCGCGGTCGAGCAGGGACGCCTTCGGGCCGACCCCGGCGGCAGCGACGACGCCCGAGCCGACGCGCAGCGGTGCCGGCCTGCCGTCGACGAGCCGTCGTGCCCAGTCGCTCACCGTGCGGGCGTAGTCGGCGGGACCCTCCACCATCGGGAAGTGGCCCCAGCCGTCGACGACGTCGACCCAGGTGCGCGGCAGCAGCGCCTGGTAGTCGGCGACCTGGTCGGCGCCGAGCACGCGGTCGTCGGAGCCCCACAGCATCAGCGCCGGCAGCTCGACGGGCTGCAGCGACTCCCACCACTGCGCCGTGATGATGTCGAACATCTGCGAGAACGCGTCCGCCCGCCCGTACTCGTCGAGGAACCGGTTCCGGTAGTCGGCGGGCACGGCGGGGGAGAAGAAGCGCCGACCCACCAGCGGGCGGGTGACGGGAGAACTGATGCCCCACTTGATGAGCGCTCGCACCGGTTCGGGCTTCATCAGGCGCGGGAACCAGCGGCGTTCGAGCCGCGTACCGACGGGCGCGTGCAGGATCAGGCCGTCGACCGGGTGACGCTGCACCATGTCGAGGGCGATCGAGCCGCCGATGCCGTGGCCGAGCACGACCAGCGGTCGGGGCAGGTGCTCGATCTCTCGCCACAGCGCCTCGGCGTAGTCGGGGAGCGTCTCCAACGCGGGGTCGCCGGGTCGACCACCGAAGCCGGGCAGGGTGACCGCCTCGAAGCGCACGTCGGCGTCGACGAACGGCTCGACCCGGGCGAAGCGGAACCCGCCGCCCCCGTTGCCGTGGACCGCGACGAGTGTGATCACGTCACCCTCGACCGGCGGGGCACGGTGGCGAGGTCGGGCCGGTCGCCGGCGTACGTGCCCACCCACCGCCAGGTGACCTGGTCGCCGTCGAGGATCGCCCACGTCGGCAGGGTCCATCCGTCGCCCACCTTGCGGCCGATGAACTTGCCACGCGCGGTGGCCCGGGCCCCGGCCACCCACGAGCGCAGTCCGAACATCTCGCGCCAACCGCCGCGTGGGACCGCGAAGGCGCGGTGGAGCACCTGATCGGGGTCGGCGATCCCAGTGGCGGTACCGCGCGCTGGCGACGGTGTGTGCGCGTCGAGGAACACCGCGGCCCGCTCAGGGTCGCCCATGAGCACGTGGATCACGGGTGGGAAGGTCGGGTCGCTCACGGCGACCTCGGCGAGGTCGGCGACGACCTCCTTGGGGAACAGTCAACCGACGTGCCGCAGGAACACCAGCAGGACCGGGCCGTCGGCAGCGACTTGGCGCAGCGTCGCAGCGCCCAGCCGAACACCGGAAACGGGGAGATCGAGGACGTGGTCGGGCAACTTCATGTCGAGAGCATGGGCGGTACCGGCCGGCGATGCTCAACCGTGCCATGTGACAGCGGTCCCGCTCAGACGTCGAGCCGGCGGCGCAGCTCACCGGCGGCGGTCACCGGATCGGTCACGTGCATCGTCTGGAAGCCGAGCGCATCGGCGGCGGCGACGTTCCACGGGAAGTCGTCGAGGAACAGCGTGCGCTCGGGCGGCAGCCCGCCCAGTCGTTCGAGCGTCAGTTCGAAGATCGCCGGGTTGGGTTTTCGCAGGCCGACCTCGCAGGAGTCGACCACGACGTCGACGAGGTGGTCGGCGGCCCACGCCGCCCGCCAGCCACCCCACTCCCGGATGTTGTTGGTGAGGATCGCCGTGCGGACACCCGTCGAGCGGACGGCTCGCGCCGCGTCGAGCATCTGCTCGACCGGTTGCACCATGGCGAGGAACTCCTCACCGCGCGGGAACGCCGGGAACTCGGTCACGCCGGCCGCTCGCCACGACGCCTCGATGGCGACGTCGAACTCGTCCATCGTGATCCGGCCCCGCTCGAGCTCGTGGTAGGGATGGTCGCCGTCGACGTCGAGGGGGCCCAGCACGACCGGGAGGAAGGTCGCGAGGTCGATCCCGTACCGCTCGGCTCGTTCCATCATGCCGGCGCCGGGGCTGGTGGTCAGCACGCCGGTGAAGTCGAAGATCACCGCATCGATGTCGTGCGCCACCGGTTCTGCGGTCACAGCACCGGGGTCCGCTGCGCCCAGGGCGCCGCGTTCTCGAGCTGGCACGCCACGCGGATCAGCAGGTCCTCGCGGCCGTACGCGGCGACCAACTGCACGCCGACCGGCAGGCCGTCGTCGTTCCAGTGCAGCGGCAGGCTGATGGCGGGCTGTCCGGTGGCGTTGAACTGGGGGGTGAACGCGACGAACTGCCCGGCCCGGGTCGACGGCGCCAGCGGGTTGTCGGCGGGGATCCCGTCGTCGGCGTCGTAGAGCCCACCGAGACGCAACGGCGGGGCAGCCACGGTGGGCGTGAGGAGCAGATCCCAGCCCTCGGCCCACCATCCCTGCACCGCCCGCCGGTACTGGCCGACGGCAGCGAGCGACGACGCGTACTCCACCGCCGACAGCCGCTCGGCGTACTCCGCCTGGGCCCAGTTGACCGCCTCGACGTCATCGGAGGTCACCTCGCGTCCGATCGTCGCCGCCAGGTTCTGCACGTTGACGCCCATCAGCGTCGCCCACATCGCTGCGAACCGGCGGGGGAACTCACGGTCCTCGAGCACGGCCGGGTGACCGTGGCTGACGTCGTGGCCGAGTGACTCGAGCAGTTCGGCCGCCGACCTCACCGCGACCACGCAGTCGTCGTGAAGGTCGCCACCGGTGGGATGGGTGTCGAGCAGCCCGATGCGCAGCCTGCCGGGAGCGGCGTCGAGTTCGGCGGAGTAGGGACGCGTGGGCGGGGGAGCGATCACCGAGTCACCGACCCCGGGCGGATGCACGGCGTCGAGCAGCGTGGCGGTGTCGCGCACCGTTCGGCTCACGCACAGCTGCGTGCTCAGTCCCGACTCGTCGCGTTCGGGCCCCATCGAGACCCGCCCCTGCGACGGCTTCAGCCCGACGAGTCCGGCGCACGAGGCAGGGATGCGGATCGAGCCGCCGCCGTCGCTGGCGTGGGCGATCGGCACCATGCCGGCGGCGACGGCCGCCGACGCGCCGCCACTCGACCCGCCGGGCGTGTGGTCGGTGTTCCACGGGTTGCGCGTCGGGCCGTAGGCCTCGGGCTCGGTGACCGGGAGACTGCCGAACTCGGGGCTGTTGGTGCGCCCGAGCGTGATGAACCCCGCCTGGTGGAATCGGGTGAACAGGTTGGAGTCGTGCTTCGACAGCGGTTGGGCATCCTTCGCAGCGCGGTTGCCCGAGGTGAGCGGCAACCCCGCCAGGTGCATGTGGAGGTCCTTGACGAGGAAGGGCACGCCGGCGAAGGGAGCCCGCCGGGCGGCAGCGCCGTTCGGCAGGTCGTCGAAGGCCGACGCCTGTTCGCGGGCGCGGTCGAACCAGCGCATGATCACGGCGTTGATCGCTCCGTCGAACCGTTCGATGCGCTCGATCGCAGCGTCGACGAGTTCACGCGACGACGCCTCGCGCGACGCGATCAGTTCGGCCTGTGCGGTGGCGTCGAGCCACCGTGTGTCGTCAGCGACGTTCCCCATGCGCACGTGCTAGCACGTCGGCCACTGCGCCGACCGCAGCGGGACGTCCAGATGTTCGTCGGACCGTTCAGAAGGTGTCGCTTCAGATGGCGTTGCTCTTCGACACCTTCTTGATCACCCAGGAGCCGACGGCGACGACGATGACCGCGCCGATGACCGCGCCGACGATGCCGCCCCAGTCGAAGCGGTCGTCGTCGCCGATGCCGAACAGGCCGGTGAAGATCCAGTACCCCACGAGGGCTCCCAGCAGGCCGAGCCCCGTCGACGCCGCCCACGACCTCCAACCGCTGAGGTTGCGGAAGGCGTCGTTGGGCACGAGCGCCCGTCCGATCGCTCCGCACACGAAGCCGAGCAACAGCGCGGCCAGCAGACTTCCGATGTCCATGTTTCCTCCGATTCGCTTGCGGTGTCGACCAGATTGCCCGATCCCGATCGGCTCGAACGCATACGGCGAAACGAGCACCGGCGACGTTCAGCGCCACGTCGACGAGTGTGCAGCCGTTGGTCACCGGTCGTTCATCCGCTCGTCACCTCGGCTCCGTACTGTCGGTACCGATCCCGCCCGATGGGCCCTGGCCGTCCTCCCCCCTCCGGCCGGCGCCCGTCGGGTGGGGATCGCGAAGCACCGGCTTCGTCAGCGGTCGACGCGTTCGAAGAAGTCGGCGAGCATCGCCGCGTCGAAGCGGGCGGTCAGGTGACCCTCGGCGTCGTGTCCGAGGTCGAGCGCCGGGCAGAAGAAGCCGTCGTCGTCGACGAAGAAGTGCGGTGATCCCCGTACCCCTCGCTCCTGGCCGAGGGCGTAGTCGCGTCGGACGGCGTCGCCGGCGTCGGCGGGGTCGAGGTGGTGGGCGGCGGCGATCAGCCGGAGCGCGTCAGCGTCGGCGATGTCGACGCCGTGCTCGAACAGCGCCGACCGCAGCTCGATGCTCACCGCCAGGCCGGTCGCGGCATCGCGGGCGTAGGCCGCAGCCGCGAGTTCCAGCGCCGGGATGGTCGAGGCCGGCCACCGGTCGGCCCGCAAGCCGCCGAAGTCGTCGCTGCCGAGCTGCTCGGTGAGCGCGTGCGCCTTGACGACGACGGCGTCGACGTCGAGCGGCGTGCCGTTGACCCACTCGAGCGGCCACGCCCGCACGATCACGTCGCACGGGGTGGCCATCTCGGCGACATGACGGACGACCTGCTTGAGCCCGACGTGGGTGAACGGGCAGGTGATGTCGGCGAACACTTCGACCTGGGGAGCCATGCCCCCAGTATCGCCCGGCGCTCGGTCAGTTGAGCTTTTCGATGAGGCTGGTGTGCCCGCTGGTCTCGACGAAGAGGTCGCCGGCCCGGGCGACGATCGAGTGGTAGCCGGCGTCGGACATCTGCCAGTCGTCGAAGGCGTCGACCTGCTCCATGCTGTCGAAGCCGCTGACCCAGGTGACGTCGCCGAAACCGCCGTATGCGGCCTTCAGGAACGCCGACGGAGCCTTCATCGACTCACCGACGTACTCGGCGGCCTCGACGCCCAGCGCCATCGCGTCGGCGAACTTGCCGGTCATCATGGCGGCGCGCGTGATGCCGTAGTACTTCGACGTCGCCTCGCCGGGGCCGGTGATGATCCTGGCGAACCGATCCTCGGCCGGTGTCATGAACAGTCCGTTCATCGACTCCACCTTCTCGAGGTAGCCGGCGTCGGCCATGAGCTTGTCGGTGAGCTCCTGCATCTCGGCGAGCGACTCGGCCCGGGTGGTCCACATGATGGTGCCCATCGGCGCGCCGAATCGCACGGTGAACACGTTGACGTCGCGGGCCGTGATGCGTTGGACCATCTCGGCGACCTCGAGGGCGGCGGGAACGGCGTCGAACTGGCGGCCGAGAGCTGCGATCGTGCTGCGGCTGAACAGGTACATGGTGTGTCTCCTCTGGTGGCGGTTGAACTGACCGTTCCACCATGAACCGGAATCGGGCTACTGTCTGTGATCTGGATCACGCAGCGCACGGTTGGGGAGCCGGGTGCTGCTCGACGGGGCAGGAACAGCGATGGGGGCAGTGAAGGCGCTGACGGTCGGCGAGATGATCGTCGCCGCGGGACAGCACCGGACCGTCACCGCGCGCGAGACCATCTTCCTCGAGGGCGATCACTCCCGTCGCGTCTATGCCGTCGTCGACGGTCGGGTGCGGATCTTCCTGACCATGCCGTCCGGACGAGAGCTGCTCGTCGCCGTCAAGACCGCCGGCGAGGAGTTCGGCGAGCTGTCGGCCCTCGACGGCGACCGTCGCTCGGCCAGCGCCGCCGCCCTCGACCGGGGGGTCGTCGCCGAGCTCACCGCCGACCGGTTCCTCGACGAGCTGATGCAGTCACCGCAGTACCTGTTGGCGGTGACCCGGAACCTGAGCGCCCAGCTCCGGCGAGCGAACCGTCGCCTGGTGACGCGCAACTCCGACAGCGCGGTGGTCCGCACCGGGCGCATGATCGTCGAGCTCGTTGCGTTGATGATGCGGCACTCGGCCGATGCCTGTTCCGACGCCTGCGAGGTGCCGATCACCCAGCACGACCTCGCCGACTGGGTCGGCACCACCCGCGAGTCCACCGCTCGGGCGTTGGCGAAGTTCCGCCAAGCCGGTCTCGTGACGACCTCACGCGGCTGCATCGTCGTCCTCGACCCGGTCGGGCTCAGCAGGTTCGTGTCGGAGTACTGACGGCGCCGTTTCCGACGGCGGCTGTCACACTGTGGCGATGACCACCCGGCGGATCCACGACATCGACTTCGCTGAACTCCTGCAGCTCGAACCCCACGGTCCCGACACCTACGTCGGCATCGCCGCGCGGTACCCGTGGGGTGGCCGTCTGTTCGGCGGGCAGGTGGTCGCCCAGGCGTTGCGGGCGGCCTCGTTGACGGTTCCCTCCGAACGGCCGGCGCACTCGCTGCACTCGTACTTCATCCGTCCCGGGACGACCGACGAGCCGATCCGGTACGAGGTCGAGCGGTTGCGCGACGGCCGCTCCTTCACGACCCGCCAGGTCGTCGCCAGGCAGTCCGGCGGGGCGATCCTGAACCTGTCGGTGTCGTTCCAGGTCGTCGAGGACGAGGCCGATGCGCCGATCGCGTCACTGCCCGCCGGCCTCCCCTCGTTCGACGAGCCGACGCTGCCCGACCATTCGTGGGCGGGGCTGCTGGAACGCAAGGCCACGTTCCTCGCCGACGGCACGATGGGATACTGGATCCGTCTCAACGCCGAGATGGGCGACGATCCGGCCGACCACCAGTGCGCGTTGGCGTTCATGTCCGATGCGGCGCCGTCGCGAGCGGCGCGCTCGCCGCATCCCGACTTCGTCGCCGACTCGGACCGTCGCCTGTTCCAGGGGGCCAGCCTCGATCACTCCGTGTGGTTCCAGCGCCCGACCGATCCGTCGCAGTGGCACTGGTTCGACACCCGCTCGCACGGCCTCAACGGCGGCCGTGGCCTCGTCACCGGAGACGTGATCCGCGCCGACGGGCTCCACGCGGCGACGATCGCCCAGGAGGTGCTGCTCCGCCGAATCCGCGAGACGC
>JAWLFC010000083.1:10513-14066 GCA_041685755.1 Ilumatobacteraceae bacterium
ATCCGCGAGACGCAACCAGAGGGGTGACGTCCGGCGCCCGCGGCGTCACGCAACGAGGGTGCCTCTAGTGTGGTCGACCGTGTTCGTCGCTCGTGTGCTCCTGGCGTCCGCTGTTGCCGTCGGCGCGCTCGGCGTCGCCACCGGCACCGGTCACGCCCGCAGCGACGACGCGACGATCGAGCGGGTCGTCACGCTCGGCGACTCCTACAGTTCGGGCA
Organism: Ilumatobacteraceae bacterium; assembly: GCA_041685755.1. GTDB lineage: Bacteria > Actinomycetota > Acidimicrobiia > Acidimicrobiales > Ilumatobacteraceae > Sva-07. The sequence continues at coordinate 10,732 of JAWLFC010000083.1, forward strand.
GCGGCATCCACAAGAACGCGTCGAGCTACGACGATCACGGGCCCGCAGAGCACTCGTTCGACCGCTCGACCCGGCTCGGTTCCAGCGCCTGCCAGCGTGAGCTCGACGAGACACCGGGACCGCGCCTCGCCGAGCGCCTCGGCGCCGAGTCGGTGTTCGTCGCGTGCGCCGGCGCCGTGATCCGCGAGATCCCGGCGCAGGTTCGCGCCGCCGATGTGCCCGGCGACGGGAGCGGGACGTTGGTGACGCTGACGATCGGCGGCAACGACCTGCGTACCGAACGCGGCGAGAACTGGCCCGATGCGCTGGTGCGCTGCATCACCTCGGCCGGCTGCGACCGCCCGTCGAACGCGATGGCCAACCTCGCCGAGATCCGCCGGGCGCTGACCGGGACCTACACCGAGATCGGTCAGCAGTACCCCGGCATCGTCGTGCGGGTGCTCGCCTACCCTCGCATCATGCAGAGCGACCGGTGGTGCGAGGGCGTCACGGGCGTCAGCCGCGCCGAGGCCGACTTCATCGACGAGCAGGTCGACGCCCTCAACGACCAGATTCGTACCGCCACCGCATTGGCCGCCGCCTGGACCGGGGCCGACATCGAGTTCGTGCCGGTGATCGACGAGTTCGACAACCACGGTGCCTGCCGGTTCTGGCAGCGTGACCGGTACGTGAACGATGCCGTGTTCGGCGACTCGCTGCGCCGCAGCCGGCTCGCCGACGGCACGGTCCGCAACCACTGGAACGACAGCCCGATCAACATCTCCACGGCGTCGTTCCACCCCAGCAGCAAGGGCTACGACGCCTACCTCCGTGCGCTCAGCGCCAGCGTCGCCGATCTCCCCGGCGCCACCCCCACCCGCTGACCCCACCCACCCCGCCCCGCCGAAAGCGATGAGCGAACCGCCCGGATGGCGGCGCTTCGCTCATCGCTCGCTGAGTCGGTGTGAGTGAGTACTCACTCAGGTAGGGTCGGGCGAATGTCGACGTCGCCGAGCGCCCCCACCAAGCGTGCTGCGGCGATGCCGGCCGGGGAGCGTCGGGCGGCGATCATCGAGGCGGTGCGGCCGCTGTTGGCCGAACACGGCGAGGCGATCACGACCAAGCAGATCGCGTGCGCTGCCGGGATCGCCGAGGGGACGATCTTCCGGGTGTTCGCCGACAAGGACGAGCTCCTCGACGCCACGCTCGACGCGGCGCTCGACCAGGAGCCGTTCGAGAGCGCGCTGCGGGCGATCGACCCGTCGCTGCCCTTCGAGCACCAACTCGTCGAGGCGACCGAGTTGATCCAGCAGCGTGTCGTCGACGTGTGGACGCTGTTGTCGCATCTCGCCCCGAAGCGCCACGAGCAGGTGTCGCGGCCGATGACCGACAGCCCGGCGCTCGCGGCGATCTTCGCCGCCCACTCCGATCGCATCCGCGTCGAGCCGAACGTCGCCGCCCGTCACCTGCGCGCGCTCACCCTCTCGCTCACCCATCCGATGATCGCGACCGAGCCGGCCGATGCCTCCGAGATCGTCGACACCGTGCTGCACGGCGTCGGGACGGGAACACCCACGTGAAGCTCTGGCAACTCCTGAAGAGCCACCTCGGCCCCTATCGGCGGGTGCTGATGGTCGTCGTCGTCCTCCAGGCGATCCAGACCACCGCCGCACTCACGTTGCCCACGATCAACGCCCTGTTGATCGACAACGGCGTGCTGCGGGGCGACAACGACTACATCCTCAACATGGGCGCCGTGATGCTCGGCTTCACGCTCGTGCAGATCGTGTTCTCGATCGGCGCCGTCTGGTACGCCGCGCAGGCGGCGATGGGCTTCGGCCGCGACATCCGCCGCGACCTGTTCCACACCGTCACCGGGTTCTCCGCCCGCGAGGTGGGCCAGTTCGGGGCGCCGTCGCTGATCACCCGCACCACCAACGACGTCCAGCAGATCCAGATGCTCGTCGTCATGGCGGTGACGATGATGATCACCGCTCCGCTCAACCTGGTCATCGGCATCTTCTTCGCCGTGCGCGAAGACCTCGGCCTCTCGGTGATCCTGCTGTTCGCGATCCCCGGCGCCGTGCTGGCGCTCGGCTCGATCGTGTACCGGATGATCCCGTCGTTCCAGGCGATGCAGCTGCGCATCGACCGCGTGAACCACGTGCTCCGCGAGCAGATCACCGGCATGCGCGTCGTCCGGGCGTTCGTGCGCGAGCCCCAGGAGACCGCCCGCTTCGCTCAGGCCAACGACGAACTCACCGCCACGGCGCTGCGAGCGGGCCGCCTGATGGCCGCGACGTTCCCGACCGTGATGCTGATCATCAACATCTCGAGCGTCTCGGTGATCTGGATCGGCGGCGACCGCATCGGCGCCGGCGACATGGAGATCGGCGCCATGGTCGCCTACCTCACCTACCTGATCCAGATCCTCTTCGCCGTCGTGATGGTCACCTTCATGGTCTCGATGGTGCCGCGTGCGGCGGTGGCGGCCGAGCGCGTGGTCGAGGTGCTCGAGACCGAGTCGACCGTCCGGCAGCCCGAGCACCCCGTCACCGAGGTCGTCGAGCGGGGAACTCTCGAGTTCCGTGACGTCGGGTTCGCCTATCCGGGCGCGGAACGACCCGTGCTGTCCCATCTCTCGTTCCGGGTCGAGGCCGGCACCACGACGGCGATCATCGGCAGCACCGGCGCCGGCAAGACCACCCTCGTCAACCTCGTGTCACGCCTCGCCGACGCCACCGAGGGCAGCGTGCTCGTCGACGGCGTCGACGTGCGCGACCTCGACCTCGACCTGCTCTGGAGCAAGGTCGGCTACGTGCCCCAGAAGCCGTTCCTGTTCTCCGGCACCGTGGCGTCGAACCTGCGCTATGGCCGCCCCGACGCCACCGACGGCGAGCTGTGGCAGGCGCTCGAGATCGCCCAGGCGAGCGGATTCGTCCAGTCGATGCCCGACGGTCTCGCGAGCCCGATCACCCAGGGCGGCACCAACGTCTCCGGTGGTCAGCGCCAGCGCCTCTGCATCGCCCGGGCGCTCGTGGTGCAACCGGAGATCTACGTGTTCGACGACTCGTTCTCGGCGCTCGACCTGGCGACCGACGCCCGGCTGCGCGCCGCGTTGGCGCCGCACACCGCCGACGCCGCGGTGCTGGTGGTGGCGCAGCGGGTCTCGACGATCGTCGACGCCGATCAGATTCTCGTACTCGAGGACGGCGAGATCATCGGACGCGGTACCCACGGCGAACTGCTCGAGACGTGCCCGACCTACACCGAGATCGTCGAATCGCAGATCGGACAGGGGGCGGTCGCATGAGCAACAACGGACCCACCTCCAACGGACCCACCTCCAACGGACC
>JAWLFC010000084.1:0-14025 GCA_041685755.1 Ilumatobacteraceae bacterium
GTCGTGCTCGACGCGACCGCACTGGCGGGTGTCGTCGAGGTCGACACCGTGTCCGGCATCGTCGAGGTGCTGCCGGGCACGTTCGGGCCCGACCTCGAGGACGCGCTGCGCCCGCACGGCGTCTCGGTCGGCCACTTCCCGCAGAGCTTCGACCTCGCGACCGTCGGCGGCTGGATCGGCGCCCGCGGGGCTGGCCAGTACTCGACCCGCTACGGCAAGATCGAGGACCTGGTCGTCGGCCTCGAGGTCGTGCTCGCCGACGGCACCGTCGTGCGCACGGGCGGCGCGCCCGCCGCCGCAGCGGGCCCCGACCTCACCCAGCTCGTCGTCGGATCGGAGGGCACGCTCGGCGTGATCACCCGCGCCTGGCTGCGCACGCACCCGTTGCCCGAGCACGAGCAACGAGCCGCGTTCTCGTTCGCCGACTTCGCGTCGGGCGTCGAGGCGTGCCGGCGCATCCTGCACGCCGGCGCCACCCCTGCCGTGCTGCGCCTCTACGACGCCGTCGAGTCGCAACGGGGCCAGGGCGGCGACGGCAGCGAGTGCATCCTGCTCGTGCTCGACGAGGGCGACGCCGAGCTCGTCGGCGCCACGATGCGCATCGTCGAACGTTCCTGCCTCGACATCGGCGCGGCCACCGCCGACGTCGACCTCGTCGAGGCGTGGCTCGGCCACCGCAACGACACCTCGGCGCTGCAGGGTCTCACCCGCAAGGGGTTCGTCGTCGACACGATGGAGATCGCCGCGCCGTGGGCGGTGCTCGACTCGCTGTTCGACGACGTCCGGGCGGCGATGCTCGCCGTCCCCCACGCCCGCGCCGCCACGTGCCACCTCTCCCACAGCTACCCCGACGGCGCCTGCCTGTACTTCACCTTCGCCGCCACGCCCCCACCCGAGGAGATCGAGTCGACCTACGTCGCACTGTGGGACGCCGGCCAACGCGCCGTGCTCGCCGGTGGTGGCAACCTGTCGCACCACCACGGCGTCGGCGTCAATCGGGGTCGCTTCATGGCCGAGGCGCTCGGGCCCGCCCACGGCGTCCTGGCGGCACTCAAGTCGACGCTCGACCCCAACGGCATCCTCAACCCGGGCAAGCTCGGCCTGCCGACGCCGTTCGGCGAGGTGCCCTGGCCGTGAACCGGTGGGACATCGAGGCGGTCCGCGCCGGCATCGGCGTCTGCCTGCTGCTGGCCGTGCCGATGACCCTGGTCGCCGCGTTCGTCGACTCCGACGACAGCGGACTCAACGCCCTGTTCTTCTTCGGGGCGATGTTCGGCTTCGTGCTCGGTGCCGGCTGCGCCGCCTGGCTCCAACAGCGGGGCACGCCGCTCAGCCACGGCATCGTGACGGCGATGATCGCCTATCTCGGCGCCCAGGCCGTGTTCGTGGCGATCCGCCTGGCCGGCGGCAACGACGTCAACTGGTTCGGGGTGTTCTTCACGTTGTCGCTGGTCATGCTGTCCGGGCTGTTCGGCGGCCTGCTCGGCAGCCTGCTGCAGGCCCGTGGCATCACCCCGTCGAGCCGCCGGTGAGAACACCTTCGTGAAGGGAACCCGATGAGCAACATCTTGGTGATCGACGTCGGCACGACCGGCCTGCGTGCCGCCGTCGTCGACGAACGCCTCGCCGTGCGGAGCTTCGAGTACCGGGCCTGCCCGCCGAGCACACCGGCCCCCGGGCTCGCCGAGTTCGACGGCACCGCCATGGCGAGCGGGATCCTCGACGCCGCCCACGCCGCGATCGCCGGCGTCGACGGCGGGATCGACGCCGTCGGGATCACCAACCAGCGCGCCAGCGTGCTGCTGTGGGATCGCGCCACCGGCGAGCCGCTCGCTCCTGGGCTCGGGTGGCAGGACCTGCGCACCATCGGCGAGTGCATCATGGCCCGCGCCGAACACGGCTGGGCGCTCGCCCCGAACCAGTCGGCCACCAAGGCATCGTGGCTGCTCGCCAACACCGCCGGCCTCGAGGGCCGTGACCTGTGCCTCGGCACGGTCGACTCCTGGGTGGCGTGGACCCTGTCGCAGGGCGCCCTGCACGTCAGCGACCAGACCAACTCCTCGGCGACCACCAACGGGTTGCGCCTCGTCGACGGCTCCGGCTGGAACACCGACATCTGCGACGCCCTCGGCATCGCGACGTCGACGCTGCCCGAGGTCGTCGACTCCGTCGGGGTCGTCGGCCACGCCACCGCACTGCCGGGATCACCACCGATCGCCGCGATGCTCGGCGACCAACAGGCGTCGATGGTCGGACAGGGATGCACGCTGCCCGGCCGGGCCAAGATCACCTTCGGCAGTGGCGGGATGCTCGACCTGTGCACCGACGCCCCGACCCCCGACGCCGCCCGGCGTCACGAGGCCGGCACCTATCCGCTGCCGCTCTGGTCGATCGGCGGACGCCTCACGTGGGGGGTCGAGGGCATCATGCTCTCGGCGGGCACCAACGTCGAGTGGCTGTGCGACGACCTCGGCCTCATCGACGATCCGGCCGACAGCCACGACGTGGCGAGTGGCTGCGCCGACAGTGGCGGCGTCGTGTACGTACCCGCCCTGATGGGTCTCGGCACGCCGCGGTGGGACTACGGCGCCCGCGGCACCCTGCTCGGGATGACGCGCGGGACCGAACGCCAGCACGTCGTGCGAGCGGTACTCGAGGGCATCGCCCACCGCGGCGCCGATCTGCTCGATGCCGCGACGACCGACACGGGCATCGAGGTGCCCGTGGTGCGCATCGACGGCGGCATGAGCGGCAATCCGACCTTCGTGCAGGCGCTCGCCGACGCCTCGAACCGCCCGGTCGAGGTGTCCCCGATGGCGGAGTCGACCACGCTCGGCGCCGCGTTCATGGCCGGCCTCGGCGTCGGCGTGTGGGGCGACCTCCACGACCTCGACGAGCTGTGGCGGCCGGCCGAGGTCATCGAGCCGACCGCCGGAGCGGACCACGGCGAACGGCGCTCACGCTGGCACGACGCGGTCGAGCGGGCGGCCGGCTGGCATGCCGATCTGTCGGCGCTGGACTTCTGAGGCGATCACCGAATGCAGGACGCTCGAACCCTAGAATTGCTCGGATGCCCTCCCAGCGGGAAGGCTGTAGCACGCATGACCCCGAAAGGACACTCCCCCGTGGACCTCGAATCCGCTGAGCCCGCGACATCGCGGCGCGGCCTCCTCGGCGCCCTCGGTGTCGTCGGCCTCGCCGGCGCCGCCGCCGTCGCCGTCGCCCGACCCGTGTCGGCCGCCCCCCAGCCGTACAGCCCGACCCCGGCCGACCGGGAGATCCTGAACCAGGCCCTGCAGCTCGAACTGGCCGTTCAGCGCCTGTATCGCACAGCGATCGACGCCGGCCTCGATGGCGACGCCGCCGAGGTCGCCCGCGTGTTCGCCAAGAACCACGAGTACTACGCCGACCAGTTCGCGGCGATCACGGGCATCTCGGCCAACACCTTCAACGAGGCCGCCTTCCGGGCCAACCGGGCGGCGTTCGCCACCGCCGACGTCGCCGAGTTCGCGGTTGCGGCCTGGACGCTCGAGAACAACGCCGCGGTCACCTACGGCGAGCTCCTGACCGAGCTCGAAGCGATCGAGGCGCAGCAATCGGTGGCAGCGATCGCCGTGATGAACGGTCGGATGGCGACGGTGCTCGCCGATCTCGCCGGGGTCTCCGACGATTTCGACGTCCTGTTCGACCCGCCCGGCGAGGCGATCACCCTCTCCGACATCTCCGAGGACTCATGACCATGCTTCCCCGTGCCGACACCCCCATCGACCGTCGCCAGGCGTTCAGAATCGGCGGCCTCACCGTGTCGTTCGCGGCGATCGTGGCCGCCTGCGGCGAGGACCGCACCGGCGACACCGCCCCGGGCCGCGTCGGGTATGCGCCACCGGTCACGTCACCGCCGGACTACGACGTGGACGACGTCGTGCTGCTGCGCACCGCATCGTCGCTCGAGTACACCGCCATCGCGGCCTACGAACAGGTGCTCTCCCTCGGTGTGCTCGACGCCGAGACGACCTCCCTGGTCGAGGAGCTGATCGCCAACCACCAGGAGATCGCCGACGAGATGGGCGAGCTCACCGAGGCCGCCGGCGGCGAGGCCTGGGAGTGCACGAACCCGTGGATCATGGATCGCCTGATCGACCCCGTGGTGGCGTTGATCGTCGACAGCGACGACCAGGTGCGCGACGTGTTCAACACCGCCGTCAGCCTGGAGAACCTGGCAGCGTCGACGCATCAGTCGCTCGCCGTGAATCTGACCGAGGTCGACGCCAAGCTGGCGACGATGGCCGCCGCCGTGCTGGAGTCACGTCACTCCGCTGCGCTCGTCGTGCGCGTCCGCGGCGCCGAGGGGTATCTCAGCCCGGGCATCGACGGCGCTGACGTGCCCCCCGACGAGTCCGGTATCCCCCAGCGTTTCGCCGTGACCGGCCGCTTCGGCACCGTCGGCCAGGCCGAGCTGACCGTCGGCGCCCCCGACGAGAACGGCGCCCGCCAGTCGTTCCTGTTGCAGACCCCGGCCGAGAACTCCTTCGTCTACAGCGAACTCGAACCCACCTGCTGACCCACGTACCCCGATCTGGGCGCGATTCGTCCCGGTAGGCGACACACTCCGCGCCCAGATCGCAGCAGAGGACGCGGAAGTCGCCGGTCGTACACTGGAACCGCAATGGTGAGGTGGCCGGGTGACCGCGGCGGTGCGTGCTGCACCGTCGAGGAAAGTCGGGACTCCACAGGGCAGGGTGCTGGCGAGAGCCAGGTCGGGGCGACCTGACGGACAAGTGCAACAGAGAGCAGACCGCCGATGGGCCGAGTCGCCGTTCCGGCGGATCGGTCACAGGTGAGGGTGAAACGGTGCGGTAAGAGCGCACCAGCGGCGATGGCGACGTCGCCGGCTCGGTAAACCCCACCCGGAGCAAGGCCGAGCAGAGGGACGAACGGCCCGTTCGTCCGGGAAACCGGACACCCTCGGGTAGGCCGCACAGATGGATGGTCACCGGGTGCGTGCACCCACAGAATCCCGCTTACAGGCCACCTCACCGTTGCCACCACCACGTCCTACACTGCGCAGGTGCGCCACACGATCGCCGCGGTTGCGACAGCCGGGCTCCTCATGACCGCCTGCTCCGACGGCACCTCGAGCGACACTCGCGGCGATGGTTCTGCTGCGCCCGCTGACGAAGCAGCCAGCACCGCAGCCCCTGAGCCCACCTCGGTCTCGATCCGCACCAGTGAGCAGATCGGGCTGGTCGCCATCGCACGCATCGACTCCGACGGGCCCGCTCGGGCGCGGGTCGTCGCGACGTCGGGCGAGCACATCGTGGCGACGCCCATCACGAGCGAGGCGCACTCGTTGACCGAGATCCCGGTCGTCGGGATGCGCCCCGGGCGCGACTACGACCTCGCAATCGAGATCATCGACGACAGCGACTCGGTGATCGAGACGATCCCAGCGAGTTTCACCACCACCGAACTGCCGTCGTGGATCGGTGACCACGACATCACGATCGATCCAGCGCGAACCACTTCCGGCTACACGATCGTCGAGTTCGATCCCGCACTGCCCGACGACGAGGGACCGTTCACCCAGTACCTGGTCGCCTACGACACCGAGGGCGAAGTCGTCTGGTACTACACCAACTCGGGGACCCTGGGCGGTGTCGAACAGACTCGCGACGGCACGTTCCTGATGCACTACTGGCCGTTCGGGATCCGCGAGGTCGACACGGCCGGACGAGTCGTGGCGCAGTGGCGCCCCCAACCGAGCGACGCCGACGGGGTCACGCTCGACGACGACGCGTTGATCGAAGGCGTCGACCCCGATCAGGTGGAACGCAACGGCACCGACTTCGCCGGCAACCCCGGCGACGCCGAGGCGCTCCCGGTTCGGGCCGACTGGGTCGACCTCACGAGCTTCCACCACGAGAACTGGCCGATGCCGAACGGCAACGTCCTCGCCCTGTCGACGACGAACCACGAGCTGACCCCACAGCAGCAGGACATCTTGTGTCCCGGCGACCCGATCGACTTCGACATCATCAGCGACGTCGTCGTGGAGTACGAGCCGGACGGCACCGTCGTGCGCACGTGGGACCTGTGGGACGCCGTCGACGTGATGGAGTTCCCGGGCAGCTCGATGTGCGAGAACGACAGCCTCTTCGCCGAGCCCGAACACCGCGACTGGACCCATGCCAACAGCGTGACCTACGACGTCGACCGCGACGCCATCCTCATCTCCTCCCGGCACACCGACCAGATCGTCGCGTTCGACCATCTCGACGCCGAAGGCCCCCAGACGCAGGTGCGCTGGATCATCGGTGCCGGTGCAACCATCGCCTTCGAAGGCGACCTGCCCTACCACCAGCACGCGGTCGAGGTGTTGCCCGACGGCGCCCTGGTCGTGTTCGACAACGGCAACGGCCGCCCCGGCACTGATCCTGCCGATCCGACGAATCCCCCCTACAGCCGCGCCGTGATCTACGACGTCGACGACGCTTCGACCGACCCCGGCGAGTGGTCGGCGAGCCAGCGATGGGAGTACCGCGCCGAATTCGACGACGGCACCCCCGTCTACACCAGCTTCATCGGTGACGCCGACGTCCTCGACAACGGCAACGTGCTGATCACGTTCGGCGGGATCGGCTCGTTCCCGCCGAACCCGGAGGATCCCCTGAGCGCACTGATCGTCGAGGTCGTGCCATCGGGCCAGTCGGGTGGTGAGGTCGTGATGCAGATCACCTCCGAGAGCGGACGACCACACACCGCCTATCGGACCGAACAGATCAGGTCGTTCTACGTCGGCGACCAGTGGGCAACTGGCTGAGTCGACATGTCTGATCGACGTGAGCGATCGGTGCGGACACCGGCGGACGTGTCGAACACCGGGTGCGGCATCGGCGCACGTGTCCTGCTCGAGCCGCGTCCATGACGGCGAGCGACGTCGAGCAACTCGAACGGGCCATCCACGCGCTCGAAGCCCAACGTTCCGTCTTGGGCGACGACGTCGTCGAGACCGCCGTGGCCCCGCTGCGCTCGCAGCTCGCTGCGCTCACCCAGGAGCCACGCACCCGTCGCCGACAGGTCACCATCATGTTCGCGGACCTGTCCGGGTTCACGACGTTGTCGGAACACCTCGACCCCGAGGCCCTCGCTCGGATGCTCTCGGAGTTCTGGGCTGGCGTCGACGGCATCATCTCCGCTCACCGTGGCCACGTCCTGCAGCACATGGCCGACGGTGTCCTGGCCGTGTGGAGCGACACCCGAGCGCTGGAGGACGACGCCCACCAAGCGGTCACCGCCGGGCTCAAGATCGTCGAATGGGTCGAGCGAGAGGGCATCACCGTGTCGGGTGAACGAGTGGACGCCACGGTGAGCATCGGCATCAACACCGGGCCCGTCCACCTCAGTTCCCTCGACGACTTCGGCTACACCACCCTCGGCGACACGACCAACGTCGCCGCCCGACTCGAGAGCGCCGCCGGCGCCGGCGAGGTGTGGATCAGCCGGAGCACCCACCACCAGGTGCGCGGGTTGTTCGAGGTCGTCGACATGGGCGAACGACAGCTCAAGGGCCGAACCGAGCCCGTCCGGGCGTACCGGGTGCTGCGGGAGCATGCGATCGGTGAACGCCAGGCAGTCCGCGGCCTCGAGGAAGCCGACACTCGACTCGTCGGTCGAGCCGAGGAGCGGCGGGCCATCCTCACCGCCGTCTCGGCACTGGTCGAGCGCGGTCGCTCGTCGAGCCTCACGCTGATCGGTGAGCCGGGAATCGGCAAGTCCCGCCTGCTCAGATTCGCCAGACAGGCGCTCGCTGACGTCGACTCGATCGACGTGATCGACGGCTGGGCCGTGCCGAACGGCTCGGGAACTCCCTTCGCGGTGCTGCGCAACGCACTGGCACGCGAGTTCTCGATCCAGGACACCGACGACCCCGAGACGGCGCTGGACAAGTTGCGGGCGGGGTTCAGTACTGTCAACGGCACCGGCGACGACGGCTCGACCATGGCCCGCTCGGTCGGGTGGCTGGCCGGTTTCGTGGCCGGCGCGTCCGGTCTCGGGCGCGACGACGCCCAGTTCCGCCGCAACGCCGCCATCTCCGACTTCTTCGAGTACCTCGAACGGCGAGCCGGCACGAACGGCCGACTCGCGATCGTGCTCGAGGATCTCCACTGGGCCGACGACGACTCGCTCGAACTGTTCGAACAGCTGGCCGCTCGCCGACCACCCGGCATCCTGATCCTGGCGTCGACTCGTCCGTCGCTGCTCGGTGACCGCCCGTCGTGGGGCCTCGATTCCGGGCTGTCCGAGGATCACGATGCCATCCGGCTCCACCCGCTCACGGGCGTCGACGTCGACGACCTGCTCGCCCAGTTGCTCGAGCCGATGGGGCCACCACCCGAAGCCCTCCGCGTCAGGATCCGCGAACAGTGCGACGGCAATCCCTTCCACATCGAGGAGCTCGTACGGATGCTGATCGACGACCGGGTGATCGACACGTCGACGTCGCCGTGGCGATTCGACGGCCGACGCCTGCGGGACGCAAAGGTCCCGAGCACGCTCACCGGGGTGCTCCAGGCGCGTCTCGACCGCCTCAGCACCGCCGACTTCGAGATCCTCCAGGCCGGCAGCCTCTTCGGACGGTACTTCTGGGACCGGTCCGTGTCGGTCGTGCTCGGCGACGCTCCGGTCCAGGACGCGCTGGAGCGACTCCACGAGGCCGAGCTGGTGACGCGGCAACCGCAAAGTCGGCTCGTCGACGCCATCGAGTACGCATTCCGACACGACTTCACCCGGGTGGTCACCTACGACACGATCGACATCGAGCGTCGACCAGCCCTGCACGGGCTCGCCGCCGACTGGCTGGTCGAGGCCAGCGGAGCACGCGCCGACGAGACCGCACTGACCATCGCCCAGCACTACGAGTCAGCGGGTCGCGGCTCCGACGCGGCTACCTGGTACCGGCGAGCCGCCCGGCGCGCGCAGGGCCAGAGTTCGTACACCGAAGCGGCGCGACTGTTCGCGCTCGCCGCCGAGCACGCTCTCCCCGACGGCGACGAACGACTGCAGCTCGTGGTCGAGCAGAGCTACTCGCTGGTCGTGGCGGGACGGTTCGACGAGGCGAAGGAACTGCTGGAATCCCTGATGGAGATGGCCGAGATCGCCGGCCTGACGCGCCACTGGCTGCTGGCGTGCACGGAGCTGTCGCGCATCGCACTGTTCCGCGACGGCGATTTCGCCCGCGCCCGACAACTCCTGAGCGACGGCCTCCAGCGCGGCGAAGCTGCGGGACACATCGAAGAGACGCTGCTGGTTCGCCACCAGCTGGGCAATCTGGCCATCGTCGACGGAGACTTCGAGGAGGCGATCAGGGTCCACGCCGCGAACGTCGAGCGAGCCGACGCCGGCGGCGAGCTGTTCCGGCGCGGGTGGGCGCTGAACAGTCTCGCCCACAGCCATGCCCAGGCCGGTCACCACGACGAAGCCCAGCGCCTCGCCGACGAGACGATCGAGGCGGCCGCCCAGCTCGCAGACCCACGCCTCGAGATGGCGGGACTCGCCCAGAAGGGACTGTCGTACCTCAGCCAGGGCGCATGGGACCTGGCGACGCACTGGTTCGAGCAGGCGCAGCGTCTCAACCGGCGCAACGGCGACCCCGAGAAACTCGCCACGGTCGCCAACTACCTCGGCGAGTGCGCAACGGGCCGGCACGACCTCGACGAAGCCCACCGCCACTTCGACGAGGCGCGGGCGGTCAGCGTGCGAGCGGGCGTCAGAACCGAGCTCGTTCGCTCCATCGTCGGTCTCGCGGAGATCGCCGCCGAACGAGGTGATCGCGATCTGGCCCAGCGCGCCATCACAAGTGCCGCACACTCACCGGCAGCGCAGAACAAGGCGCACCAGATGATCTCCCTGGCTGTCGCCCGTTCGGAACTCACGCTCGGCGCCCCCACCGACGCCGTACCGATCGAGGACGCCGCTGCTGCACTCGAGTCGGCGCTCGGACAGCCACCCCACCCCACCACCCGGTCCTGAGACCGGAGAGGAACCGCTCATGGAACTCCCCACGTCCACCCCGCTCCCGCTCGATGCGAGTGAGCCGCTCGACGTGCTCGTGGTCGGTGCCGGCGTCGCCGGCGCCTACGCGGCATGGCGACTCAAGACAGGGACCATGACCGGCTCGAGCGGGCTGCCTCACGACCCGGACGACCGCCGGATCGCGCTGGTCGAGTCGTCACTGCGCGTCGGCGGGCGGCTCGAGTCACTCGCAGTTCCCGAGGCTGCGGGCCTGCATGCAGAGTTCGGCGGCATGGGCTTCACGAGCAAGAACACGATCCTGACCGCGCTCGTCGACCAGGTGTTCGAGCTCCGAGCCGAGCCGTTCCCCCGGGGCGACGGCCACAACCTGTTCTATCTCCGGGGCGTCCACCTCACGATGGACGACATCACGAGCGGCGTGCAAGTCCCGTACCGGATCGACCCTGACGAGTCGAAGAAGGGGCCGATGGGTCTGATCATCGACGCCATCGAGCGGGTCCTGCCGGGAGCGAGCGGGTTCACCCCCGACCAGTGGGCCGATGTCAAGGAGAACTTCGTGTTCCGAGATCGCCACCTGCGCGACATCGGGTTCTGGAACTTCCTGCTGATGAACATGTCGTCGGAGGCGTTCGCGTTCGCTCACGACGCGACCGGGCACTTCTTCGAAGTCTCGAACTGGAACTGTGCCGAAGCCCTGCCGTGGCTCCTCGGCGACGGAACTGCCACCTATCGAACGCTCACCGACGGCTACGACCAGCTGCCCCTGTCCTGTGCTCGCGCGTTCATCCAGGCGGGCGGGATGTTCCAGGCCGGACTCGGCGCCGACGCGATCGAGGAGAACCCGGACGGTCTGCTCGCCGTGTCGTTCGGTGCCGCCGGAACGGTGCGAGCCCGCCGCGTCGTGCTGGCGCTCCCCCAGCGAGCCCTTCGCCTGCTGGCTCCGTCGTCACCGGTGCTCGCTCGACCCGACGTCAGCGAACTCCTCGCCTCGGTGACCGGCCACCGTGTCATGAAGATCTTCCTGGCCTACCGGTACCCCTGGTGGGAGGAACTGCAGATCACCAAGGGGTCGAGCTCCACCGACCTGCCGCTCGGGCAGTGCTGGTACTTCGGCCCGCCGGCGCCGCAGGACAGCTCCAACTGCGTCCTCATGGCCAGCTACAACGACACGGTGGCGACCACCTACTGGGAGGGCCTGGAGGGCGTCGACGCGTTCGAGAACCCGCTCGGCGGTGGCCGGTTCTGGACCGAACAGTCACCCAGCACGCTGATGGTGGCCGAGGTACAGCGTCAGCTCGCCGAGGTCCATCCGGACGTGACGATTCCCGACCCCTACGCAGCCGCGTACCGCGACTGGAGCATCGATCCGTTCGGCGGCGCCTTCTCGACGTGGAACGTGGGTGTTCGCGCCGCCGACGTGGAGACGCGCATGCTGCACCCCGATCCGGCCGTCCCTCTGCATGTCGTGGGCTCGACCTACTCCTCCGACCAGGGCTGGGCCGAAGGGGCGTTGGCCACTGCGGAACGACTCGTCACCGAGACGATCGGCCTCGTCACGCCACCCTGGTTGCCCGCCGGGTGACCCACCGCAACTGTTCACCACGACGAAACGGTGACGCAACACGAGCTCCGTACGGTCTCGGCCATGGCATCACTTCCTGCAGCCGTGTCGTTCGAGCGTCCGCCGGTGAAGCTCACACCGGTCAAGACCATTCCGCTCAAGCCGACGCCGATACACCAGACACCCACCAAACCCCTACGCCACTGAACCTGCGAACTCTGGTCGCCGTGGCGCCCGCACGTGAAGCGCCCGTCGATGTGGCCGCGATCGCACACATCGACGGGCCGATCAGGTCAGGGAGTCCAGAAATGATCGCAGTTGGTGACGGCGGTGAACGCCTGCTTGGAGTCGTTCTCGCTCCCCGTCTCGGCGCCCGTCTGTCCGTTGGCGGTCTGCTTCTGGATGTTCTCGAAACAGTTCTCGATTGCCTTCTGTTGACCGGGAGCATTGCCCGAGTTGCCTCCACCATTGGTGAATGCGAGCGCTGGCGCTCCCCCGGCGATTGCCAGCGTGCCGGCCACGGCCGATGCGGCAACAAGCTTCTTGAATGAGCCCATCATTGAAATTCTCCTTGTTGAGATGATTCGCCGGGTCCCCCATTGACACCCGGCACGTCATATCCAAGCGCAATCGTGATCGTCTGTCTGTGATCAGGATCACACTTCCGACGATCATTGAGGAGCGACGCCCATCGAGCTGCCCTGACCGAGAGCCGCCAGGGCAGCGAGGCGAAGGCGTCGGCGCCCTCTTGGGCGAACGCGTGAATCAATGGAGCTCCCATGCCGCCATTGGTTCACGTGTTCGGCGAGACGAGGGCGGTTTCGTTGAAGGTCCGCAGGTTCGGGCGGTCGCCGCGGACGGCGATCCGACACACCGATTCACCACGACGAAACGGTGGCGCAACACGAGCTCCGTACGTTCTCGGCCATGGCATCACTTCCTGCAGCCGTGTCGTTCGAGCGTCCGACGGTGAAGCTCACACCGGTCAAGACCATTCCGCTCAAGCCGACGCCGGTACACCAGACACCGATCAAACCACTGCGCACCTGAGCCTGCGCACTCGGGGCCCAGCCCGGTGTCCCACGGGGTGAGCGCCAACAGCTAGGTTCACCCTCGACATGGGGGTGTCAGACTCGGGCTGGGGAGCCGCGAACTTCGAACGCCTGGCGTGGCGGCTCCTGCCTGCGCTCGGGCTGCTGGCCGTCCAACTCGTCTTCTTCCCGCTGCCGGCCGGCCAGTGGATCCGCGGGCTGACGCTCGGCCTGCTCGTGGCCATGCTGGCGGTCGGCATGGCGCTCGTGTACCGGGCGAACCGGGTCGTCAACTTCGCCCAGGCCGACCTCGGGTTCGTGCCGACGTCGTTGGCGGTCGGCCTGATCGTCTTCTCCGGTCTCCCCTACCTGTTCGGCTTCGCCGTCGGCCTCGTCGCCTCCATCGCTCTCGGCGCCGTCGTCGAACTCGCCTTCGTGCGACGCTTCGCCAAGGCCTCGCGCTTGGTGCTGACCGTGGCCACGATCGGCATCACCCAGCTGCTCGCGGTGTGCGCACTGCTGATCCCGCGGATGTGGGACCGCAACGCGGCGTCGCAGCGCATCCCGCCGCCGCTCGACTGGAAGCTGACCATCGGCGGCTCGACCGGCACGGTGCTGTCGGCCAACGACCTCATCGCGATGATCGTCGCCCCCGCCGCGATGATCGGCGTCGTCGTCTTCCTCGGCACGACCCGCCTCGGCACCGCCATCCGCGGTTCGGCCGAACGCAGCGAACGGGCGCTGATGCTCGGCATACCCGTGGCGTGGCTGTCGACGCTCGTCTGGGCGATCGCTGCCGCGCTGTCGTTCCTGGCGCTGTTCCTGCGGGCCGGCATCCTCGGCATTCCGCTCGGCGCAGCGCTCAGCCTGCAGGCGCTCGTGCTGGCCCTGGCGGCGCTGGTGCTCGGCCGCCTGAGCGATCTCACCACGATCATCGCTGCTGCGGTCGCACTCGGCATCCTCGAGTACGGCGTGTCGTGGAACGCGACGAGCCCGCTGCTCGTCACCCCGATCATCGGCGCCGCCGTGCTGATCGCCCTGCTGCTGCAGCGTCGCCGGTTCGGGCGCGCCGACCGCGACGAGGCCGTCGGCTGGCGCCTCGCCGACGAAGTCCGTCCGCTGCGTCCGGCGATCGCCCGCCTGCCGCTCGTGCGGCTCATGCGCTGGAGCACAGCGGCGCTGATCCTGCTCGGGCTGACGCTGATCCCGCTGCTGCTGCGCACCGACCAGATCATCAAGGCGACCGCCGTCGTCGTCTTCGCCGTGATCGGCCTCTCCCTCGTGGTGCTGTCGGGGTGGGCCGGCCAGATCTCGCTCGGACAGATGGCCTTCGTGGCGATCGGCGCTGCCGTCAGCGCCAAGTGCACGATCACCTGGAACGCCGACATCACCCTCGCCCTG
>JAWLFC010000085.1:0-12500 GCA_041685755.1 Ilumatobacteraceae bacterium
GGTCGTCGACGCGATCATCGTGCACCACCCGGCAGCGCCGTCGGCGTGGGCGACCGTGGCGATCGCCTCGACCATCGTGACCGGGTCGACCTCGGGCCCTCCGTACGCCGACGGCACGCACATCCGCATCAGGCCGGCATCGGCGAGCGCCTTGACGGTCGGCAGCGGCAGCCGTCGGACGCGCTCGCCGTCGTCGGCGTGGGCCTCGATCAGCTCGGTCAGATCACGGGCGGTGTCGACGATCGTCCCCATCCACGCGACCTTACGCGCGCTCCGCGGGTCGTGACAGGGCCACCGTCGCTCATCCACGTGCACGGCCCGCCCGGGTGATCTACGGTCGGTGGGGTGAAGTTCGGCTTCGTGGTCCCCTGGGGCGACGCCGACGACGTCGGCGATCTCGCCGTCGCGGCCGAACACGCGGGCTGGGACGGGCTCTTCGTCTGGGAGCCGGTCTGGGGCGTCGACGCGTGGATCTCGCTCGCGCTCGCCGCCACCCGCACCGACACGATCCGCCTCGGCACGCTCCTGACGCCGCCGTCACGCCGCAAACCGTGGGAGCTGGCGAGCCAGGTCGCAACGGTCGACCGGCTGTCGAACGGGCGCGTCACGCTCTCGGTCGGCCTCGGCGCCCTCGACTCCGGCTTCGAGACCTTCGGCGAGGAGTCCGACCGCCGGGTGCGCGCCGAGCTGATGGACGAGTGCCTCGACATCGTGTGCGGGTTGTGGGCCGGCCAGCCGTTCGGCTACGACGGCACCCACTACCAGGTGCGCTCGACCGAGTTCCCCACGATCGGCCACGTGGTGCAGGAGCCCCGCGTGCCGATCTGGTGCGTCGCCGCGCTCGGCCGCCAGAAGTCGATGGCCCGCGCGCTGCGGTGGGACGGTGTGATCCCGCAGGTGATCGACGACGGGACGGTCCGCCAACCCCATCTCGACGAGGTCGCATCGCTGCGCGAGATCGTCGACGACGGGGCCGACATCGTGGTCGAGGGGACGATGTCGGAACACTCCCCCGCTGCCTACGCCGACGCCGGAGCCACCTGGTGGATCGAGTCGATGTGGCACGCCATGGCCGAGGCGTCCCCGGTCGGTGCTGCCGCCGACCGTCTCCGAGAGGGCCCGCCGAGCTGACGCCGTCGCCGCCCGGAGGCCCGGCACGGGTGGCGGCACGGGTAGGTTCGGCCGGGTGAGCACGACCGACACCGGATGGAACTTCGCCGACCTGTGGGAGACGGTGGCCCGTCAGATCCCCGACGCCCTCGCCCAGCAGCAGGGCGACCGCACCCACACGTGGGCCGACTTCAACCGCCGGGCCAACGGCGTCGCGGCAGCGCTGCTCGCCGATCCCACCGCCGTCGAGCAGGCCAAGGTCGCCCAGTATCTCTACAACAGCCCCGAGTACCTCGAATCGGTCTTCGCCGCCTTCAAGGCGGGCCACGCCGTGGTCAACACCAACTACCGCTACGCCGCCGACGAACTGGTCTACCTGTGGGACAACGCCGACGCCACCGCCGTGGTCTTCCACGGCACGTTCGCCGAACAGTGCGACGCCGTGCGAGCCCGTGTGCCCGAGGTCCGCACGTGGTTGTGGGTCGACGACGGGAGCGGGCCCTGCCCCGACTGGGCGACACCCTACGAAGCCGCCGCCGGCGCCGGCACCGACGACGACGTACGCGGCGACTGGGGCCGCAGCGGCGACCACCTGTTGCTGCTCTACACCGGTGGCACCACCGGCATGCCCAAGGGCGTCATGTGGCGCCAGGACGACCTGTTCAACGTGCTCGACGCCAACAACAAGAAGCGCCTGCCGCCCGAGCAGGACCTCGATGCCGTCGCCGACCGGATCAGCAAGGCCGGCCCACGCAACATGCCGGCGGCGCCCCTGATGCACGGCACCGGGCTGTTCAACGCGTTGAGCAACCTGATGATCGGCGGGTCGATCACCACCATGGAGGGCCGCCACTTCAGCGCCGAGGAGTTCCTCGACGACGTCGTGCGCTACGGCATCAACTCGACCTCGATCGTCGGCGACGCGTTCGCCAAGCCGATCCTGCGGGCGCTCGACGCCGAGCCCGACCGCTGGGACATCTCGAGCCTGCGAGTGATCGTGTCGTCGGGGGTGATGTGGTCGAAGGAGACCAAGGAGGGCCTGCTGCGCCACAACCCGCGCCTGATCATGGTCGACTCGCTCGGCTCCAGCGAGGCGATCGGGATGGCGACCAACACCACGACCGCCGACTCGAGCGGCGAGACCGCCAAGTTCGTCCTCAGCCCGACGTCGCGGGTGGTCACCGACGATGGACGCGACGTCGTCCCCGGCTCCGGCGAGCTCGGCCGCGTGGCGCTGCGGGGCCGCACGCCCATCGGCTACTACAAGGACGAGACCAAGTCGGCGCAGACGTTCGTGGTGATCGACGGCGAGCGCTACTCGATCCCGGGCGACTACGCGACCGTCGAAGCCGACGGCACCGTCACCCTGCTCGGCCGCGGCAGCCAGTGCATCAACACCGGCGGCGAGAAGGTGTATCCCGAGGAGGTCGAGGAGTGTCTCAAGCTCCACCCCGCCGTCGCCGACGCCGCCGTGGTCGGTGTCCCCGACGACAAGTGGGGCGAGGCGATCACGGCGCTGGTCGAGCCACACGAAGGCGCCAGCGTCGACGGCGACGAGCTGATCGCCCACGTCAAGGGCCGCCTCGCCGCCTACAAGGCACCCAAGCGCGTCGTCGTGGTGTCGAGCATCGGACGGGCGGCGAACGGCAAACTCGACTACAAGAAGCTGCGCTCCGACGCCATTGCGCCGCCGGTGGCAGCGGGCACGGAAAACCCTGCCTAACCTGGGGTCGGTGACCCGGATGATGACGGCCGCGTGAACCGCCACCCCGCCCCCGAGGGCCTGCCGACGTACCGCTTCCCGGTCGAGCCGTGGCGGCTGGTGGAGACCTCGTACTCGAACGAGGACCTCGGTACGACCGAGACCCTCTTCGCGGTCGGCAACGGCTATCTCGGCATGCGCGCCAACCCCGAGGAGGGCCGCGAGGCCCACAGCCACGGCACGTACCTCAACGGGTTCCACGAGACCTGGCAGATCCGTCATGCCGAGGACGCGTTCGGTTTCGCCGAGACCGGCCAGACGATCGTCAACGTGCCCGACGCGAAGCTGATGAAGCTGTACGTCGACGACGAGCCGCTGCTGCTCGCCTCGGCCGACCTCGACAGCTACGAGCGGACGCTCGACTTCCGCAACGGTGTGCTGACCCGCGACATGATCTGGCGTACGCCGGCGGGCAAGCGGGTACGGGTGTCATCGCAGCGGATGGTGAGCTTCACCCACCGTCACCTGGCGGTGATGACCTTCGAGGTCACCTTGCTCGACGCCGCGGCACCGGTCGTCGTCTCGTCGCAGCTGCTCAACCGCCAGGACGGCGAGGACGAGTACCACGTCCGCTCGGCCGCTCTCGGCGAGGGCAAGGACCCCCGCCAGGCCCGCAAGTTCGACCATCGGGTCCTGCAGCCGCGACTGCAGCGAGAGCGCGACAACGAGATCGTGCTCGGCTACCGGTGCGCCAACAGCCGGATGACCCTGGCATGCGGCGCCCGGCACCACATCGAGACGTCGTGCAACCACGAGGCGACCACCGAGATCGGGCCGGATCTCGCCAAGACCGTCTTCACGGTGCGGGCAACGCCGGGCGACCCGGTGAAGATCACCAAGTTGGTGGCGTACCACTCCTCGAACGGCGTCCCCGCCGAGGAGCTGGCCGACCGCTGCTCGCGCACGCTGCAGCGGGCGCAGGCCGAGGGCAGCGATCACCTGCTCAGCGAGCAGCGCGAGTGGCTCGACGAGTTCTGGAAGAACTCCGACATCGAGCTGCGAGGCGACGACCGGGCGCAGCAGGCACTGCGGTGGAACCTGTTCCAACTCGGCCAGGCCTCGGCGCGCACACAGGAGCAGGGCATCGCCGCCAAGGGTGTGACCGGCGGCGGCTACGACGGCCACTACTTCTGGGACACCGAGGTCTACGTCGCTCCGTTCCTCGCGTACACGATGCCGGAGGCGGCACGCAAGGTCGTGCGGTTCCGGTGGCGGATGCTCGATGCCGCCCGGCGACGGGCCAAGGAGATGAGCCAGGTCGGAGCGCTGTACCCGTGGCGGACGATCAACGGCGAGGAAGCATCCGCGTACTACGCGGCCGGCACGGCGCAGTACCACATCAACGCCGCCGTCGTCCTGGCGATGCGTCGCTACCTCGAGGCATCCGGCGACATCGACTTCCTGTCGCACGAGGGCGCCGAGATCCTCGTCGAGACCGCCCGGCTGTGGTTCGACCTCGGCTTCTACGCCAGCAACGGTGCCCGCACGTTCCACATCCACGGGGTGACCGGGCCGGACGAGTACACGACGGTCGTCAACGACAACTTCTACACCAATGTCATGGCAAGGTTCAATCTCCGCTACGCCGCTCGCACGGTGCGGTTCCTGGCCAACTGGAACCCGGAGGCGTTCGAGCGGCTGTGCCGGGCGACGCAGCTCGACCTGCGCGAGCTCGACGACTGGGACGACGCCGCCGACGCCATGTTCCTCCCCTTCGACGAGGAGCTCGGCATCCATCCGCAGGACTCGGAGTTCCTCGACCTGGAGCCGTGGGACTGGGAGACGACGCCGCCGGACAAGTACCCGCTCCTGCTCAACTACCACCCGCTGGTCATCTACCGGCACCAGGTCCTCAAGCAGGCCGACGTGGTGCTGGCGATGTACCTGCGCTCCGAGCGGTTCTCCCTCGACCAGAAGCGGCGCAACTTCGACTACTACGACCCGATCACGACGGGTGACTCGTCGTTGTCGGCGTGCGTGCAGGCGGTCGTCGCCGCCGAGGTGGGCTACGAGGAGTTGGCACTGGAGTACTTCACCCGGGCGCTGTATCTCGACCTGTGCGACTCGCACCGCAACACCGCCGACGGCGTCCACGTGGCGTCGGCGGGCGGGGTGTGGGCCGGGGTCGTGCACGGCTTCGCCGGGATGGTCGAACAGGGCGATCACCTGGAGTTCTCGCCGAAGCTGCCCACGGCGTGGGAGGGCGTCACGTTCCACCTCCTGCGTCACGGTTCGCGGTTGCGCGTCGACCTCGACCCCGACGGTCTGACGTTGACCGCGCTGGACGGCGCCGGTGTCCCGGTGCGCGACGGCGAGCGCAGCGTCCTCGTCACCGTCGGCACGCCGTATCGCATCGCCCGCCAGGCCTGACCCCGGCCCCACCGCATCCCCCTACAAGCCGGGAGCAGGCGGGAGGCGGCTCGTCGTTTTCGGGTCGGGGTGGGCACGCCGTTAGCGTTCGGGACATGACTGATCTCGGATTCGACGGCAAGGTGGCGATCATCACGGGCGCCGGTGGCGGCCTCGGCAAGCAGCACGCGCTGATGATGGCCAAGCGGGGTGCGCTCATCGTGGTGAACGACCTCGGCGGCTCGGTCGACGGCACCGGCAGCGACAAGGGCGCCGCTCAGCTGGTGGTCGACGAGATCACCGCCGCCGGCGGCGAGGCGGTCGCCAACACCGACTCCGTCGCCACTCCCGAGGGCGGCGCGGCGATCGTGCAGAGCGCGCTCGACGCGTTCGGCAGGGTCGACATCGTCGTCAACAACGCCGGCATCCTGCGCGACAAGTCGTTCCACAACATGGACGCCGAGCTCTTCGACCCGGTGATCGACGTGCACCTGCGGGGCGCGTTCAACGTGACCCAGCCGGCGTGGAAGGTGATGCGCGAGCAGGGCTACGGCCGCATCGTGTCGACGTCGTCGGCCGCCGGCATCTTCGGCAACTTCGGCCAGGCGAACTACGGGGCCGCGAAGATGGGCCTCGTCGGGTTCACCAACGTCCTGGCCGTCGAGGGCGCCAAGTACGACATCAAGGCCAACGCGATCGCCCCGCTCGCCAAGACGCGGATGACCGAGGACCTGCTCGGCGGCCTCGGCGACAAGCTCAACCCCGAGCTCGTGTCGCCCCTGGTCACGTATCTCGCCCACGAGTCGTGCGAGCCGACCGGCCGGGTCTTCTCCGTCGGTGGCGGCCGCGTCGCCGAGGTGTTCATCGCCGAGACCGTCGGCTATGCCAACACCACCGACCTGACCCCCGAGGACCTGGCCGCCAACTGGGCGACGGTCACCGACCGCGAGGGCTACAGCGTGCCGAGCCAGATCGCCGAGGAGACCGCACTCTTCCTCGGCGCCCTCTCCTGAGCGTCCGATGACACCAGGGCTCCGACCCGCGAGGTAACACTGGCGGCGTGATCCCGCTCGAGGACTTCCAGCGCGATGCCGCCGCGTGGCTCGCCACCAACGCCGCCCACGCACCGCGTGACTACGGCGCGATCTGCCCGCCCGAGCTCGTCGAGACGGGCCTCGACTGGCAGCGGCGCCTGACCGAGGCCGGCTGGGCGGGCATCCACTGGCCGGTCGAACACGGCGGCCGGGGGCTGTCGGCCGACCACAACGGCGTGTGGCTGCTGGAGTGCGCGAAGGCCGGGGTGCCGGCGGTGTTCAACATGGTCGGCTTCGTGCTCGCCGGCGGCGCAGTCATGCGATACGGCACACCGCAGCAGCAGGCGGCCCACCTGCGCTCGACCCTCGCGACCGAGCACGTCTGGTGTCAGCTGTTCTCCGAACCCGGCGCCGGCAGCGACCTCGGCTCGTTGACGACACGCGCCGAACTCGACGGCGATCGCTACGTGGTCGACGGGCAGAAGGTGTGGTGCTCGGGAGGGCGCTACAGCAACTGGGGCATCCTGATGGCGCGTACCCGAGCGGTCGATCCGGAGAACGGCCACGGCAAACACGACGGGATCTCGTTCTTTCTCTGCCCGATGGATCTGCCGGGCATCGAGGTGCGACCGCTGAGGCAGATGACCGGCGGGTCGGAGTTCGACGAGGTGTTCTTCACCGACGTGTCGTTACCGGCCGACCACCTGCTCGGCCCCGAGCACGGCGGATGGGGTGTCGGGATGGCGGTGCTGACGAGCGAACGCGGCCACATCGGGACCTCGGTGATCGGCCTCGAGCGACGCCTCGACCAGATGGCTCGCCTCGCCGACGGACGCGCACTCGATCCGGCCGGACGCGAGTCGCTGGCGGCGCTGATGTCGAGGGGAATGGCCTTCACCGCGATGGCCCAGCGTCAGGGGCCGATCGCGTCGACCGCGGCGTCGCTGATGAAGCTCGGCATCACCGAGATGATGTTCGACCTGGCAATGCTGCGCGGCGACGTCGCCGGAGCGGGCGCGATGCTCGACGGCGCCGACGCCGCGGGGATGCTCGCAGCACCCGGTGGCCGCATCGCCGGGGGTACCAGCCAGGTGCAGCGCAACATCATCGGCGAGCGCCTGCTCGGGCTTCCTCGGGAACCGAAGCCCGCGCCATGATGGCGCCGTGCGGGTGATGTCGTCTGACCACGTGAATGTCGCCGTCCACGAGTTCGGCGGCGCAGGGCGGCCACTGCTGCTGTCGCACGCCACCGGATTCCACGGCTACTGCTACCTCCCGATCGCCGACGAGCTCGCCGACGACTTCACCTCGTTCGCCGTCGACTACCGCGGCCACGGCGACACGGCGCGCCCCGTCGACTGGCAGGTCGACTGGGATCGCTACGGCGACGATGCGCTCGCCGCTGCTCGGGCGGTCGCCCCCGACGGCGGGCTGATCGGCTTCGGACACTCGATGGGCGGCGCCTGCCTGCTGATGGCCGCCCACCGCGACCCCGGCCTGTTCGACCTGATCGTGGCGTTCGAACCGATCGTGTTCCCGCCCCGCGACCCGGACGCTCCGGCGGGCGACGGGCCGTCGCTGTCGATCGGCGCCCGCAAGCGGCGGGCCACGTTCGAGTCGTTCGAGCAGGCGATCGCCAACTACTCGTCCAAGCCGCCGATGATGGCGTTCGACCCCGACGTGCTGCGGCTGTACGTCGCCCACGGGTTCCGACCGTCGCCGGAAGGGGTCCGCGTGAAGTGCGATCCCGAGCACGAGGCACGAACGTTCGACACCGGCGGCGGGCACGACACCTGGAACCTGCTCCCCGAGATCGAGACACCCGTCGTCGTCCTCGCCGGCCGCGTCGACGAGTTCGGTCCCGCCGCCGTCGCCGGCCCCGTCGCCGAACGTCTCGCCCACGCCACCTACGTGCAGCGCGACGACTGGAACCACTTCACGCCCTTCGTCGACCCGCCGGCGATGGCGACGATCGTCCGCGACGCCGCCGGCTGACCGCCGACGGCCCCGGGCTCAGCCCTTGCTGAGGGCGCCGCCGTCGACGACGACCTGAGAACCGGTCATGAACGACGCACCCTCGGAACACAGGAAGACGACGACGTCGGCGATCTCGCGAGGCTGGCCGACCCGGCCGACCGGGTGCATCGACTCCATCGACTCGGCGAGGTCGGGATTGTCGGCCATCGCCCGCGAGATCATCGGGGTCTCGATCGCCGCCGGGTGCACCGACAGGATCCGGATGCCCTGCTCGGCGTACTCCAACGCCGTCGACTTCGTGAGCCCGGCGACCGCGTGCTTCGAGGCCACGTACGGGCCCAGCTTGGCGTAGCCGCGGAAGCCGGCCGTCGAGGAGATGTTGACGATCGCTCCGCCACCACGCTCGAGCAGTGCGGGGATCTCGTGCTTCATGCAGTAGTAGACGCCCATCAGATTGATGTCGATCACGCGTCGGAACTCGTCGGTCGGCATGTCGGCGAGCGCGTGCTGGCGGCCCTCGGTACCGGCGTTGTTGCACGCGACGTCGAGGCCGCCGTAGGTGTCGACGGCGGCCTTCACCATCGCCTCGACGGCCGCTTCGTCGGTGACGTCGCACTCGACGAACAGGGCGGTGCCACCGGCGGCCTCGATGCCGGCGACGGTCTGCTCGCCCCCGTCGACGTCGACGTCGCCGACGACGACCGAGGCGCCGGCGGCGGCGAATGCCTCCGCGGTGCTCCGCCCGATTCCCGATCCGGCACCGGTGACGAGTGCGGTCCTGCCCTGCATGGACTCCATGGTTGCTCCTTCGGTCGCGGCTTCTGCCGCATCGTGGCCGGGCTCCCTTGCCCTGTCAAGACTCCCTGTCAAGACTCCCGGTCACGACGAAACGCCGGATACAGTCATCGCACTCGGGACGACGTCGTTCTGCTGGACGATCCGTCGTTCCGTGGCACTCGTGTCGCCCGAGCCCCACGAACTCGAGGAGCGACATCGATGGCCACCAAGAAGCAACCCGTCACCCGTTGGCACGACGGCACGACCCCGGTGGAGGACCTGTCGGCGCCCGAGCAGCTGGCCCACGACATCGTCAGCCAGTTCCGTGATCTGGCTCCGTCGGTCGAGCGGATCATGGACGCCGAGCTCGACGAGGAGCAGCGAGAGCGGGCGCTGGGAGCGTTCCGTGACTCGCTCGCCAGCCCCGGCGATCCGAACCGGGACCCCCGCGTCGCCATCGCCAACGTCTCCTGACGCTCGACGCTGCGGCGGATCGTGCTCGGCTGAGGGTGGTCTCCGAGGGTGGTCTCCGAGGTGTGTCACAGCCCCCGCGTACGATGGCTGCCATGACCGACAACGCTGCCGCTCCCCTGTTCCCGGTGCCGACGTCGCTGTCGCCGTCGCGGGTGTCGTCGTTCACGTCGTGCCCGATGCAGTTCCGGTTCTCGAGCATCGAGAAGTTGCCCGAGCCCCCTGGCGTCGCCACGACCAGGGGCACGATCGTGCACCGGGCCCTGGAGCTGTTGTTCGTCCGACCGCCCACCGCCCGCACGCCCGAGGCGTTGTCCGCCGACATGGCGACAGCCCTCGACGAGTACCGCACCCATCCCGACTACGTCGGCCTGCACCTCGATCTCGACGCCGCGGAGCGGTTCGATCGTGACTGCCACGCCCTCGTCGACAAGTACTTCGCCATGGAGGATCCCACGACGGTGCGCGAGATCGGTCTGGAACTGCGGATGGAGGCACCGGTCGGCGACCTGACCCTGCGCGGCATCATCGACCGCCTCGAACTCGACGGTGACGGCGAGCTCGTCGTCACCGACTACAAGACCGGCCGGGCCCCATCGGGCAACTACGAGCAGAAGAGCCTCGCCGGGGTGCACTTCTACTCGTTCCTGTGCGAGGCGGTGTTCGGCAAGCGCCCCGCCAGGATCCGGCTCATGTACCTCTCCTCGGGCGAGACGATCGAGACCGTGCCATCGGCTCAATCGGTGAAGTTCATCACGACCCGCACCACCGCCGTGTGGTCGGCGGTCGAACGGGCCTGCACCACCGGCGACTTCCGTCCGCGTCGGAGCAAGCTGTGCGACTGGTGCTCGTTCCAGCAGTGGTGCCCGGAGTTCGGTGGCGACCCGTCACTCGCCGCCACCGAGGCCGTCACCGCCCACGAGGCGCTGCTGGCTGCTCCCACCACCGCCGGAGCGGCGTGAACGACTCGGTCGACCGCGATCCGCTCGACGATCGCCCGCTGATCGGGCACGCCGATCCCGAGCCCATCGAGGTCGGCCCCCTCCCGATCGTGCCGGGCCAGAGCCAGTTCGGGCCCCAGGTCGATGCGTTCGACGCGCGGGTCGATGCGCTGCTCGAGCAGCTGCGCGGTCACCCCGCCGCCGATCGACTGTTCGCCACCGCCAGTCACGTGGGCGATTTCAGTGTGATCTGGCATGTGATCGGCATCGTTCGCGGTGCCGCCACGGGCCGCCCCGACCAGATGGTGGTCCTCGCGGCACTGCTCGGCGTCGAGAGCCTCGTCGTCAACCAGGGCGTCAAGCGCCTGTTCCGGCGCGAGCGACCGACGGTCATGGGCGACGACCGCCTCCGGGTTCGTACGCCGCGTACGTCGTCGTTTCCGTCGGGCCACGCCAGCTCTGCCGCGTTCGCGGCGATGGTGCTCTCCGGTTGGGACGGCCCGAGGGTCGGGATGCTGTGGTGGAAGCTCGCGGCGATCGTCGGAATCAGCCGTGCCTACGTGCGTATCCATCACGGCTCCGACGTGGTCGCCGGCGCCCTCGTCGGGGCGCTGCTCGGCCTCGTCGGCCGGCGAGTCGCCCGGCGGCTGGCTCCCTGAGCGACGCTCAGCCGGCGTCGGTGGTGACCGGCTCGACGGAGTCGACCAGAGCGGCCGGTTCTGCCGTGAGCAGCGTGCGTACGTCGAGCAACAGGTCGGCGACTTCGCCGGTGGAGACGAGTTCGCGCTGCATCATTCGGGCCAGCGCGCCGTCGATGACGCCCAGGGCTTCGGAGATCACGGCTTCGGAGTCGATGCGCTCATCAGTCATTGGTTGACACGGTACCTGTGTCCTGGCGGTCGCGCGCGCACCTGCGCTCCGATGAGCAAGGTGTCACACAACGTTTACACACCGGCCTCGACCGATCGTGCGGGGTCGGCGACGCCCGGACACCTACGATGCGGACCATGGACGTCACAGGTCGCAATGTCGTGGTCACGGGAGCCGGCCGGGGAATCGGCGAGGCTCTCGCCAGGGAATTCCACGCTCGGGGCGCCCACGTGGTGGTCGCCGACCTCGCCGGCGCCGACGCCGTGGCCGACTCGATGGAGCGGGCGACGGCGATCACCGCCGATGTCAGCACCGAGGCCGGCAACCGGGAGCTCGTCGAGGCGGCACGGAATGCGCTCGGCTCGATCGACCTGTTCTTCTGCAATGCCGGCGTCGGCACGGGCCGTGGTGTGGTCGAGACCCCCGAGGAGGACTGGGAACTCGCCTTCGCCGTCAACGTCCACGCCCACCGCTGGGCCGCGAAGTACCTGCTGCCGGAGTGGCTGGAGCGCGGTGAGGGGTACTTCTGCTCGACGGCGTCGGCGGCGGGACTGCTGATGCAGATCGGGTCGGGGCCGTACACGTTGACCAAGCGCGCCGCGGTTGCCTTCGCCGAGTACATGGCGGTCACCTACGGCGACGCCGGCGTCAAGGTGACGTGTCTGTGCCCGCAGGGTGTCAACACCCAGATGCTGCATGCCGGCGACGATCCGACGTCGGGCAGCAACGTCGTCAAGGCGGCCGGCGCCGTGTTGGAGCCCGCCGACGTCGCCCGCGAGGTCGTCGACACGATCGAGGCCGAGCGGTTCTTCGTCCTCCCGCACCCCGAGGTGGCCGACTACATGGCGCTCAAGGCCACCGACCCCGAGCGATGGCTCGGGGGGATGCGCAAGCTCCAGCGACGTACCGTCGGCGCCTGACCTCACCGGATCGAACGGTGCATCGCTCGCCTGCGTCGCTCGCCCGGCTGGGGTTGCGGATGGGCGAGCCGATCAGGTTCCGCCGCAACGACAAGGGTCGCTGGATCGTCGGCCGCGTGGTCGGCATCGAGTACGACGGCAGCATCGCGATCCGTGATCCCGACGGCTCGGCGCGGTCGCTGCGCGCCGAACGGGTCGAGGTTCGTCGACCGGGTTCTCGGGGCCGCCTGCGGTGGTGGGTCGTGAGCGAGGTCGCCGTCACCTGGGAGCAACTGGAGATGTTCGAACC
>JAWLFC010000085.1:12600-13948 GCA_041685755.1 Ilumatobacteraceae bacterium
TCAGAGGGGGTGGGAAACAGTGTCACACCGTCTGGTCATGATGGTGGCATGACCGTGGTGGAGGATCCGTTGGTGGCGTCGGAGCCGCCGGCGCCTGCGTACGGTGACGGGTTCGTGTGGTTCTCCGACGAGGCCCGCCGGTTCGATCCGGTGGTCGATGTCGCCGTCGCCCCCGGACCGGTCGGTGTGGAGTGGATCGAGGCGGTGGTCGAGCACTGCGCGCAGGGCTTCGCCGCACTCGAAGCGGTCGATCCGTCGGGGTTCGATGCCGCCACGACCGCAGCGTGGGCGAAGGGAGTCGAGTCGCTGCGCCGCCAGGCGACCGCCGCCACGATCGCGGCCGCCGACCACGTCGACACCGCCCAGCCGTTCCGGGGCCAAGGGTTCTTCACCGCGAAGGCGTGGATGAAGCACCACCTGCAACTGTCCGGTGCCGAAGCCCACGGCCGCATGCAGGAGGCCCGACTGCGCCGAGCAGTGCGTATCTGGAACACGGCACTCGCCGCCGGCCAGGTCGGTGTCGCCCAGACCCGGTTGATGGCACGCATCGCCGCCAACCCCCGCATCGATCCCGATGTGTTGGCCGCCGGTGTGCGCGAGTTGATGATCGACGCCATGGAGGTCTCCTACGTCGAGTTCGAACGTCGCGCCTTGACGTTCGAGGCGCTCGCCGACCCCCTCGGCGCCGCCGAGAAGGCCGAACGCAACCGGCAACGCCGAGCAGCCAGCCTGCATCAGCATCCCGACGGTCACTGGAGCCTGCACGCCGAGCTCGACGACGTCGGCGGCCCCGAGTTCCTCGAGATCTTCTCGTGGTACGTCGACCGCGAATTCGACCGGGACTGGAAGCAGGCGACCCGCCGCCTCGGCGAGGGCAACGTCGACGCCACCAAACTCGCCCGCACCGAACCCCAACGACGAGCCGACGCCCTGCTGGAGATGGCCCGAGCCGCCGCTGCCTGCCCACCCGACCGGAACCGGCCCCTACCCACCGTCGACTTCCTCCTCGACGAAGCCAGCGCTCGCGCCGCAGCCGACGGCGACCTCCTCGACCCGCTCGCTTACCGCGACGTCACCTCACGCACCGCCCGCGGCCACCGCGTCGACCCCAACGCCATCATCGGCGTCTCATTGTGGGCCATGATCCGCCGCGTCGTCACCGACAGCCGAAGCGTCGTCATCGACCTCGGACGCACCTCACGACTCTTCACCGGTTTCGCCCGCGAGGCCGTGATGCTCCTCGAACCGACCTGCATCTGGCCCGGCTGCGACCAGCCACACGCCTGGTGCCACGCCGACCACCTCACCAGCTGGAGCACCCGCGGCCCCACCAACCCCGACAACGGCG
>JAWLFC010000011.1:0-8490 GCA_041685755.1 Ilumatobacteraceae bacterium
TCGACAACAACCTGGCGGTGCACGGCCGATCACCGTTCACCCCCCGCTTCGACGGCACCGATCGCTGGCTGCAGCGTTCGTTCGTCGTCGCCGACCTCGCGCCGAGCGCCGGCGAGCGTGACGGCCGAGTGATCACCACCGAGTTCGGTCTCCGCTGACCGTCCTCGTTGCCGGCTCAGCGTCGATGACAGCGGGGTCTGTTACAGCAGGGGTCTGACCCCTGGTGTAATTCAGCGGTCGAGGAGTCTGGCCTTGACGATCTCGGCCTCGGGCGAGCTCAGCGGGCGGTTCGACCGGACCCGGAGGGTGACGGTGTCGGTGTCGGCTCCGGTGCCGGTGGCGTGGGTCTCGATGTCGCGCAGGAACACCACCCCGGTGAGCCCGACGTCGTTGGACGCCCTGGCGAGGCGGTCGGCTGCAGCCGCCTCGCCGGCGCTCGCCCAGGCCTCGACCGGCACCTCGATGTCGCTGACCGCCGGGAGCTGCGACAGGTTGGTCACCGACTCGATCGCCGTGTGGCCGGCGTGCCACGTCGCGCCGTCGGGGGTTCGCAGCCGCACCGAGGCACTGCCGATCAGGTCGACGGTACCGCGCACGTCGTTGCCGCCGACGCGTAGGACGACCTCGTCGCCGACGGCGTAGCGGTCCTCCAACAGCGCCCGGGTGCCGGAGAGGAAGTCCTTGACGATGTCCTGGCCGCTCAGCGCCAGCGCCAGGCCGATGAAGCCGGCGCTGGAGATCGCGAAGGCGAGGTTGACGCCGAGCAGCTCGAGTGCCGCGAACCCGGCGAAGGTGAAGATGATCACCGTCACGATCCGGCCGATCATCTTGGCGACCGAGTCGGCGCGCTGACGCTTGCGGGCATCGGCCTGTCCGTTGTCGCCGAGGCGGTCGAGACGAACCCGCCACGACCCTTCGGCACGCTGCGCCCGGCGCACGGCACGGCGGGTGAGGGTACGGATCACCGTGCGGGCGACCGACGACAGCACGATGGCGATCGGCAACAGCAGCAGGGCTTCGGAGGCGGCGGTGAGCCAGAGCAGCATCGGGGACTTCCTTCTCCGGCGAGAGCCGGAACATTACGGTTGTGTTACGGCGACATCATGGCCGGTGATCGAGCGGCCGCGACGTCAGCTCGGCACAACGGCGCGTGACATGGCGCACAGACGGCGACGCCCACCTCGGCAACGACCCGCGAACGCATCGCCGATCCGGGGTGTACCGTGCCGCCGGTGTCGTCACGTCGGCCTCCCGATCGGCCCGTGCTGGGTTGGCGCGAATGGGTGTCGCTGGCCGACTGGGACGTCGACCACCTCAAGGCCAAGGTCGACACCGGAGCTCGCACGTCGTCACTGCATGCGTTCGACCTCGAATGGTTCCACTGCGACGGTGAACCCTGGGTGCGCTTCGAGGTCCACCCATGGCAGCGCTCGACCGCCGATGCCGTCGTCGCCGAAGCCGCCGTGACGTCGACCCGCGACATCCGCAGCTCCTCCGGCGACATCGACCACCGCCCGGTCGTGCGCACGACGCTCGTCCTCGCCGGGACCGCCGTCGATGCCGAGGTCACACTGACCCGCCGGGACGAGATGGGCTTCCGCATGCTGATCGGGCGCGAGGCCATCAGGGGACGGTTCCTCGTCGACCCGGGCACCTCCTATCTCGGCGGACGACCGCCGAAGGACGTCCGACTCCGCAACCGGCGGCGGTCGTGAACGCGCCGCGCCGCCCACCGTTCCGCATCGGCGAACTGGACGTGGCGCCCGGCCGGTCGGCGACCGGCGAACTGCCGATCGCCCGCCTCGTGACCGGTACGCGCATCTCGCTGCCGATCCAGGTGGTCCACGGCCGCCGCGACGGGCCCACGATCTGGCTCAGCGGGGCCGTGCACGGCGACGAGATCAACGGCGTCGAGATCATCCGCCGTGTCACCCGCAGCCTCGATGCCCGTTCGATGGCGGGCACCGTGATCGCCGTGCCGATCGTCAACGTGCACGGCTTCCTCAACGGCGACCGCTACCTCCCCGACCGCCGCGACCTCAACCGCTCCTTTCCGGGGTCGCCGACGGGGTCGCTCGCAGCGCGGATCGCGAATCTGTTCATGACCGAGATCGTGAGCCGCTGCGACGTCGGCATCGACCTGCACACCGGCTCCGACCACCGCACGAACCTGCCGCACGTGCGCGCCGATCTCGACGACCCCGAGACCCGCAAGCTCGCCGATGCCTTCGGCGCCCCGCTGATGCTGCACGCCAGGACCCGCGACGGTTCGCTGCGCGGAGCCGCCACCGAGCGCGGCGCCACCGTCTTGCTGTACGAGGGCGGCGAGGCGCTGCGCTTCGACGACGAAGCGCTGGAGACCGGCGTCACCGGGGTCCGCCGGGTGCTGGCCGAGCTGGCGATGATCGAGCCGGAGCATCACGACTCGCACCCGGTCCCCGTCGAGAGTCGCCGGACCAGCTGGGTACGCGCCCGCCGCAGCGGCATTGCGCTCCTCGACGCCGAACTCGGCGAGGTCGTGCAACGTGGGCAACTGTTGGGGGTGATCCACGACTCGGTCGGCAAGCGACTCGCTCGAGTGACGGCACCGAGGGTTGGTGTCGTCGTCGGGCGGGTACAGCAACCCCTCGTCAACCAGGGCGATGCGCTGGTGCACGTCGCCGAAGTCGACGCGGACACGCTGGCGACCCTCGGTCGTTTCGTCTCCGTGCACCCCGCCGTCGAACCCCCGACCCACCCCCGTGAGGACCCCTCGTGAAGCTCGCCATCCTCTCCCGGGCGCCACGCTCGTACAGCACGCAGCGCCTCAAGCTCGCCGCCCTCGACCGCGGACACCAGTGCAAGGCACTCGACACGCTGCGCTTCGCCATCGACCTGTCGAGTTCGGAACCCGACCTGCAGTTCCGCGGCAAGCCGCTGTCGGACTACGACGCGATCCTGCCGCGCATCGGTGCGTCGATCACCTACTTCGGCTCCGCCGTCGTTCGCCAGTTCGAGCAGATGGACGTCTACACGCCGATCACGGCGACCGGCATCACCAACTCGCGCGACAAGCTGCGGGCGATCCAGATCCTGTCGCGGCACGACATCGGCATGCCGAAGACGGCCTTCGTCCGCAACCGCCAGGACGTGCTGCCGGCGATCGACCGGGTCGGCGGGGCGCCGGTCGTCATCAAGCTGTTGGAGGGCACCCAGGGCATCGGGGTGATCCTGGCACCGGACCGCAAGGTGGCCGAGGCGATCATCGAGACGCTCCACAACACCAAACAGAACGTGCTGATCCAGGAGTTCATCGCCGAGAGCAAGGGACGCGACATTCGGGCGCTCGTGGTCGGCGACCGCGTCGTGGCCGCGATGCGGCGAACGGCGCAGGGCGACGAGTTCCGCTCCAACGTCCATCGGGGCGGCTCGGTCGAAGGGGTGTCGCTCGACGCAACCTACGAGCGCACCGCCGTGCGGGCGGCGCAGATCATGGGTCTCCGCGTCGCCGGTGTCGACATGCTGGAGGGCAACGACGGACCGATGGTGATGGAGGTCAACTCCTCGCCCGGCCTGGAGGGCATCGAGCGGGCGACCGATCTCGACGTGGCCGGGGCGATCATCGACTACGTGGCGAACCAGGTGGCTTTCCCCGAACTCGACGTCCGCCAGCGGCTGACGGTCAGCACCGGCTACGGGGTGGCCGAGCTGCTCGTGCGCGAGGACGGCGACTTCGTCGGCAAGACGATCGGCGAAGCCGGCCTCCGCGATCGCGACATCACGGTGTTGACCCTGCACCGCGACACCGACGTGATCCCCAACCCACGCGAGTCGCGGGTGTTGGAGGGCAACGACCGGCTGCTGTGCTTCGGGAACCTCGAATCGATGCGCGACATGATCCCGGCCCGTCGACGCCGCCGTGCCCGCGTCCGCAAGCTCCCGGACCACCCCCTCCCCGACGACACCTGATCGACCGTCGGGCTCGCGCCGAATCGCTGCGGTACCGTGCGGCGGTGAGCGTCGACCTGGGCGACATCGAAGCGGCTCGTCCGGTGGTGGCGGCCGTCGCCAAGCACACACCGGTGATCTCGTCGACCACCCTGTCGGAGGACATCGGCGGTTCGGTCGTGCTGAAGGCCGAGAACCTGCAGCGCACCGGGGCGTTCAAGATCCGTGGGGCGATGAACAAGTTGGCGGCACTCGGCGATGTGGCCGCCGGCGGCGTGACGACCGGGAGCGCCGGCAACCACGCCCAGGCGTTGGCGTTCGCCGCCGCCCACTTCGGCGTGCCGTGCAGGATCTTCGTCCCGGTCGGTGCGCCGATCACGAAGATCGACGCCGCCCGGCGGTTCGGGGCCGACGTGTCGGAGACCGGTGCCGACGTCAAGGCAGCCGTCGACGCCGCCCTGGCCCACGCCGAGGAGACGGCCATGGCGTTCTGCGCGCCGTTCGACGACCCCGCCGTCGTCGCCGGACAGGGCACGTTGGGGCTGGAGCTCCTCGACGACATCGACGACCTGGCGAGCGTGATCGTGCCGCTCGGCGGTGGCGGGCTGATCACGGGCACGGCGATCGCCGTGAAGTCGCAGCGTCCCGACGTCCGGGTGATCGGCGTGCAGGCGGCGGTCTGCGCGCCCTACGCCGGCGGCACGGTCGCCGACGGCGCCGTCTTCACGCTCGCCGACGGCATCGCCGTGAAGCGTCCGGGTGTCGTGACCGGGCCACTGGTCGAGCGCTGGGTCGACGAGATCGTCACCGTCGACGAGGACTCGATCGCCGACGCCATGGTGTTGTTGATGGAGCGAGCCAAGCTCTACGTCGAGGGTGCCGGCGCCGTCGGGGTCGCCGCGCTGCTGTCGGGCGCGGTGCGACCGAGCGCGAGCGGTGCCACGTGCGTGGTGCTCTCCGGCGGCAACGTCGACCTGGGGGTCGTGCCGAGCCTGATCCGGCGCCACGAGAACCTCGCCGGTCGACGCTTGGTGATCACCGCTCGGATCGACGACCGCCCCGGCAGCCTGGCGAAACTGCTCGACGTGTTCGCCCACGGCGGTGCCGACCTGATCGAGGTCGAGCACATCCGCGAGGGCCTCGATCTGCACGTCCGCGAGACCGGCATCCACGCCACCTTCGAGGTGCGCGGCGCCGACCACGCCGAACGCCTCGTCGCCGCCGCCCGCGCCGCCGGCCACGACGTCACCCGCAGCCCGCTCTGAGCCTCGCCTCGGTGCGGCCTCCCGCGTTTCACGTGTCCACGAACCCGGCAAGCGCGGCGTCGGCGGCGTCGTCGAACGGCCGCAGCACCAGGTCGATGCTGCCGTCGGCGATCTCGGGCGCCAGCCGCAGCTCGTCGCCGGCGGTGTGGGCGGTGACGGCCAGACGTGCGGTTGCTCCCCACCGCCGCAGCGAGTTGGCGAGCACCTTGTTGGTGTCGACCCTCGGGATGGTGCTGACGATCCAGCGGGCGGAGTCGATCGGCAGGCTGGCGGGGAACTCGGGGTCGTCGGCGTCACCGAATCGTTTCGTGATGCGGTCCGCCAGGGTCGGGTCGTCGGTCTCGATGCGGGTGTGGGGGTCCCAGTCGACGACGAGGACATGATGGCCGTGGGCAGCGAGCTGCTCGACGAGTCGACGCCCGAAACGTCCGTAGCCGTAGACGATCACGTCGGTGCGGCCATGGTCCCCGGGCGGGGCCTCGAGGACGCCCTGGCGTTCGAAGACGTCCAGCAGCGGGCTCAGGCGCTCGAAGATCTGGTGCGAGTACAAGATCATGTAGGTCGACATGGCGATGGTGATCATGCCGACGAGCGTCACGAGCCCGACGATGTCGTTGTCGACGTGGCCGAGTTCGCGTCCGAGGGTGATGAGGATGAGCGAGAACTCGCTGATCTGTGCCACGGCGAGCCCGGAGAGGAACGACACGCGTTTCGGATATCGCATCACGCCCATGATCACGAGCACGATCACGGGGTTGCCGACGAGCACGAACACCGACAGCACGAGCGCCACCGGCACCTGAGAGCCGATGGCGGAGAAGTCGAGCTGGGCGCCGAGCTCGATGAAGAAGAACAGCAGCAGGAAGTCCCGCAGCCCGGTCAGCGATGCTGCGATCGACTCCCGGTACGGCGTCGACGCGATCGCGAATCCGGCCAGGAAGGCGCCGACCTCGACCGAGAAGCCCAGCCAGTCGCTGAACGCGGCGACCGACACCGCCCACGCCACCGCCGACACGATCAACAGCTCCTGCGACGAAGCAACGAGATGCAGGAACCGCGGCAGGACGAAGCGCATCATGATCGCCATCGCCGCGACCAGCCCGGCGCCCTGCGCCACGACGAGCGCGATCTGGACCGGGACCGAGCCCTCGCGATCGCCGCCGACGGTCGAGAGCACGATCATGACGAGCACGACCACGATGTCCTGCACGATCAGGAACCCGAGCGCGATACGGCCGTGGAGTTCGTCGAGTTCGCGCTTGTCCGACAGCAGCTTGACGATGATGATCGTCGAGGAGAACGTCAACGCGACGGCGACGTACAACGCGGCGGTGGTCGACAGGCCCAGCAGCAGCGCGATGCCGAACCCGATGATCGAGGTGAACGCGACCTGTCCGAGCCCCGTGATCAACGCCACCTTGCCGGTGGTGCGCACGAGGTGCAGGTCGAGTTTCAGCCCGACCAGGAACAGCAACACCGCGATGCCGATCTCGGCGAACAACTCGATCGGTTCGGTGTCGCTGACCCAGTCGAGCACCGACGGCCCGACGAGGATCCCCACCGCGATGAACCCGACGATCAGCGGTTGGCGCGCCCGATTGGCGATGAAGCCGACCACGGCGGCCACCGCGAGGATGGCGGCCATCAACGTGAAGGCGTCGCCGGTGGCGATCATCCCGTCAGTCGTTGCACCAGAGCACTCATCGAGCCCGGGCGGCCGACGATCACCAACCGGTCTCCCACTTCGCACGGTCGTTCGGGGTCGGTCTCGATCAGGTCGTCGGTGTCGTCGCGGATGACCGCGATCACCTGCGCATCGATGGAGTCCGGGACGTCGAGATCGTGCAGACGCTTCCCGATGACGGGCGATCCCGCCGGCAGGGTCACCGTGCGGAGATTCGCTGCATCGATCGGCTGGGCCTCCTCGGGTTCCTGGATCACGAATCGGATCCCCGACAGCAACGCCGCCAACGTCGTGGACTCCGCCGCGTTGAAGTGCACGGCGACCACCGATTCGTCCGAATCCGGCGGCGTGACCTCCAGCGTCCGATCCGTCGACCCGGCGGTGGTACTGAGCGTCACGGTGGTGCCATCGGCCAAGGTCATGCAGAACATGCGGGCGTTGCCCGGCAGAGGAAGCTCACGTACGTGCACCTCATGGTCATGGAAGGGGATGCTCACGACGTCCTTTCCCGGTTGACGAGCCGAGTCGACTCGGCGGCGGATCCGGTTTCAGAGTAGTC
The DNA here is from genome assembly GCA_041685755.1 of Ilumatobacteraceae bacterium. Lineage (GTDB taxonomy): Bacteria > Actinomycetota > Acidimicrobiia > Acidimicrobiales > Ilumatobacteraceae > Sva-07. The sequence goes on from JAWLFC010000011.1 coordinate 7,436, forward strand.
GTCGGCCAACGACGAACTTCAGAAGTCGATCCCCGCGCATGCTGGCGTACTCGGCCGCTTCGGAGCCCGACTGGACGATCTACCTACTGGTCGGTAGGCTGGTCTGCGTGAACGAGTCAGAGCTGCTGCACGAACTGACCCCCGTCGCCGAGAGCCTCCTCGAGCGCCACCTGGCCGCCTCCAAGGAGTGGTTCCCCCACGACTACGTGCCCTACAGCCGTGGCCGTGACCACGAGCCCGGCCACGAGTGGAGCCCCGACGACGCCGACCTCGCCGGCCACGAGATCACGCCCGAGATCCGCAGCGCCCTGCTCGTCAACCTGCTCACCGAGGACAATCTTCCCTACTACTTCCGCTCGGTCGAGCGGATGTTCGGCAAGGACGGCGCCTGGGGCACCTGGGTGCGGCGCTGGACCGCCGAGGAGGGCCGCCACTCGATGGCGATCTACGGCTACCTGATGACGACGCGGGCGATCGATCCCGTCGAGCTGGAGCGTTCGCGCATGGCGCAGGTGTCCGGCGGCCAGACGCCCGACCCGCAGTTGCACGAAGGCTTCATCTACCTGGCGCTGCAGGAGCTGGCGACACGCATCTCGCACCGCAACACCGGCGCCCTGCTCGGCGACCCGGCCGGCTACGAGGTGATGAAGCGCGTCGGCAGCGACGAGAACCTCCATCAGCTCTTCTACCGCGACCTCGCCGCAGCGGCGATCGAGGCCGACCCCAACACGATGATGATCGCGATGGAGAAGCAGGTCCGCCACTTCGCGATGCCCGGCACCGGCATCCCGAACTTCGACCACCACGCGGCGCTGATCGCCAAGGCGGGCATCTACGACCTGCAGGTGCACCACGAGCAGATCCTCGTCCCGGTCGTCGTCCGCCAGTGGGACGCGCCGAACATCGGGGGGTTGTCCGGCGAGGGCGCCCAGGCGCAGGAACGGCTGATGAAGCGGCTCGCCACCAGCGAGAAGGTCGCCCGCCGCTTCGCCGAGAAGCGCGACGCCGCCATGGCGTCCGCCTGACCCACCCCTCCACCACCCCTCCACCACCCC
>JAWLFC010000011.1:8590-30283 GCA_041685755.1 Ilumatobacteraceae bacterium
CTCGCCACCAGCGAGAAGGTCGCCCGCCGCTTCGCCGAGAAGCGCGACGCCGCCATGGCGTCCGCCTGACCCACCCCTCCACCACCCCTCCACCACCCCACCGCCACCCGCGAGACGGGTGGGCACCGCTAGGTTCGACAGCACGATGCCGCTGCTGCCCGTCCCCGCCCGCGACGACGTGGACGCCTGGGTCGGCGAGCACCTCCGCGAGCTGACCTGCGACTCCGAGATCCGCCGATCGGGACGATTCGTCGGCACGCAGGCTGCCGCCGACACCGCCCTCGCCGAACTCGACCTCGGTGGTTACGCCCGACGACGCAACGAGGTCCTTCCCGAAGGCGCCCGGGGCGCCACCGCGCTGTCGCCGCACATCCGCCACGGGTTCGTGTCGCTGCCCGAGGTGTCCGCCGCGGCCGCATCGGCTCCGAGCAAGGACCGCCAGAAGTTCCGCGACGAGCTGATGTGGCAGGAGTACGCACGCCACGTCTACGCCCGCCTGGGTACCCGCACCCGCGACGCCGTCCGGTTCCGACCGGCAGTCGATGCGACGGTCGGCGATCCGTGGGACCGGACGATGGCGTGCATCGACACCACCCTGGCCGAACTCGAGGGCGACGGCTGGCTGGTCAACCAGACGCGCATGTGGTTGGCGTCGCAGTGGACGGTCCGCCACGGTGCCGACTGGCGCGAGGGCGAGGACCGGTTCTTCACCCACCTGCTCGACGGATCGCGGGCGGCGAACCGCCTCGGATGGCAGTGGACGATCGGCGCGGGGACCGCCAAGCCCTACGGGTTCAGCCGCTGGCAGGTCGAGAAGCGGGCGCCGGAGTTGTGCGACGGGTGCGCCCGCCGACACGCGTGCCCGGTGCAGGACTGGCCGCCCGAGCGCGAGCTCGTGGCCGTGGCGGAGGACCGACGTCTGGCAGCCGACGACGACCCGGCCGCGACCGCGGGGCCGACCGGGGTGCGGTCGACCGGGAGTCCCGAGGCGGTCTGGTTGACGGCGGAGAGTCTCGGCGACCGCGACCCCGCACTCGCGGCCAACCCCGACCTGCCGGTCGTCTTCGTCTTCGACGAGCCGCTGCTGCGACGCCTCCAGCTGTCGTCGAAGCGGCTCGTGTTCCTCACCGACCGACTCGCCGAGCTCGCAACGTCACGCACGATGGAGATCCATCTCGACGATCCGTTCGAGGTGCTCGCCGGGCGGGCGCTCGCGACGACGTTCGCGCCGGTCCCGAAAGCGCGTCGGCTGGTCGAGCGACTCGACCCGGTCGAAGTGCACCCGTGGCCGTGGCTCGTGCGTCCCACGAACGGACCGATCAGCAGTTTCTCGGCGTGGCGACGCGGTCGCCGGGGCGCCACCGTCGGATCATGACCCGGCTGTTCGTGGGGGTCTGGCCGCCCGCCGACGTGCTCGAGCAGTTCGCCGACGTCGAGCGCCCGCGGGACCAGGGCGTCAAGTGGGTCCCGCAGGAGAACCTGCACATCACGCTGCGGTTCCTCGGCGACGCCGACGTCGACGAGGTGGCTTCTCGACTCGACGAGGTGAACCTGCCCGCGGCGACCGCGGTGGTCGGGCCGGCGTTCGACCTGCTCGGTGAGCGCTCGCTGATCTCCCCGGTCGCCGGCGTCGACGACCTCGCCGACGTCGTGCGCAGCGCGCTCCGAGGCATCGGAACCGAGCGGGAGCGGCGACGCTTCCAGGGCCACATCACCGTCGCCCGCCTCGCCCGTGGGGCACGGCCACGCCGCAGCGCCGGCCGTCGGTTCGATGCGACGTTCGACGTGTCCGAGATCGCCCTCGTGGCGAGCACACTCCACGACACCGGGGCCGTCTACGAGACCGTCGAGACCTGGCCGACCCACTGAGCGTCCGGTCCTGATCGGTTCGATGCACGCGCCTAGCGTGGTCGCATGTACGACCTGATCATCGCCAACGGCACCATCGTCGACGGTTCCGGGGGCGAGCCCTACGTCGCCGACGTCGCGATCTCCGGTGATCGCATCGCCGCCATCGGCTCCGAGCTCGGCGACGCCGAGCGGTTGATCGACGCCGCCGGCCGGATCGTGACGCCGGGCTTCGTCGACATCCACACCCACTACGACGGCCAGGCGACGTGGGACGCCGAGCTGGCACCCTCGACACCGCACGGGGTGACGACGGTCGTGTTCGGCAACTGCGGTGTCGGGTTCGCGCCGGTGCGCCCCGGCGACGAGCAGTTCCTGATCGAACTGATGGAGGGCGTGGAGGACATTCCCGGCGCCGCGCTCAGCGAGGGGATGTCGTGGGGCTGGGAGAGCTTCGCCGAGTACCTCGACGCGTTGGAGACCGGTGAGTACGCCGCCGACGTGGCGGCGATGATCGCCCACGGGCCGGTGCGCGCCTACGTGATGGGCGAGCGCGGGGCGGCCAACGAGCCGGCGACCGCCGAGGAGATCGACGAGATGGCGCGCATCGTCGCCGAGGCGATCCAGGCCGGCGCACGCGGGTTCTCCACCAGCCGCACACTCGGCCACCGATCGCTGTCGGGCGAACCCGTGCCCGGCACCTACGCGCCCGAAGAGGAGCTGTTCGCCATCGGACGGGCGGTGAAGGCAGCCGGCAAGGGGATCTTCGAGGTGGCGCCGTCGGGGGTCATCCCGACCGAGGACCACATCGCACCCGATCTCGAGGTGGAGTGGATGTGCCGCCTCGCCGAGGAGGCAGGTGTGCCGGTGACGTTCCTGATGCTGCAGACCGATGTCGCTCCCGACGACTACCGCAAGCACCTCGAACTCGTCGGCCGGGTCCGCGAACAGGGCCACTCGGTCACCGCCCAGGTCGCCGGGCGTCCGTTCGGCGTGCTGCTCGGGCTGACCGCCCGCCATCCGTTCATGGTGTGCCCGAGCTATGCGCCGTTGATGGAGGTGTCGCTCGACGAGCGGGTGGAGGCGATGCGCGACCCGGCGACGCGGGCGACCCTCGTCGAGGAGTACACGACGATGATCGCGCAGCTCCGCGCCGCCGAGCCGCTGCTGGCGAAGGCGATGGAGAACTTCGAGCGCACCTACCCGCTCGGTGATCCGGTGAACTACGAGCCCACCGACGCCGACTCGATCGCCGGGATCGCCGCGGCGTCGGGCCGTGATCCGGTCGAGGTCTACTACGACGCACTGCTCGAGCGCGACGGTCACGCGATCGTGCTCAACACGCTGCTCGGCTACACCGACGGCGACGGCGACGCGCTGTTCGAGATGCTGTCGAGCGACCATGCCGTGATCGGCCTGGCCGACGGCGGAGCGCACTGCAACCTCATCTGCGACGCGTCGACGCCGACCTGGATGCTCACCCACTGGTGCCGTGACCGCCAGGGCCCGCAGCTGGCGCTGCCCGAGGTGATCCGCAAGATGACCGCAGAGACCGCGGCCTTGTTCGGGTTCGACGACCGGGGCCGCATCGAGGTCGGGCTGCGGGCGGACCTCAACGTGATCGATCACGAGCACCTCACGCTCCGAGCGCCGCGCATGGTCGCCGACCTCCCCGCCGGCGGTACCCGCTTCCTCCAGGACGCCGAGGGCTACGACTACACGATCGTCGCCGGCCAGGTCACCCGCGAGGCCGACGAGTTCACCGGAGCAACCCCGGGGCGTCTCGTCCGGCTCACGTAGCGGCCCACCCGGGTGCTACGAACTCCCCATGGGGGATCTCTTGACCGCGCTCGCCGCGGCACAACCGGACACGACGGCGATCATCGACGACCGCACGGGGGTGAGCGGGGCCGATGACGTACGGCGCCTCACCTACGCCGAGTTCGAGGAACGGGCCAACCAGCTCGCCCACGTGCTCGACGAACTCGGCGTCGGGCCCGGCGACAAGGTCGTGTGGTGCGGCCAGAACTCGACCGGCATCCTCGAGCTGACCAGCGCGTCTCGCAAGGTCGGCTCGACCGCCGTGCCGTTGAACTACCGGCTCTCCGACGAGGAGGCCGCCTACGTGATCGATCACTGCGACGCCGGCACGGTCTACATCGACGCCGAGTTCGCGGACCTCCTCACCCGGATCCGCTCCGAGATCCCGAAGGTCGCCAACGTGTTGGTCTTCGACGGTGACGCGCCCGACGGGATGACCGCCGTCGACCCGCTCGTCGCCGCAGCGCCGACCGAGCCGTTCGAGCGGCCCGACATCGATGCGGGCGGGGCGACGATGACCTACACCTCGGGCACGACCGGCAAACCCAAGGGTGCGTTCCGCCGCACCGCCGCCGACCCCCGCGCCGGCGCCGCGCTGATGCAGCACATCGGCTACCGACCCGACGACGTCTACCTCACCACCGGGCCCCTCTACCACTCGGGTCCCGGCGGCTTCGCCGCCAGCGCGATCGCGATGGGACAGACGGTGGTGCTGCAGCGCAAGTTCGATCCCGAGGACTGGTTGCGCATCCTCGAGCTGCATCGGGCGACGTCGACGTTCTCGGCCCCGACGCCGATCCGGATGATCTGCAACCTGCCCGCCGAGGTGAAGGCGCGCTACGACCGCTCGTCGATGCGGGTGATGATCGCCAACGCTGCGCCGTGGCCGTTCGCCCTCAAGCAGCAGTACGTCGCCGACTTCCCGCCGGAGTCGCTGTTCGAGATCTACGGCTCGACCGAGCTCGGCGTCAACACGGTGCTGCGCCCGGAGGACCAGATGCGCAAGCCCGGCTCGTGCGGCAAGCCGGCACCGATGGTCGAGATCCGCCTGTACGACGAGTTGGGCAACATCGTCGAGGGCACGGGACCGGACGCGACCGGTGAGGTGTTCGTGCGCTCGTCGGCGGTGTTCGCCGACTACTACAAGCAGCGCGACAAGTACGAAGAGGACCACCGCGACGGGTTCCAGACCGTCGGCGACATCGCCTACCGCGATGACGAGGGGTTCCTCTACATCTGCGACCGCAAGAAGGACATGATCATCTCCGGCGGGATGAACATCTACCCAGCCGAGATCGAAGCGGCGCTGGAGGGCCATCCCGACATCTACGAAGCGGCGGTCTTCGGCATCCCGAGCGACGACTGGGGCGAGATCGTGCACGCCGTCGTCGTGAAGAGTGACGGCGCCGATCTCGACGACGACGGCGTGAAGGAGTTCGCCCGCGCCCGTCTCGCGAGCTACAAGATCCCCCGCTCGATCTCGTGGCTCGACGAACTCCCCAAGACCGGCTCCGGCAAGATCCTGAAGCGCGAACTCCGCCAACCCTTCTGGGCCGACCGCACCAGCAACGTGTGAGTGTTACGCCAGGGGTCAGACCCCCGGCGTAACGCTCGGTCCCGATTCTGCGTCAGCGACAACGTCGAGATCGCGTGTAGGTGCTGACGCAGAACGGCAGGGCGTTCGTCGAGGCGCCATGAACCAGCGCGCCGACGACGGCATAGTGTCGAACGCATGAGTGCGGCGAACACGGTGGTCGAGACGATCCTGAAGACCCCGGCCCACCCGATCCTGTCGGGGTCGATGGTGCTGGTGCGATACCTCGGCAACCGGTCGGGCGAGGAGCACACGCTGCCGGTCCAGTACGCCGACACGCACCACGGCCTCGTCGTCGTCGTCGGCGACCCGGAGACGACGACGTGGTGGCACGGCTTCACCGAGATGGGTCAGGCCCAGGTTCTGCTGAAGGGCGAGTGGACCCCGATGACCGCCCACGCCCTGCGGGGAGCCGACGACTCCGAGGCGGTGACCCCGCTCCTGCGGTCCTACTCCCAGCGCTACCCGAAGATCGTCAAGCGGATCGCCGGCGACACGCTCGAGGAACGGGTCGCGAACTCGGTCGTGGTCTGGTTGCGCCCGGCGAGCTGACTCAGCCGGGCGTGGCGAAGACCTGGGTCCAGTACGGGAGTCCGTCGGCCCCGTACGCGAGCCCCACACCGATGTGGGTGTTCGACGACAGGATGTTTCGCCGGTGACCCGGGCTGTTCATCCAGCCGGACAGCACCGACGCCGCCGCCGGATAGCCGTAGGCGACGTTCTCGGCGACCGAGCGCCAGGGGAAGCCGACGCGATCGATGCGCTGGGCCATCGTCGAGCCGTCGCTGCCGGTGTGCGACATGCGCCGCATGGCCGCCTGGTCCTCCGAGTGTCGTTGCGCAGCGAGATCGAGACGCTGATCTGCGATCATCGCCGGCAGCCCGCGAGCAGCGCGCTCTGCGTTGACCAGATCGAGTACCTGCCGAGCCGGGGACGGTGGCTGCGGCCGGGGTGGATCGAGGCGGACGGCCGCACGGAGCCCACCCGACGACAACGACTGGTCCAGCCCGGACGGGGCGCCCTCGACGAACGTGGGGACGACCAGTGTCGTCACGGCGACGGCGACGGTGACCGCCAGCATCTTCATGCGCATGTCTCGTTCATCGGCCCTTCCCGCCTGTCGTTCCAACGGTGACGCGGATCGTAACGCAACCGTCACATTTCCCCGCGGCAAAACGGGCCGAGAGTGTCACACCCCGTCGTCAGACTGGACCCATGAGTTCCCGACCGAACCCGCCGCTGCCGGCCGACCCGCTCGCCGTCGCCGATGCGGCGACCGTGGCGATGCGCCGGGCCCGGGCGGCGCAGCTCGACCGGGTGCACGACGCGGTGCAGTCCGGGCGCTGGCACGTCCACGGGTTCCGCTCGCCGCACGCCTGGCTCACCTCCACCAGCGGCGACGCACCCGGAGCCTGTTCGCTGACCCTGCAACTGGCCGACCGCATCCAGCACATGCCCGCGGTCAAGGACCGCTTCGGTCGCGGCGAGCTCTCGGAGTCGGCGCTGCGGCTGCTCGCCGACGCGTGGCGGCCCGACCTTGCCGACGTGTTCGCCCGCGACGAGCAGATGCTCGTCGGCTGGGCGCTGCAGCTCGCTCACCGCGATTTCAAGCTGGTGCTCGCCACCTGGCGGCTGCATGCCGATCCCGACGGCGCCGCCCGGTCCGAGCAGGACCGCTTCGACTCGCGCAAGCTGCACCTGTCCGAGCTGCTCGACGGGATGGGCCGCCTCGATGGTCTCCTCGATCCCGAAGGCATGAAGATCGTCCGCGAGGCGATTCGGGCGTTGTCGACGCGCACCGAGGACGACGAGCGCACCGCCGAACAGCGCCGAGCCGACGCACTGGTGGCGATGGCGAAGGCCGCACTCGCCCACCACCAACCGCCGCCGGGCACCAAGCGCAACCGGCCGAAGATCGTCGCCACGATCGCGCTGACCGATCTGGCGAACGCGACCAACGGCGGTGTGCTCGACACCAACACCGGCCCGATCACGTTGTCGGCCGAGGCGATCCGGCGCCTCGCCTGCGATGCCGGCGTCCACCGCCTGGTCTCGGGCCCCGGGAGCACGATCCTCGACTACGGCCGCCAGAGTCGCACCGTGTCCGATGCCCAGTTCGACGTGCTCACGATCCGCGACCACGGCTGTCGGATCATGGGCTGTCCGATTCCGCCGGGCGGCTGCGACGCCCACCACAGCATCCACTGGGCCGACCTCGGCGACACCGACCTCGACGAACTCGTCCTGCTGTGCTGGTTCCACCACCACCTGCTGCACGAGCAGCACTGGAGTCTCGAGCCCCTCGGGGCCGGACACTTCGTGTTGCGAGATTCCGACGGGGTCGTCCGGCCCCTCCGCCCGCCCCTGGTCGGCCTCGCCCTGCCGCAACTCCCCTTCACCGTCACCGGCTCCTGATCACCCGCGTCGCCCGGTCGCGTTCCGGGGTGTAACAAGGTGGACATGACCACCGACGAGACCCGACCCGCCGGCACGCGCTCGTGGTGGCCGATCGTCGCAGCCACCGCGCTGGTGGCCGTAGCGATCGTCGCCGTCGTCGTGTTCACGACCGGCTGAGGGCTGCGTCGAGGTCACGGCCGCTGGCGAGACCGCAACCGGTTGCTTCGACACCGACGACGCGGCGGAGCCGGCCGGTCGCACGCTGCTCGCACGCCTCGATCGGCTCGACGAGGTCACCTTCGACGCCGCCGACGAACCATCGGTGGGACCGGTCGAACCCGGAGCCGTCTGCTCGATCCTGCTCCCGGCGGACCGATCGACGTGGAAGGAGGGCTGTCTCGACGGGCCCCTCCGACCATCGACCGCCGTGGCCCTCGTGGGCAGCGATGTCGTCGAACTCTCGATCGGCGACGACGGGCTGGTCGCGAACGCCACGCCGCTGGTCGGGTTCTCGCCGGCCAACGGCTGCTCCGTGGCCGACGCCCGAGCACTGCTGTCGCTCATGCCCGCCACGTCGATCGCCACCGCCATGACCTGCCTCGACGACAAGGCGTCCGCCGCGACCGCGCCGGTGCTGCTCCAGTCCGGACCGCCCGACGGGTCGCTCTGGACCGCGCTGCGCGATCCCGACTGGGAGATCACCGATCAGGGCACTGGCATCGAGGCCACGTTCGACGTTCCGATTCCCGCACGGTCGACCTGGTCGAGGTGGCCCGGCGACACCACGGGCCGGCCTTCGGCCTACTGGGGCGACGCGATCGCCACGGTCGGAGTCCAGCCGGACGTCGCGACGCTCGCCGACGCCATCATCACCGCCGTCGCACCGCTCGCGTTCGACCCCGATTTCCCGCTGAACGAGCGTCTCGTCGCCGTCGAGCCCGACGGCCTGGCGTTGATCGTCGTCCAGGTCGACATCGGCGGCGACGACTCCGTGGCCGGCGCCGCGATCTTCACGTGGGTCGAAGAGGTGTTCGACCAGTCCGGACCCATCGGCTGGCAGCCCGACCAGGTGATCGTCAGCGACATCTGCGCCCGCGGCGCACCGGTGCCCGACCGGGAGCTCTGCCCGTGACGGCTCAGTCCACCTCGGTGGCGAGGTCGTCGACGAACTCGTAGCCGTCGACGCCGACGAGCTGGCGCGGGTCGAGGCGGATCTTCGCCGACCGTGAACCGGCGCCGACGACGATGCGGTCGCATTCGAGCACCCGGGAGTCGAGCCAGACGGGAACGTCGCTCGGCAGCCCGAAGACCGTGACGCCGCCGATCTCCTGGCCGGTGAGCTCGCGGGTCAACTCGGCGGGGGCGAAGCTGAGCTTGCGGACACCGAGCTTGCGGCGCACAGCACCGTTGACGTCGAGCCGGGTGTGGGCCAGCGCCACACAGACGGCATGGTGGCCCTCGGGTTTCTTCGAGGCGACGAGGATGGCGTTGGCCGACTCCTCGAGCGGCACGCCGTAGGCCTCGCAGAACTGGGCGGTGTCGGCGAGTTCGGGGTCGCAGTCCATCACCTCGTAGACCAGTCCGAGCCGGTCGAGATGGGCGAGGACGTCGGGGTGGGCGGTCACGGCCGGCTCAACGGGCGTACTGGGTGACCTGGTCGGCGAGATCGATCAGCCAGCCGGGGACCACACCGAGCACGATCGTGAACGCCACCGTCAGACCCACCGTTGCACCCATCGAGAACGGGATCCGCAGCGTCGACTCGGCGGCGTCGTCGGCGACGTCGCCGACCCACATCGACACCATGATCCGCAGGTACAAGAACGCGGCGATCACCGCGCTGACCATGGCGATCACGGCGATGGCGTAGCTCTCGACGTCGACGGCGGCCTGGATCACGCCGAACTTGGCGATGAACCCGCTGGTGAGCGGTACGCCGGCCTGCGCCAGGAGCAGCACGGTGAAGCCGAGGGCGAGCAGCGGACGACGTTTGGCGAGCCCGGCGAAGGAGTCGATGCCGGTGTCGCCGCCGCTGCTGCGCGACACGATCGTCACCACGGCGAACGACCCGATGACCAGCACCGAGTACAGGATCAGGTACAGCACCACCGACGGCACGCCCGGGCCGGGGTCGGCCTCGCCGGCGAGGTGCCCTGCTGCCTCGACGCCCACCAGGATGAACCCGGCGTGGCTGATCGAGGAGTACGCCAGCATCCGCTTCACGTTCGTCTGCACGACCGCGAGGATCGAACCGACGAGCAGCGTCACCAGCGCCAGCACCCAGATCACCGGACGCCAGTCGTCGCGGTAGAACGGCAGCGCGACGACCAGCACGCGGATCATCGCCGCGAACGCCGCCGCCTTGCCGACCGACGCCATCAACGCCGTCACCGGTGTCGGGGCGCCCTGGTAGACATCGGGCGCCCACACGTGGAACGGCGCCGCCGACACCTTGAACGCGAGCCCGACGATCAGCAGCGCCAGACCGGCGAGCGCCAGGGTCTCGTCGCCGAACGGGTCGATCGTCGACTGCAGAGCGACCACGATCTCGCTGATGTTGGTGCTGCCCGTGCCGCCGTAGAGCAACGCGATGCCGTACAGGAAGAACGCCGAGGCGAACCCGCCGAGCACGAAGTACTTGATGCCGGCCTCGGCGCTCTCGCTACTGCGCCGATTGCTGGCGGCGAGCACGTACAGCGCCAACGACAGCGTCTCGAGGCCGAGGAACAACACGATCAGGTCGTTGGCCGACGACATCACGATGCCGCCGATCGCCGCCACGAGGTAGAGGGCGTAGATCTCCGGGCCCTGGTTCGGGGTGTCGTGCAGGTAGTCGTCGGTGAGCATGCTCACGAGCACGACGCCGAGGCAGATCGTGATCGTCATGAACATCGCCAGCTTGTCGAGCGCGATGGCGTCACCGACGAGCGTGATCGGCCCCCGATCGCTGATGTCGTCCCACAGCACCATCGCCAGCACCGCAGCAGCACCGGCGGTGCTGGCCGACACGATGGCGTAGAGCCGCTTCGGCCACGCCGGTGTCAGCGCGCCGACCAGCAGCAGGCCGAGGGCGCCGCCGAGCAGCGTCAACAGCGGCGAGAGGGCGAACCACTGGACCTCGGGTCCGATGAAGACGTCGAGCTGGGCGAGCATCACTCGTCCTCCTCGCCCTGCTCATCGGAGCGCGACAACTCGATCGTCGGCTCCGGTTGCACGTAGGAGGTGTTGTCCTCGACGCGCGTGATCAGTGCGTCGATGCTCGGCTCGATGCGGTCGAGCACCGGCTTCGGGTAGACGCCCATGAACACGATCAGCCCGAGGAACGGCAGCAGCACGAGGCCTTCCTTCACCTTCAACTCCGCGAATCCCTTGTTGTCGTCGTCGGGCTCGCCGTGGAAGACCCGCTGGTACGCCCACAGCAGATACAGCGCCGCGAGGATCACACCGAACGCGGCGACCACGGTCCACCAACGAGCGGTCGTGAACGATCCGATCAGGATCAGGAACTCGCCGACGAAGCCGTTGAGCCCCGGCACGCCGATCGACGACAGCATCACGACCATGAAGCCGGCGGCGAAGATCGGCGCGACCTTCTGCAAGCCGTTGAGCTCGGCGATCTGGCGGGTCTTTCGACGCTCGTAGATCCAGCCGACGAACAGGAACAGCGCACCGGTCGACACACCGTGGTTGATCGCCTGGATCACGCCGCCGGTCATCGACTGCGAGGTGAAGGCGAACGTGCCGAGCACGATGAAGCCGAGGTGGGCGACCGACGAGTAGGCGACCAGCCGCTTGAGGTCCTTCTGCATCGTCGCGGCGATGGCGCCGTAGATGATGCCGATCACCGCCAGCGTGAGCCACAGGTTGCGGCTCCAGTACGACGCCTCGGGGAACAGGTAGACCCCGAAACGCAGCAGACCGTACGTGCCGAGCTTGAGCATCACGCCGGCGAGCACGACCGAACCGGCGGTCGGCGCCTGGGTGTGGGCGTCGGGCAGCCAGGTGTGCAGCGGGAAGATCGGAACCTTGACGGCGAACGCAATCGCGAAGGCGAAGAACAACCATCGGCCGGTCGAGGCGGCGAACTCGGCCTCCTCGGCGATGATCGTCAGGTCGAAGGTCGTGTACCCGATGTCGCGGCTGGCGATGACGACCGTCGCGATCAGACCGACGAGCATGAACGCCGACCCGAACATCGTGTACAGGAAGAACTTGGTGGCGGCGTAGACGCGCTTCTCGTAGCCCCACCCGGCGATCAGGAAGTACATCGGCACGAGCACGATCTCGAAGAACACGAAGAACATGAAGAGATCGAGGCTGAGGAAGCTCCCCATCACGCCGGCCTGCAGCAGCAACAACCAGGCGAGATACGCCTTCTCGTCGTGGTGGGCGTCGACGGCGACGATGGCGAGCGGGAACAGGATGCCGGTGAGCACCACGAGGAACAGTGAGATGCCGTCGACGCCGAGGTGCCAGGAGATGCCCCAGGCGTCGATCCACGTGTGCATCGACACGAACTGGAACCCGGAGTCGGCGGTGTCGAACGACGACATCAGCCAGATCGTCATCGCCGCCGTCGCCACCGACATGACGAGCGCCACCATCTTCGGGAACTCGGGACGCGACTTCGGCAGGAGCGCGATCGCGACCGAGCCGACGAACGGCGTGAGGATCAGGGCGGTGAGGATCGGGAACGCGAGCGATCCGGTTTCGGCTGCCAACATCACAGAATCCCTCGAATCACCACGAACCAGGCCAGGAGCAGCACGACGCCGACACCGATCACGCCGGCGTACTGGCGCACGTAACCGGTCTGGCCCTTGCGGACCTCCCCGGCGGTCGCCTTGACGGCGACGGCGGTGCCGACGACCGCACCGTCGACGACCTTGGCGTCGAAGTCGGTGACGGCCTGGAAACCCTGGCGACCCGGGTTGCCCATGAACCACGAGATCGCCGCGTCGTAGTACCAGCCGTTGGCGAACAGGCTCGGCTCCCAGGGCTTGATGCGCTTGCGGAGATAGACGAGGTAGGCGCCCGCCAGACCGATCAGCGCCGCCGCGACGGCGATGGCGACGAGGACGTACTTGTTGTCGTAGGCCCACGTGCCGGTGATGTCGGCCTCGCCGAACTCGATCACCGGCTCGAGCCAGTGCTCGAGCTCGTAGGAGATGCCGCTCGGGATGGCGAAGAGCCGGGGCAGGTTGAGCACGCCACCGACGGCGGCGAGCACGGCGAGCACGGCGAGGGGGATCCACATCACCGGCGGCGACTCGTGGGGCTTGAACTCGCCGTGGGCGTGGTGCGTCTCGACGGGCTCGTCGCCCTCGGCGACCGCGGGAGCCTCGTCGTCGTTGGCGTGGCTCGTCCAGCGGGCCTCGCCGAAGAAGACCATGATCACCTGACGGGTCATGTAGAACGCGGTGATGACCGCCGTGACGATGCCGACGACGTAGAGAGCCGTGCTCTCGGCGAAGGCGAACAGCAGGATCTCGTCCTTCGACCAGAAGCCCGAGAACGGCGGCACACCGGCGATCGCCAGCCAGCCGACGATGAACGTGCCGGCGGTGATCGGCATGAACGTGCGCAGCGCCCCCATCTTGCGCATGTCCTGCTCGTCGTGCATCCCGTGGATGACCGAGCCGGCACCGAGGAACAGCAGCGCCTTGAACGCGGCGTGGGTGACCATGTGGAAGATCGCGGCGACGTAGCCACCGGTGCCGACGGCCAGCATCATGTAGCCGATCTGGGAAACCGTCGAGTACGCCAGCACCTTCTTGATGTCGTTCTGGGCGAGCGCGATGGTGGCGGCGAACAGCGCCGTGATCACGCCGACCCAGGCGATCGTCGTCGGCACCCAGTCGTACGAGGCGGCGATGATCGGATTGATGCGCGTCAGCAGGAACACGCCGCCGGTGACCATCGTCGCGGCGTGGATGAGCGCCGACACCGGGGTCGGGCCCTCCATGGCGTCGGGCAGCCAGATGTACAACGGCAGCTGGGCGCTCTTGCCGGCGGCACCGACGAGCAGCAGGATCGCGATGGCCGAGGCCGTCGACGCCGCCAGCGCCCCGGTCTCGGCAGCCTCGTTCATCACCGGGTACGAGAGCGAACCGACGGCACCGAACGCCAGGAACATCGCCAGCATGACGCCCCAGTCGCCGACGCGGTTGGTGACGAAGGCCTTCTTGCCGGCGGTGGCGGCCGACTCGCGGGTGTGCCAGAACGCGATCAGCAGGTACGAACACGTGCCGACCCCCTCCCAGCCGAGGAAGGTGACGAGCAGGTTCTCGCCGAGCACCAGCAGCGTCATCGAGAAGACGAACAGGTTCAGGTAGAGGAAGAACTTCGAGAACTTCGGGTCGCCGTGCATGTACCCGATGGCGAACATGTGGATCAGGCCGGCGATGAACGTGACGAACAGCGACATCGCGATCGACAACGGATCGGCGAGGAACGCCAGGTCGACCTGCAGCGAACCGACCGGCACCCAGGAGAACAGGGTGACGACGGTCGAGCGGTCCTCGGCCTCACGGCCGAGCAGATCGAAGAAGACCCCGACGGCGACGGCGAACGAGGCGAACACCATCGCCGTCGCCAGCCAGCCGGCCTTCGGGTCGCCGAGACGACGCCCGAACACCAAGATGAGCAGGAAGCCGGCGAGTGGGAACGCGGGAATCAACCAGACGAGTTCGGCCATCGCGTCAGCCCTTCAGTTCCGCGAGATCGTCGGCGGTGGCACCGGGCCGCCGCCGCAGGATCGAGACGATGATGCCCAGACCGACGACGACCTCGGCAGCCGCGACCACCAGGACGAAGAACACTGCCGTCTGGCCGTTGATGTCGCCGAGTCGGGTCGCCAACGCCACGAAAGTGAGGTTGGCGGCATTCAGCATCAGCTCGATGCACATGAACATGACCAGCGGGTTGCGCCGCACCATCAGTCCGAACGCGCCGATGCCGAACAGCAGCGCGGCGAGCAGGAGGTACCAGGAGGGTTCGATGGCGGCGATCACGTGTCGCTGCTCTCGTGATCGGTGGAGCGGCCGTCGGCGTCGCGCGGCCACTTGCGCGTCATCAGCACCGTGCCGGCGACGGCGACGATCAACAGCACCGAGGTGAGCTGGAAGGCGAAGACGTGATCGCCGTAGAGGTTGTTCGCGAGCTGTTCGATGTTGGAGTCGTTGTTGCCGGTGTCGCTCGCCGTGGCGATGCCGTCGCCCGGGTTGATGTCGAGCGAGTCACGGGCTCGGATGATCGCGGCACCGACGAGGCCGACCAGGCCGATCCCCATCACCGCCGCCAGTGGCCGCTGGATCGGGATCGGTTCGATCGACAGGTCCATCGACTCGTCGACGCCGAGCAGCATGATGACGAACAGGAACAGCACGACGATCGCGCCGGCGTACACGATCACCTGCACCGCCGCCAGGAAGTGGGCCTCCTGGGCGACGAACTGCACCGCCACACCGAACAGCGTCAGCACCAACCCGAGGGCGGCGTGGACGGGGTTCTTCAAGATGATGACGCCGATCGCGCCACCGAGGATCATCACCGCGGCGGAGAAGAAGACGACGTATTCGAGGAATGTCGTGTCGGTCACCGCTCGACCCTCTTGACGGTCCGGACCGCCTTGTCCCGTTCCGTCTGGGTCGGCTCCGGGGCGCGCACGCCGTAACCGAGTTCACCGCTCCAGCCGACCTCGCCTTCGAAGGTCGCGTCGCCCGACGGTGACGTCGCGCGCATCCACCCGCTGGTGAGCAGGTCGTCGCCCTCGCGCCAGTCCTCCCACGGGAGCTTGCGGGGCATGCCGTCGTCGTCGACGACGAGTTCGTCCTTGGTGTAGATGGCGTCCTGGCGGTTGGTGAAGGAGAACTCGAACAGCTTCGACTCGGTGATCGCCTCGGTCGGGCACGCCTCGACGCACAGGTCGCAGTGGATGCAACGCAGGTAGTTGATCTCGTAGACGAAGCCGTAGCGCTCGCCGGGCGAGGTCGGGTTCTCGGGATCGTTGTCGGCGCCGCGCACGTAGATGCAGTCGGCGGGACACACCCCGGCGCACAGCTCGCAGCCGATGCACTTCTCCATGCCGTCCTCGTAGCGGTTGAGCACGTGGCGGCCGTGGAGCCGTTCGGGGCGGAGCAGCTTCTCGTCGTGCTCGACGTCGCGGGCGGTGTCGCCCTTCTTCTTGGCGCGGCGACCACCGGAGTACTCGGTCGTGACGCGCTCACCTCCGAACAGACGGTGCTGGCGCAACGTGACGCCGAATCCTTCGAGGTATCCCATCAGACACTCACTCCTGGCTTGTCGCTGGGGCGGGGCTCGGTGACGCCGTCGGCGCGGTTGCGGGCGGCGACCCGCAACGCCGCCCCGAACAGGCCGGCAGCGGCCACGGCGACGACGAAGCTGATGGCCACGACACGGATACTGTCACCGGCGGTCCCCTCGGGCGAGAACTCGCGCAGCGCGGCGAGCAGCAGGAACCAGCCGAGCGAGATGGGGATCAGCACCTTCCAGCCGAGGTCCATCAGCTGGTCGTAGCGCAGTCGCGGCAGCGTCGCTCGCAGCCACACGAACAGATAGAGGAACACGAACAGCTTGGCGAGGAACCAGAGGGTGCCCTCGATCGCGCCCGGCACCACCGGGATGTCGAACAGTCCCTGCGGGCCGCCGAGGAACAGCGTCACCATGATCGCCGACATCGTCACGACGTTCATGAACTCCGACAGGAAGAACAGCGCGAACCGGATGCCGGAGTACTCGGTGTTGAAGCCGCCGACGAGTTCCTGCTCGGCCTCGACGAGGTCGAACGGCGGCCGGTTGAGTTCGGCGGTGACGGCGATCAGGAAGATCACGAACGGCACGATGCCGGTCGACACCACGTTCCAGTCGACGAAGCTGTTCTGCTGGGCGACGATGCCCGCCGTCGACAGCGTGCCCGACGACAGCAGCACGGCGGCGAGGCTGAGCCCGAGGGCCGCTTCGTAGGAGATCATCTGCGCCGACGCGCGCACCGAGCCGAGCAGCGGGTACTTCGAGCCGCTCGACCAGCCGGCGAGCATGATGCCGTAGACCCCGATCGACGACATCGCCAGCACGAACAGGATCCCGACCGGTGGGTCGGCGAGCTGCACCCGTGTGACTTCGCCGAACCAGGTGACGGTGCCGTCGCGGCCGTCGGAGAAGTCGCCGCCGAGCGGGATGACCGCCCACAGCAGGAACGCCGGCACGAACGCGAGGAACGGCGCCAGGCGGAACACGACGCGGTCGGCACGGCTCGGGAGGAGGTCTTCCTTGAAGAACGCCTTGATGCCATCGGCGAGGGTCTGCAGCATCCCGAACGGCCCGGCCTTGTTCGGCCCGACGCGGTTCTGCATGCCCGAGACGACCTTGCGCTCGTACCAGACCATGAACATGGTCGACACGAGGCCGACGACGAAGATGAACAGGACCTTGCCGAGCACGATCAACAGCGGCGTCCACAACAGACGCCCCTCGAGCAACGGGTCGAGCGCAACCAGCATCAGAGACGTTCGATCCTGACGTCGGTGGTCGCCGTGCCAGCGTCGATGACGTCTTCGACGGTGCCCTCGCCCTGGTTGAAGGGCGCCCACACCACACCGCGGGGGATGGCGGCATCGGCGCGGATCGGCAGCACGGTTGCCGCCTTGGCGCTGACCACCTTGACGTCGCTGCCCTCGGCCACGCCGATGGCGTCGAGGTCGAGCGGATGCACGTGCACTGCCGACCCGGGGGCGAGGTTCGCCAACGACCGGGACATCTGCGTCCCGACGGCGCGGTCGTACAACTTCCTGCTCACCACCAACCGATAGTCATAGCTGTTGCGACCCGGCGCGGAAAAGACCACCGGGGCGGGTGCGTCGAGGATCGGCCCGATGACGACGCCGTTCGGCTCCGCGGCGAGCGCGGCAGGGGTGACGTCGGCGAAGGCTGCGACGTCGGCGGCGATCAGCTCGGTCACGTCGGCGACGTTCGACACGCCGCGCAGCGGATGGTCGGACCCGAACGACGACTCGCCGACCATCAGGCCGAGTTCGACGGCGATCATCCAGTCCGGGCGGCTGGTTCCGGTGGCGGTCACCTGCTGGGCCAGGGTGGTGACGCGTCCTTCCAGATTGGTCGTCGTACCGGCTTTCTCGCCGTAGGCCGACGCCGCCAGCACGACGTCGGCGTGCTGTGTGGATTGGCTGGCGAAGGTGTCGATCGACAAGATGCGCCGAGCGCCGGCGATGGCACGACGGGCAAGATCGGCGTCGGGGCAGTCGTCGAGCGGGTCGGCGCCCAACAGGACCAGCAGCTCGAGACGCCCTTCGGCAGCAGCGCTGAGCGTGGCCAGCGCATCGTGGTCGGCGTCGGCCGGGGCCAGGCCGAGCGACAGCGCGCCGACGACGTTGCCGCGCCGCAGCGCCGGCAGCACCTTGGCGCTCGGTACCCGGTCGAGCACCGCCTGCAGCGCCGCCATGGTGGCCTCGGCCGACTCGGCGAGGTTCGGCCTCCCGGCCACGACGATCACGTCACCCGACGCCAACTGCTCGGCGATGTCGGACTCGGCGAGCGCCTTGGCGACGGCGTTCGGTTGGGCACCGGGCTCGTAGCGGATCGAGCGCCAGGCGTACGGCGACATGCCCGACTCGATCGTCGAGAACTCGATGATGCGGGTACGGCGCTTCTCGGCGGCGTCGCGCAGGCGCAGGTACAGCACCGGCAGCTCTTCTTTGAGGTCCGGGCCGAGCAGCACGACCGTGGCAGCACCGTCGGCCTCGTCGATCGTCGCCCGCTCGTAGCCGAGCACCTCGGCGGGCAGGCCGTCGCCGAGCTGGGCGTCGCGGTACGTGACGCCGAGCGCGTCGGCGAGCTGCGCCCAGGCGAACGCGTCTTCGTTGCTGCCGCGGGCGCCCCCGAGCAGGCCGATGCTCTCGGGGCCGCCGGCGGCGAGGGCGTCGGTGATCATCGCGGCCGACGCCCGCAGCGCCGTGTTCCACGTCGTCTCGGTGAGCCCGGCTTCGAACTTCACCATCGGCGAAGCGAGACGGTGTTCGGAGTTGACGGCTTCGAAGTTGAACCGGCCGCGGTCGCACAGCCAGCCCCAGTTGACCGGATCGGAGTCGACCCCCTGGTAGCGCAACAGCTCGTCGCGGCTCGACTGGATGACGGTGCGGCACCCGACCGAGCAGGTGGTGCAGGTCGACTCGCGCTGGTCGAGGTCCCACGGGCGGGCCTTGAACCGGTACGGCTTGGCGGTCAGCGCACCGACCGGACAGATCTGGACGGTGTTGCCCGAGAAGTACGACACGAACGGTTCGTCGGGGAACGTCATCACCTGGGTGTCGTTGCCCCGGCTGATGAAGTGGATCAGCCGGTCGCCGGCCACCTCGTCGGCGAAGCGGGTGCAGCGGTCGCACAGGATGCAACGTTCACGGTCGAGGTAGACGAGGTCGCTGATCGGGATCGGCTTTTCGTAGTGGCGTTTGGCTTCGACGTAGCGGCTCTCGCCCGGGCCGTGGCTGAACGCCTGGTCCTGCAGTGGACACTCGCCGCCCTTGTCGCACACCGGGCAGTCGAGCGGATGGTTGGCGAGCAACAGCTCGAGCATGCCCTCCTGCGCCCGCTTGACCTGATCGGTGTCGGTGCGTACGACCTGGCCGTCGGCGACCGGGGTCATGCACGACACGACCATCATCGGCCCGCGCGGTCCGTCGACCTCGACCATGCACTGGCGGCACATGCCGACCGGCGACATGCGCGGGTGGTAGCAGAAGTGCGGGACGTAGGTGTCGGCGAGCAGCGCCGCCGAGATGATCATGTCGCCCTTGCGGGCGGGCACGTCCCGGCCGTCGATGTTGACGGTGACGAGGTTCGGGTCGAGCTCGACCTGAGGCTGTTCCTCGACGTCCTCGACCTCCTCGGGGGCGTGCTCGACGGCCTCCTCGGTCGCTTCGACGTCGCTCGGCGCCGCCGTCGCCGGCGTGTCGGGTGCCGCCGTGTCGGGTGTCTCCGTGTCGGGTGTCTCGCTCACTCGCCCACTCCTGCCATCACCGGGATGCTGCGTCGTTCCGCCCGGGGGGTGACGAGCGCCGCGAACTCCTCGGGGAACAGCGTCATCGCCGAGTGGATCGGGACGTACGCCGAGGGCCCGACGAAGCAGATCGTGGTCATCTTGTAGGGGAACGGTACGGCGTCGAGGCCGAGGCGTTCACTCGACGCGTGCGGCATGTCACCCGGACAGATCGACTCGCCGACGTCGAGGATGGTCTGCAGGTCGGCGTCGGTGCCGTGGCCGTCGACGATGCGCTGCACCAGCCGATACAACCACGTCCCGCCCTCACGACACGGCACGCACTTGCCACACGACTCGTGGGCGTAGAACCGCACCAGCGAGAGGGCGGCACGCGGGATGTCGGTCGTGGAGTCCATCACCATCACGGCGCCCGAGCCGAGCATCGAGCCGGCGGCACCGGCCTGGGGCCCCTCGAAGGGGATGTCGAGCTGCTCGGCGGTGAACCACGGGGCCGAACCGCCGCCGGGCACGAACGCCTTGAGGTCGTTGCCGTCGCGGATGCCCTGGGCGAAGTCGTCGCCGTGGATCAGGTCGCGGAACGTGGTCGAGCCGTTGACGATCTCGTACACGCCGGGTCGCTTCACGTGTCCGGACACGGCGATCATCCGGGTACCGGGCGACGTGGGTGTGCCGATGGCGGTGTAGGCCGCGGAGCCCTCCTTGGCGATGAACGGCAGGTTGGCCAGCGTCTCGACGTTGTTGACGATCGTCGGCTGGCCGTACAGGCCGACCGCAGCCGGGAAGTACGGGGGCTTGAGGCGCGGCATGCCGCGCTCGCCCTCGAGCGACTCGATCAACGCCGTCTCCTCGCCGACGACGTACGCACCGGCGCCCGTGTGCAGGACGATGTCGACGCTGAAGTCGGTGCCGAGGATGTTCTTGCCGACGTAGCCGGCGGCGTAGGCCTCGTCGAGAGCGGCGGCCACGCGCTCGTGGGCGAGGGGCATCTCGCCGCGGATGTAGAGAAAGCACTGCGACAGGCCCGCCGCGTAGCAGGCGATGAGGCATCCCTCGATCAGCTGGTGGGGATCACACTCCATCAGCAGGCGGTCCTTGTACGTGCCGGGCTCGGATTCGTCGCCGTTGACGACGAGGTAGCGCGGCCAGACGCCCTGCGGGGTGAAGCCCCACTTGACACCGGCGGGGAAGCCGGCGCCGCCGCGGCCGAGGAGCGTGGAGTTCTTGACCTCCTCGGCCATCGCCTCGGGGCTCTTGTCGAGTGCGGCCCGCAGGCCCTGGTAGCCGCCGGTCGCCTCGAAACGGTCGATCGTGTGCGCGTCCTCGTACTGGAAACGCGACGTGACGATCTGCGGGCGGTCGCCGGGATGGAACCCCGCCGCCCAGGGGTAGGGACTCGTGCTCATGCGGGGCTCACCTGGATCCACGCTGGTCCTTCCGTGACGTCGTCGGGGTCGGGGGCGCCGACGAAACGGTCGGCCGGAATCTGCTGGCGGTTGCGCCCGAGGGTGCCGTGCGGGGGGACGTCGCCGTCGAGGCGTCCGGCGCGGAGATCGTCGACGAGTTGGTCGAAGTCGTCATGGGTCACGCGATAGCGGTGCCGATAGTTCACCTGCAACGTCGGCGCCTCGGAACATGCAGCCTGGCACTCGGCGTGCTGCAGGGTGATCAACCCGTCGGCGGTGGTCGAGCCGGCGCGGATGCCGAGCGTCTGCTCGGCGTGGTGCATCAGTTCCTCGGCCCCCAGCAGCTGGCACGACAGCGTGCCGCAGATGTTGATCAGGTACGTGCCGGTGGGCTCGAAGCGGAACATCTCGTAGAACGAGGCCGTGCCGTACACCTCGGCGGGCGTGACGTCGATCAACTCGGCGACGTGACGCATCGCCTCCTCGGTCACCCAGCCGTTCTGCTGTTGGCTCAGGTGCACGAGCGGGATCAGCGCCGACTTCTTGCGCGGGTAGCGGGCGATGATCTCCTTGGCGACGATCACGTTGTGGTC
>JAWLFC010000011.1:30383-47775 GCA_041685755.1 Ilumatobacteraceae bacterium
TCATCGATCGACTCCTCCCAGCACCGGGTCGACGCTGGAGATGACGGCGACGGCGTCGGCGACGAGACCGCCGCGCATCATGTGCGGCAGGCACTGGATGTTGACGAAGCTCGGGTCGCGCATGTGCAGGCGGTACGGGTTGGCCGAACCGTCGCTGACGATGTAGCAGCCGATCTCGCCCCGCGGGCTCTCGATGCCGACGTAGACCTCGCCCTCGGGCACCTTGAAACCCTCGGTGAAGATCTTGAAGTGGTGGATCAACGCCTCCATCGACTCGTCGATACGCGCCCGCGGCGGCGGGGTCACCTTCTTGTCCTGGATGCGGTAGTCACCGCCGGGCATCATGTCGAGGATCTGGCGGACGATGCGCATCGATTCGCGGATCTCGGCGAGGCGGATCGCGTACCGGTCGAAGGCGTCGCCGTACGAGCCGACGACGACGTCGAACTCGACCTCGTCGTAACGCAGGTACGGATCGTCGCGACGCAGGTCCCACTCGACGCCGGTCGAGCGCAGGATCGGGCCGGTGGCGCCGAGGGCGAGCGCCTCCTGCGGCGTGATCACACCCACGCCCTGGAGCCGCTCGCGCCAGATCGGCTGGCCGGTCATCAGCACGTCGTACTCGTCGAGTCGCTCGGGCAGCATGTCGAGGA
Organism: Ilumatobacteraceae bacterium; assembly: GCA_041685755.1. Classification (GTDB taxonomy): domain Bacteria; phylum Actinomycetota; class Acidimicrobiia; order Acidimicrobiales; family Ilumatobacteraceae; genus Sva-07. Next base: position 31,037 of record JAWLFC010000011.1, read on the forward strand.
TCCGCAGCACACCGTCACGCCAGCCGGCGGGCAGATCGGCGGCCAGGCCCCCGGGGCGGATGTAGTTGTGGTTCATCCGCAGGCCGGTGACCTCCTGGAAGAACCGCAACACCTCTTCGCGCTCGCGCCAGCCGTAGATCATCATCGAGACCGCGCCGAGGTCCATGCCGTTGGTGGCCATGAACAGCAGGTGGCTGCTCATGCGGTTCATCTCGGCGAGCAGCATGCGGATCCACACCGCCCGCTCGGGGATGTCGCCGTCGATGCCGAGCAGCTGCTCGGTCGCCATCGAGAACACCAGCTCGTTGGCGAGCGGGCTCAGGTAGTCCATGCGGGTGACGTTGGTACCACCCTGGGCGTAGGTGAGCTGCTCTCCGGTCTTCTCCATCCCGGTGTGCAGGTAGCCGATGATCGGCTTGCAGCGCAGGACGGTTTCGCCCTGGAGTTCCAGCATCAGGCGGAGCACGCCGTGGGTCGACGGGTGCTGGGGACCCATGTTGATGACCATCGTCTGGTCGTCGTCGGGGTCGTCGGGGAGGTCGCCGAGCTTGGCGGCCTCGGCCTCCGACATGCGCAGCACGGCACCGACCTCGCGCATCAGTTCCTTGGCGGTGAGTTCGCTGCGCGGCTTGAGCTGCTGGTCGCCCTCGTCGGTTCCGGCGACGGAGCGCTGGTAGTAGTCGGTCGTCGCGGCGTCGACGGTCGTGTCGCTCATGCGTGTACCTCCTTGAACTGCACCGGGATGCGGCCGACGTCGTAGTCCTTGCGCAGCGGGTGGCCGATCCAATCCTCCGGCATCAGGATCCGGGTGAGGTCGGGGTGGTCGGTGAACTCGACGCCGAACATGTCGAACACCTCGCGCTCCATGGCCTCGGTGCCCGGGTGCAGGTCGAACAGCGTCGGCAGGGTGGCGTCGTCCTCGGGGACCTGGACCCGCAGGCGGATCCGGCGTCGCTCACGCATGTCGAGCAGGTTGACGACGACCTCGAACCGCTCGGCGACGACCCCGTCGGGCAGCGCCCGGTCGCGATGTTCGAGGTAGTCGACCCCGGTCAGGTCGACGCACATCGTGTAGCCGTCGTCGGCGAGCGACTTGACGGTCTCGAGGTACTCGTCGCGCGCGACGTGGACGACGTGTTGCTCGGCGCTCATGCGTGCTTCGCCCCGAGCAGCACCGGCACACCGGTCGGCTCGATGTACTCGACGTGCACGTTGGCGCCGGCACCGCTCTCGTCGCGGCGCTTCATGATCTGGTTGGTCTCGATCAGGCCGTGGAGCGTCTCGATGGCGTGGATCAGCGTCTCGGGCGTCGGCGGGCAACCGGGGGCGTAGACGTCGACGGGAACCACCTGGTCGACACCCTGCACGATCGCGTAGTTGTTGAACATCCCGCCCGAGCTCGCGCACACCCCCATCGAGATGACCCACTTGGGCTCCATCATCTGGTCGTACACCTGACGCAGCACCGGGGCCATCTTCTGGCTGACCCGACCGGCGACGATCATGATGTCGGCCTGGCGGGGCGACGCCCGGAACACCTCCATGCCGAAGCGCGAGATGTCGTAGTGGGCGGCACCGGTCGCCATCATCTCGATGGCGCAGCAGGCGAGGCCGAACGATGCCGGCCACGACGAGCGCGCCCGCGACCAGTTGACGAGGTCTTCGAGTTTGGCGGTGATGACGTTGTGCGACAGGCCTCCCAGGCCGTCGTCGAGCACATCGTTGACGATGCCCATGGATGACTCTCCGTCTCTCTCTGAGATGTCGTTATGCGGCTGCTTCGTCGCCCGCCGCCGGCAGGCGACCCTCGGTACCGACACGTCGGACCGTGGAAGCCAGCGTACGTTCGGGAGAGACCATCGCCGCATCTGCACTGAGGATTCTGCCCCGCTGGAGCGGACCCCAGTCCAGACCGCCCCGTGCGACCTCGTAGACGAACGTCGCGAAGAACACGACCGAGAACGCGAGGATCGCCCAGAACCCGTAGGCGCCGAGCGTCGAGTGCGACACGGCGTACGGGAACAGGAAGATGATCTCGATGTCGAACATGATGAACAGCATCGCGACCACGTAGAAGCTGACCGGGAACCGCTCGGGCGGCTCGCGGCTCGGGACGATGCCGCACTCGTAGGGCGCCTCCTTGGCGATCGAGGGACGGCGCGGTGCCAGCAGCCGGGATGCCGCGAAGCTCAACACGCCGAACACCACGGCGAGGAGGAGCAACACGACGATCGGCAGGTACTGGCCCATGATCAGACGCTGGCGCCGACCTTTTCTCGCTCGGCGTCGGACGCGTCGCTGCCCGACGGCGCCTCGGTGGTCGCTTCGATCTTCGCCGGCGGCAACGGCTGTTCGAGGTTGGCCCGACGGATCCGATCACGACGGTTGAGCAGGTAGCACAGCGCCAGGAAGACGAGGGCGCCACCGATGGTCAACACCGCCGCCGGCTGCCGGCGGGCGCCGAGGTCGCGGACCATGTAGACGTACTCGCGCTGGCGGTTCTCGTCGATCTGGGGTCGCGCCGGGGCCCGGCCGGGCTCGGTGCGCACCGGCGTGAACGCCGCCGCCTCGGCCACCACGAAGTGCGGCGTGTGGAAGAACGCCAGGAAGTCGAGGGTCTCGTTGATCTTCGGGTAGCGCTCGCCACCGGTGTCGAACACCCGCACGACTTCGAACTCACCCGCCGCGAACGCATCTTCCTCGATCAGGACCTCGGAGGCGGCCGCCTGGGCCTGACCGAACGACGGCTCCGCCGGATCGATCGTGACCCACCCCTGGTCGAGGAACGTCTCGGCGACGATGTCGGCGGCCTCGGTGGCGCTGGCGTCATCGGGAACGTCGGCGTTGGGGTCGAGGACCCCCGCCGAACCGAGCGCATCGACATCTTGCAGGACGGCAGCGCCGGCGACGGGCTGCCACGACGGGTCGGGACCGCGCAGGCCGATGCCGTAGATCCACCAGACCATGCCCATCAGCATCATCCAACTGGCGAGACCGGTGAGCGCCACGAGGAACGCGAGGCGCGAGCCGAGGTTCGTCGCCATGATCATGTAGACGCTGCCGCACAAGATGACGACACCGATGACGACGGTGAGCAGGCCGCGGAGCTCGGGCTCCCATCCGATTGCCAACAACGACATGGGTCACAGACTCCGTACGTACTCGAGGATCGCGTCGATCTGCTCGTCGGTGAGCAGGCTGCCGAAGCCGGGCATGCGACCCGAACCCTGGCCGTTGAGACCGTACAGCCTGCCGAACTCCGAGCCCTGCTTCAGGAACGACACCAGCTGCGCCTGGTCGGCGAAGTGGGCGTTGACCGAGCCGCCGGTCAGGTTCCAGCCGAAGGCGCCCTGGCCGGACACGCCGGGCTGGCCGTAGCTCCAGCCGAGGGTGTGACAGCGGGCGCAGCTGTAGGCGCCGGCGCCCAGATCGAGGTTGAACAGTGCCTCGCCGACCGTGGCGGCGTCGCCGTCGGCGACGGCCTTCTCGGCGGCGGCCTGGATCTGCTGCTGGATCTCGGCGGGCAGGTTGCCCGAGCCGCACACGAGCGGATCCTCGCCCTCGGCGCAGTTCTCACGAGGGATCTGGATGCTCTTCATGTAGGCGACCAGGTTGTCGATCTGCTGGGTGTTCATCGGGCCACCACCGACGAGACCCCACGGCGACATCGGCGAGAACGGACGGCCGTAGTTGAGGATGAAGCGGATCTCGCTCTCGTCGAACTTGTAGAAGACCGTGTTGACCGCAGGTGCCTTCCAGTTGACCGACTGCACCTCGCCGGTCACGGGGTCGGTGACCGTGAAGGGTGCCTCACCGCCGACGCCGGCCATGCCGCCGTGGCAGCCGGCGCAGTTGAAACCGCCGTCGGCAGTCGACGCGAACAGCTGCGAGCCCCAGCTGGCGAACCGGTTGTCCCAGCCCTCCTGGGCCCCGGCCTGGCGGCTCGGTTCGAACACCCAGTACAGCGGCAGCGCCACCACGATGATGACGAGCAGCACCACACCCCAGAGCTGCACGCGCTCGAGACGGGGCCCCTCCAGTTGCTCGTCGTCGTAGTAGGGCTTGCGATTCGGTGCCAGCTCCATCTCGGAGCCGACCGACTTGCGGCCGGCGGCGACGTTGAACAGCCCGTAGATGATCCAACCGGCGACGACGACGACGAGGCCGATGACCCCGATCGTCGTGGTCGTCAGCGCAATCAGTGCGGTCATCAGTGGGTGCCCTCGCTGGTGCAGTTCGGACCCTCGGCCTCCTGGCCGGTGGTGTTGGTGCCGATGGGAGCGCCGGGCACGAGCGTGCCGGTGTCGATGATCACGTCACCGGCTGCCGACACCGACGCCGGGTGGTGGTCCATGCCGCGAGGGGCGGGGCCGGCCTTCTTCTCCCCGACACGGTTGTACTGCGAGCCGTGGCACTGGCACTCGAACCACTGGCTGGTCGAGCACTCGGGGATGCGACAGCCGAGGTGCGGGCACTTCTGGCTGAGCACGACGAGCCCTTCGCGCATGATGCCGAGGACCGAATCGGGATAGACGGTCTCCGCCAACGGCAACGCCTCGGCGGGGTACTCGGTCATCCACGAGCGGGCCTCGGGGACGTAGAAGAACCCGCCGCCCTGCTTGATGCCGTCTTTGACGTTGTCGATCTTGCCGACGGTCACGGCACCACCGAAGCCACCGGTGCCGGTCGGCCACAGGAACGCGACGAACGCCGCCGCCGCGAAGCCGGCGATGCCGGCGCTCATCAGGGTCACCGTCGCCCGGTTGAAGAATTGCCGGCGCGACACGCCGATGACCTCGGGGTCCGGCGGCGTCCACTGGACGATCTGCGGTTCGGGGCGCACCTCGAGCTCGCTGCTCCGCGCAGCGACGCCCGCGGCTTCCACTTCGGAGGCCGTGGGCGCGTCGACGACGGGCTCGTGACGCTCTCGGGCCGCCTTGTCGCGGTGGACGGTTTCACCCGACAGCGCTCCCGCGCCGCGCACGTCGCTACGACGGGCGAGCGTGAAGAACGAGATGGCGCCGAGAACGACGACGACACCGATGGCGATGGCTATGACTGCTGCAGTACTCATGACTGGAGGGGCTCCTTTCGCAGTCTCACAATTCGAAGAACAGACCTTCGACCCAGGGGAGGACGAAGTTGAAACCGGGCCCACGGAAGAACGATCCGATCAGGACGAGAACCGCCCAGAACATCAGGAACACCGTGAACAGCCCGTAGAGGAACTTGCGATCCTCGGGCTTGTTGGAAGGATTACGGTCCAGATAGGGCGCGAGGACGAGTGCGATCAGCCCGACGCCGGGAAGTGTGACGCCCGCCACCATCGGGTGGAAGTACACGAGGAGTTCCTGCAGGCCGAGGAAGTACCACGGCGCCTTCGACGGGTTCGGGGTCAGGTTGGTGTTGGCGAGCTGCAGCAGCGGTGCGTGCACGAAGATCGAGAAGATGAAGGTGAACGCCGTCATCGCCAGCGCGGCGACGAACTCGGCGGCCAACAGGTGCGGCCAGGTGTGGACCTTGTCGACCGGGGTGGCCTTGACGTCTTGGATCGAGCCCGACTTGACGACGGTCAACAGCCGCTGGGTGTGTCCGCCGGGGCCGGCGCCGACGGGGACACCGCCGCCGCCCGGGGCGGGAGCGACGACCGCACCGACCTTCTCGGCCACGGCGACGGCGCCGCCACCGCTCGGAGCCTCGGCCTCGCCACCGGCCTTGGCGGCCTTGGCCGCCTTGCTGCGCTGCAGCAGGTGCTCGGGGATGCGCGAGTCCGACGGTGCCGCCTCGGCCGCGGGCTCGGCCGCGGCCGGCTCAGCGGGTGCCGACTTCTCGCGGGCGGCCTGCGCTCGCTTCAGCAGATGCTCGGGGATCTCAGTCATCGGTTCGACCTCACCGTCCAGTCAACAGGGCAAATCACAACGGGCCGGAAATTCCGCCGTCCTTGCGGACCCGCCAGAAGTGGATCGCCATGAAGATGACGATCACGAACGGCAGGAACAACACGTGCAACACGTACCATCGCAACAGGGTCTCGGCGCCGATCTCGGCACCACCCAACAAGACGAATCTGACCTCCTGGCCGAAGACCGGGGTGTAGCCCATCATGTTGGTGCCCACGGCCACCGCCCACAGCGCCAACTGGTCCCACGGCAGCAGGTAGCCGGTGAACGACAGCAGCAGGGTGAGCGTGAGCAGGATCACCCCGATCACCCAGTTGAACTCGCGAGGCGGCTTGTAGGCGCCGTGGTAGAAGACGCGGGCCATGTGCAGGAACACCGCCAGCACCATCAGGTGCGCACCCCATCGGTGCATGTTCCTGACCAGCAACCCGAACGTCACCGAGGTCTGCAGGTTCTGGATGTCGTTCCACGCCGCCGTGGTCTCGGGACGGTAGAAGAACATCAGGAAGATGCCGGTGACCGTGAGCAGGATGAACAGGAAGAAGCTCAGCCCACCGAGACACAGCGTGTAGCTCACCTTGACGGCGTGGCGCTTCACCTTGACCGGGTGCAGGTGGTACAGCACCGAGTTCATGATCACGTAGCTGCGGTTGCGCGGGCTGTCGGTGTAGCCCTTGCGGAAGATCGATCCCGGCCGGAAGATCGAGCTCCATGCCTGGCTGCCCTGCACCGAGTCGACCGTGGAGTTCACACGGTCCTTGATCGTGGGTCGGGGCTTGTCGTCGATGATCTTTGCCATGGGGAGCGGTTTCTCTCAGAGCCTCATGCCATAGCCGTAGCCATGGTTGTTGGTACGGACGTGGGAGTTGCCCTCGGAGGTGGCGGTGCCCGCCTTGCCGAGGATGATGACGCCGGTCGGGCAGCGGTCGACGCAGAGGGCGCAGCGCGTGCAGATGTCGTCGTCGATGGTGAACATGAACGCGTCGGACGGGTCGGTGCCGGGCTGTTCGGTGCCGTCGGCCTCGACGACGGCGTCGACGGAGACCATGTGGATGCACTTCCACGGGCAGATGTCGACACAGCCCTCACAGGCGATGCACTCGGACTGGTCGATGTGGATGAACTGCTTCGGCTTGACGGCCTTGGTCAGGTAGTCCGCGTCGACCTCCACCAACGTGTACTCGTCGGTGTACGGCATCATCGGGGGATTGGCGTCGGTCTTCGCCATCAGCAGCGTTCCCCGGCCACGCAGGCCGCGTCTGGACGCTCGCTCGCTGGCGCTCGCAGCGCTCGCGTCGTCGGACAGGTCAACATCTCCATCAGGCCTTCTTCACCAAGGGGCGGCCATAGGTCGAGGTGGGCAGTTCCTTCGCCTTGACCTCGCCACGCTTCGGCCACCAGACGGCGACGAAGATCATGAGGCCGAAGAAGAACGCGTGGATGACCACGACGACGATGTCGCGGACCGCCTCGTACTGCAGGGTGATCGGGTTCCAGCCCCCGAGCGACTGCGGCTTGAGGATCTCGCCGGGGCCGAGCAGCAACTTGTCGCGCGACCAGCCGAGATCCTTGTCCGCGTGGTCGATCCACTGGTGCGGGACGATGCCGTACGCCAGGAACATCAGCCCGAAGACGTAGGTGGCGGCGAGCAGCGAGTCACCCCACAACAACGGCTTGTCGACCGGGCGCCGCTTGCCGAAGGGGATGATGGCCAGGGTCAGCAGTGTGGCCGCGGTGAACGACACGATGAAGGCCTGGTTCATCCCGGGCCACTCGAGTACGTCGATTGCGATCATGCGGTGCGTGTTCCTGTCGTGGTGGTCTGGTGTGCATCACCCGGCGGCGACACGGCGTCGCGGTGAGGGTGGGGTGAGGGTGTATTGCTCGACAACTGTAGTCGTCGGGTGTGGAGATACGAAGTCTGGCACGCAAGTGTGACCTGTTCGCCAGGTTGTGCACTAGTTCCCCGGTGCAACCCGACGTGACAGGTGTCGGGGGGTGGGTGGCGCGACAGATTCGGCGGATCGAGGGGGTTGGCATCTATCATCGGCGCAGTGACCGAGATTCCCGAACACCTCCTGAAGCGGTCGCGCGAGCGGCGCTCCGCGATCGGCAAGGGCGACGATGCTGCCGGCGGCGACGCGGGCGCCGCCGAGACCCCGTCGACGACGACGCCGGCGACGACCTCGAGCTCGGCGCCGGCCACCACCTCGTCCGCGCCGGCCGGCCCGGCTCCTCGTGGCGCCGCCCCCGAGCCCGCTGCGCCGCCGCCGCCCGAGCCCGAGCCCGTCTACGTCCAGGCCGAGAAGCAGCGCAAGAAGATCCCCTTCTGGGCGATGGCGACGTTGAGCCTGATGCCGGTGTGGGCGTTCATGTACGTGCGCGCCGTGACCGAACCACCGGAGGTGGTCGAAGGGCCCCTCGGCATCGGCGGCGAGGTCTACAACAGCTGTGCCAGCTGTCACGGCGCCGCCGGCGGCGGCGGCGTCGGCTACGCCTTCGACGGCCAGGCGGTCCTCGAGACCTTCCCCCGCATCGAGGACCAGATCCGCTACGTCTACTACGGCACCGAGGGCTACAACGCCGCCGACGTCGAGATCTACGGCAACCCCGATCGCCCCGGCGGGCCCCACCTCACCGGAGGCCTCGGCGTGATGCCCGCCTTCGCCGGTCAGCTCACCCCGTACGAGATCATCGGCGTGGTCTGCCACGAGCGCTACACGCTCGGCGGCGCCGACCCGACGAGCGAGGAGTGGGCCGCGGAGTACGAGACCTGGTGCTCGCAGGACGCTCCGGTCTTCGCCGCGGTCCAGGGCGGCGAGTACGACTACACGAGCCCCGACGCGCCGATGTTCGGCGAGGTCGAGATCATGCCGGTCGGACCCGTTCCCGTTCCCGGCTCGGCCGGCTGACCGGGACGCCAGCTGGACACCGACGTCCTCGTCGTCGGCGGCGGCCCCGCGGGGGCCTCGGTCGGCCACTGGCTGGCACGAGCGGGCCATGACGTCACCGTCGTCGAGAAGCGGCCCGTGCCGCGCCACAAGGCGTGCGGTGACGCGCTGACCCCCCGGGCGTTGCGCGAGCTGGACCGCCTCGACGTCGACCCCGAGCGTCTCGGTGCCCACCGCCTGAGCGGCGTGCGGATGGTGCACGGCCGCCACGAGGTGTCGGTGCCCTGGCCGCCGCACCCCGACCTTCCCGATCACGCGGTCGCGCTGCGCCGCGACCGCCTCGACACCGAGCTGCGCCGGCGTGCCGGCGACGCCGGCGCCGCCGTGCTGATGGGACATCAGGCGACCGCGCCGATCGTCGAGCGCGGTTTCGTGCGGGGCGCGACACTCAGCGTCGACGACGACCTCGATCCCGCCGCCCAGCGAGCCGATGCCGTCAACGCCCGGTTCGTCGTGGTCGCCGACGGTGCCAACAGCAGCTTCGGACGGGCGCTGGGCACGACCCGCCAACGCAACTGGCCCTACGGCATCGCCACGCGTACCTATTTCGAGAGCCCCCGCAGCTCCGAGCCGTGGATCGAATCGGTGCTCGGCATCCCCGACGCCTCGGGCAACCCGATCTCGGGCTACGGCTGGGTGATCCCGCTGGGCGACGGCACCGTCAACGTCGGCGTCGCGGTGCTGTCGACGTACCGGGACGTCCGCGGCGTCAACGCGCTCAAGCTGCTCGACTCCTTCGTGCACCGCATCGCCGAGCGCTGGCAGTTCGACCCCACCGGGCGGCTGAAGGCACCGACGCGGTTCCGCATCCCGCTCGGCGGCTCGGTCGGGCCGAAGATGGGCCCGACCTTCCTCGTCACCGGCGACGCCGCCGGGGTCGCCAACCCGTTCAACGGCGACGGCGTCGACGCCGCACTGATGAGCGGTCGCCTCGCCGCCGAGGTCCTCGACGAGGCACTGACGACCGGCAACTCGACCACCCTGCAGCGCTACCCGACGCTGCTCGCCGACGAGGTCGGCCAGTTCCACAAGGTCGGTCGCCTCAGCGCCCGCTTCCTCGGCCGTCCCGGTCTGCTGCGGCCGGCCCTGCGACTCGGCGTGCGCAGCGACCGGGCGATGGGGGCCGTGCTCCGCATCGCCGCCGACGAACTGCGCGACGACCGCGGCCGGGGCGGCGCCGAGCGCCTCTACGCCGTCGCCAACACCGTCTCGAAGTTCGCCCCCAGCTGGTGAGGCTCAGTCGGCGCGCCGGCGGGGGCGCAGCACCGAAGGAATCCGCAGGGTGATCACCGACAACGCCAGGATCACCGGATAGATCTCGAGACGGCCGAGCAGCATCTGACCCATCGCCACCCACCGCCCGACCGGCGGGATCGACAGGAAGTCGCCCGCGTGGTCGAGTTCGCCGAGCGCTGGGCCGACGTTGCCGAACGCGGTCGCCGATGCCGAGAACGACGTGATCATGTCGGGCCCGGTCAACGAGATCAGGAACGCCCCACCACCGAGGATCGCGAGGGCCAACACGAGAAATCCGAGGACCCGGCGGGCGACGTCGTCGGGCAGGACGCCACCGCCGATGCGAACCGGCCGCACCAGCCGGGGATGCAACTGCCGCAACGCCTCTCGATGGGCGAAGCTCGCCACGGCGATCACCCGCACGATCTTGACACCACCGGCGGTCGAACCGGCCATCGCCCCGATCGGCATCGCCAACAGCAGCACCAGCTGCACCGTCTCGCTCCACAGGCCGTACTCGGCCACCACGTAGCCGGTCGTGGTGACGATCGCCACCGTGGTGAAGAGCGCCTCGCGGAAACCTGCTGCCTGGCCACCATCGGTCCCCGAAGCGATGAAGGCCCACAGCGTGATCGCCGTCACGATGACGAGATAGACCTTGAGCTCGGTCGAGCGCAGCAGCGGCTTCGGGTCGCGCTTCAGCGCGCGGTAGTAGAGCGCGAAACTGCCACCGGCGAGCAGCATCCCGACGATGCCGATCCATTCGATGGCCGCCGAGTCGAACTGGCCGATCGAGCCCTGGTACGGGGAGAACCCACCCGTCGACACCGTCGTGAAGCTGTGCGACACGGCGTCGTACGGGCTCATCCCCGCGAGCGCGTAGGCCCCGGCGAGCGCGACGGTGAGGCCGATGTAGACCGCCCAGAGACGCCGTGCGGTCTCGCGCACCCGGGGCGTCAGCCGCTCCTCGGTCGGACCCGGCGCCTCGGCGGAGAGCAGGCTCATCCCACCGGCGCCGACCGACGGCAGCACGGCCACGACCAGCACGATGACGCCCATGCCGCCCATCCACTGGCTGGTCGAGCGCCAGAACAACAGGCCCTTGGAGGTGGCCTCGATGTCGGCGATCACCGTCGCCCCCGTCGTCGTGAAACCCGAGATCGACTCGAACAGCGCGTCGTCGGGGCGCTCGAACTGCCCCGTCACGAGGTACGGGATCGCGCCGGCGACCGCCATGGCCACCCACGCGAGGGTGACCGTGATGAACACGTCGAGCGTACGGACCTGCTTGGGCACGATCGTGGCCCGCCACATGACCGAACCGACGGCCCAGACGGCGACGCCGGCCACGAGCAGCGCGCGCACGTCCGGACCACCGTCGACCGCGTCGACCACGCCGGCGACGCCGATCCCCACACCGACGACCGCCACCGTCAGTCCGACGACGTTGAGGACCAGCGATGGTCGGCGACCAGGAGCGAGCAGCCGTTCGCCACGGGCACCGAGCCACGGCACGCGCCCGGTGCGATGCGTCGCCAGCGTCACGCCGTGAAGGCCCGACGGGTGATGGTGAGCGCGTCGGGGCGCGAGAACACCACGACGTTGTCGCCGGCGGACAGCTTCGTTCGGCCCCTGACGATCTCGGCGGTGCCATCGGCTCGGGTGACCGCCCCGAGCAGCACCGAGTGCGGCAGGTGCAGGTCGGACACGGTGATGCCGTCGGCGGAACTGCCGACCTCGATCTCGAACTCGTTGACCTCGACGTCGCTCTCGAGGAAGGTCGCCACCGACGCCGTGCCACCGCGGATGTGGCGCAGCACGGCGTTGGCCGACGCCGTGCGCGGGCTCAGCGCCGCGTCGATGCCGAACTGGCGCACGAGCGGGAGCAGCGCGAGCCGGTGCAGGACGGCCACGGTGAACGCCTCGCCCTCGGCGGCCGCGTACGCGCAGGCCAGCACGTTCGACGCGTCGTCGCCCGTCGCCGCGATCACGAGGTCCATGCGCGACACCGACTCCTCGAGCAGCAGTTCGGTGTCGGTGATGTCGCCCTGGACGATCGTGACTCGCGACAGCACCTCACTGAGACGTCTCGCCCGCTCGGGATCGCGCTCGACGAGCACGACCGTGGCCCCTTCGCGCTGCAACTGTTCGGCGACCCGTGTGCCGATGGCGCCGCCACCGAGCACCATCACGCGACGCGCCTGTCGCTTGGCGACGCCGAGCAGTTCGAGGATCTCCCGGCGGGCTTCACGGGTGGTGAGCACGCGGACGTGGTCGCCGACGTCGAGTACCTGGTCACCCCGGGGGATCACCGTCTCGCCGTCGCGTGTCAGCGCGCCGAACAGGAACTTCCAGTCGGGCTCGAAGGAGCGTCCGATCTCGGCGAGGTCGTGGCCGACGAACGCCGACGACTCCCCGACGACGGCGCCGAGCACGAGCAGCTCACCGCCCGACATCGGATAGACCTCGTCGGCGCCGGACACGTGGGCCAGTTCCATGATCTCGTCGGCGGTGTCGGCATCGGGATCGATGATCACGTCGGCGCGCATCGTCGACAACAGCCGTTCTCCGAGCGGGCCGCGCAGCTCCTCGGTCTGGATGCGTACCACGGTCTGCTCGACACCGAACTCCTTCGCGAGCAGCGACGCCAGCAGGTTGACCTCGTCGTTCTGGGTGACACCGGCGAGCAGGTCGGCCCGGTCGATCCCGGCGGCCTGCAGCACCGACGGCACCGTCGCACTGCCGACGACCACCTGTACGTCGAGTTCGGCGCCGATGGCGGCAGCGATCGCCTCGTTCTGTTCGACGACCACGACGTCGTTGCCTTCTGCCCCGAGGCGCTGTGCCAGGTACCACCCGACCTCGCCGGCACCGACGATCACGACATGCATGTTCCCAGACTGCCCGATCGGTCCCGTTGCGGCGTGGTTTCGACCCGGATCAGGCGGCCACGGACGCCGAGGCGATCAACGCCGCCGGCGCAGCCCGAAGTGCTTCGGTGGCTGCCGAGTCGGGGAAGTCGTCGCAGGCGGCGACGGCACGGTCGACATATTCGTGGGCGGTGGCGATGGCCGACTCGACGCCGTCGTTCGACCGCAGGATCGCCAGTGCCTTGTCCTGTCCTGCGGCGTCGAGTGGGGCTCCGAGCAGATCGGCGAGCTCGGCGGCGGCGGTCGAGTTCTCCGCCAGCGTGCGCAGGACCGGCAACGTGTACACGCCCTCCACGATGTCGTGACCGGCCGGCTTGCCGAGCTGCTCGTCGGTGGCGGTGATGTCGAGGATGTCGTCGACGATCTGGAACACCATCCCGTAGCTGTTGCCGTACTCGGTCAGGGCATCGACGAGCGGCCGGTCGTGGCCGGCGACGATCCCGCCGATGCGGGCAGCGGTGCCGTACAACGACGCCGTCTTGCCGTGGATGGAGGCCAGGTAGCTGGCCTCGGTGCGCGACGTGTCGTACGTGTGGCGCAGCTCGGCGATCTGGCCCTCGCAGAGCCAGCCGATCGTGCGGGCGAGCAGGGCCGCGACCTCGGTGCCGAGCGACGCCGCGATCTCCGATGCCCGCGACAGCAGGAAGTCGCCGGCGAGGATCGCCTGCAGGTTGCCCCACTTGGCGTTGACGGTCTCGACACCACGGCGGGTCTCGGCTTCGTCCATGACGTCGTCGTGGTAGAGCGAACCGAGGTGCACGAGTTCGCAGGCGACGCCGCCGCGTACGACGTCGTGCGTCGCCGGCTCGCCGAGTACCTGGGCCCCGGCGACGGCGAGTACCGGACGCAGCCGCTTGCCGCCGGCGACGATCAGGTGCGACGCGATCTCGTTCAGGTAGACGTCGGGGGTGACGACGGCGTCGTGCATCGCGGCCTCGATGCGTTCGCGGTCGGCGTCCATGCCCGCAAGGGTCAACAGCGGCGACATGACGCTGGTAGCCAACACCTCTTCCTGGGACACGCCGGACAGGCTAGGCGCGCCCGACGGAGGACACACGAACGAGCCCCCACGTCGCCGCCCCCTCCACCAACCCGTATCCTGGGGGAGATGTCCGTCACGGCAACCGTTCCCTCCACGCTCCCCAAGGCGAACGATCCGTGCTGGTGCGGCAGCGGCCGCAAGTACAAGCGCTGCCACAAGAAGTCCGAGGGCCGGGTCCTGCGCGGCGCCGTCACCCCGATGCGGTCCGTTCCCGACCACATCGCCCGGCCGCCGTACGCCGACACGGGCGACGTCGCGCCGTGGGACGAGCCGCGCATCAAGAGCCCCGACACGATCGAGCGGATGCGCCACGCCGGCACGGTCGCCGCCGAGGTGCTGCGCCTCGCCGGCGAGATGGTGGCGCCCGGCGTCACGACCGAGGAGATCGACGTCCGCGTCCACGACCTGTTCGTCGAGCGCGGCGCCTACCCGTCGACGATCAACTACCACGGCTACCCCAAGGCGTGCTGCACCTCGATCAACGAGGTGATCTGCCACGGCATCCCCGACTCGCGGCCACTGCAGGAGGGTGACATCTGCAACATCGACGTCACCGGCTACATCGGCGGGGTCCACGGTGACACCAATGCGACGTTCTTCGTCGGCGACGTCGACCCCGAGAGCCGACAACTCGTGCGGGTCACCGAGGAAGCCACGTGGCACGGCATCGAGGCCGTCAAGCCCGGGCGGCCGCTCAGCGACATCGGGCGGGCGATCGAGGACCACGTCAAGCCGTACCGCTACGGCGTGGTGCGGGCGTTCGTGGGCCACGGCATCGGCGAGCAGTTCCACACCGACATCCAGGTGCTGCACTACTACGACTCGCGCGCCTCGACCATCATGCGTCCGGGCATGACGTTCACGATCGAGCCGATGATCACCCTCGGCACCGTGAACTACAAGATCTGGGACGACGACTGGACGGCGGTGACCGCCGACGCCAAGCGCACGGCCCAGTTCGAGCACACCGTGCTCGTGACCGACGACGGCGTCGACGTGCTCACCGGTGGGCCGGGCGCGGCGAGCCCGTCGGCTCCCTGGAACCGCTGACGTCGACGACCCTCGTCCCGAACAGGGCCGCCAGGGCGACGGCGGCGAACGTCACGCCGGCGCCGAGGGCGAGCGTGGTCGCGAAGCGGTCGAGTGCCTGCGGCGCGTCGGTGGGGACGATCGCCGCCGTGAGCCCGTCACGCTTGACGAAACCCCAGACCGCCAGCTCGACACCGACGAGGAGCATGGCGGCGTCGGCGACGAACGTCGACCCGCGCCACGCGGCGACGAGACCGACGGCCGACGACACGACGGCGATCGCCGGCAGCACCCACCACACCAGGCGCGGTTCGGTCTCCGGCGGGAGCGAGCGGAACTGCCACACGCCGACCACGAGGACGAGCAACACCGCCGGGGTGGCGACGGCGAGCACCAGCCTCGAGCGTCGCAGCACCCACGCCGCCGCGCCGAGTGCGACACCCGCGACCAGTCCGGCGATCGCCGGGACCGGTGAGGGGGCTGGTTGCCACGTGCTGATGACGGTGACCTCGACGTCCGCACCGTCGACGACGAGCGGGATCACCGACTCGAGGATCTGGTCACCGGGGCCCAACCCGAACGGGCGGGCCTCCTGCATCCAGTGGGCGCGGTGGTCGTGCCACGCGAAGTTGCCGTCGGACGCGACCTGTCGCCAGTCGGGCTCGGCGTCGGCGGTGGCGTTCGCCGGGATCTCCCCACCGGCCAGACGGTCCTCGTTGAGGTACGTGCTCGGCGAGTTGCGGTTCTCCCACACCGTGCCGTCGGCGCGGAACCACAGGTTGTCCTCGCCCTGGTACCCGATGACGAACACCTCGGTGCCGGGCTCAGCGGTCAGCTCGAAGAAGGAATCACCGCCGATGACGCCGACTTCGATCGTGGGCGTCGGCGGTTCGACGGCGACGACCTCGGATCGGTAGTCGGTCGGCCCCGCCGGATCGGCGAGCACCGGAGAACCGATCGCGAGACCGACGGTGACGCCGACGGCCACGGCCGCCACCCATCGCACAGCGCCCCTCATCACGCCACGACGGTCAACACGATCTGGCCGCTCGGGTGCACGGTGCACACGCCGACGAACTCGCCGGGCGAGGAGAACCGCTGGGTGAGGGTCTCGTTCGCCCCGACGAAGAACGGCCCGACGCTGTGGCCGCGGTCGTCGTCGTTGACGATGCGGATGGTCTCGCCGACGCGGACCTCCAGCTCGGCGGGCAGGATCTCGAGCGGGCTACCGGCGTCGAGCGCCTCGCCGGCGCCGACCGGGATCACGAACTCGTAGGTGGCAGCATCGACCGCCTCGATCGCCTCGGTCGCCGGCTCGGTGGTGTCGTCGCCGCTGCCGCAGGCGACGAGCGCCAGGCCGACGCCGACGGCCACGATCGCCCGGACGAGAGCCGTCATGTCGTCGCCCTCATGCTGCAGCCCCGACGAGCTGTTCGACGTCGGCCGCCATGTCCGTCGAGGAGATCCCGAACGGCCACGTCACCAGCAGCTTGCCCTGGTCGTCGACGAAGTAGAGGAAACCGCTGTGGGCGACCTCGATCTCGCCGTCGTCACCGGTCGTCACCGAGTAGCTGGCGCCGAACGGCTCGGCGGCGGCGGCGAGGACGTCGTCGTCGAGGGTGCCGGCGGCCTCGGCGTCGGGCACGAAGCT
>JAWLFC010000180.1:0-3343 GCA_041685755.1 Ilumatobacteraceae bacterium
TCGACACGCACCGGATGGAACAGCGAGGTGCACGGCGCCGACGTGGCCGTCACCCAGTGCAGCGGCGTCGACCGCAGATCCGCGACCCACGACGCCGTGCTCTGGCTCGAGGCGACCCGACCACCGGCATGGACACACGGCGCGCCGAGGGCGCCGTCCTCCATCGACCACCGCGGTGCGTCCGTATCCGGTCCGTGGTCGCGAAGCGCCGCGAACAGATCGGCGACGTCGGCCGCCTGCTCGGCCGCCGGCTGGGTGCGGGCCCGGCGAGCGAGACACGACGCGTTGCGCAGTGCGGTCGCCGACGCGTACGCCTCGGCGAAGCCGGCGATCGAGAGCCCGTTGGAGATCGACCGGCCGCCGCCGGTGACCTCCTCGACCGCCCAGTGGACGCCGGCGGTCTCGAGCACGATGGCGCCGGCACGGTCGGCCACCAGGAAACTGTTGTGGTACGAGAATCCCGGTCGTTCATGGCTGCACGGGCCACCCTGCCCATACCGCTCGAGCAGGTCGACGATCACCCCCACCGCCTCGGCGGCCGTCGTCGCCCGTTCGAGCGCGAGGCGCACCAGGTCCATGCCCAGGAGGGCGGCATCGCCGAGCGGCTGGTTGGTGAAGACGGCCTCGTTGCCGATCACCACGCCGTGCTCGTTGGCACCCATCTCCGCCCCCCACATCCACCAGGGCTGTGACACGACCACCGCGTGCGTGCGGGAAACCTGGGGGATCGAGATCCAGGTACACGCGACGTCGCCCGGATCGTGATCGGCGGCCTCGAACCACCGCACGATCTGCGACTCGTTGGCGTCACGGTCGCTGTTCTTGGCGAACATGACCCCATCGGCGGTCAGCGCCACGAGCGTGTCACACACGTCGGCGACGCTACAACGAGCGGCTCGGGTGCGGCTGCCGGCACCGCGCTTTGACAAGGTGTGACCCCATGACGATGGACTTCCACGAGGCCTGCGCCACGGTCTGCGCGCCGGGCACCCGATTCGAGATCCGGGAAGTCGACGTGTTCGGGATTCCCACGAAGGTCTTCACGGGCACCCCGCCGAACATGCGCTACGTGTTCGCGGCGGCGGCCCAACGGACCGACGACTTCATCGTGTTCGAGGACGAACGCTGGCCGATGCCCCAGGTGCTCGAGCTGATCGCCCAGATCGGCGCTGCACTCGTCGACGAGCTCGGGGTCGGCAAGGGAGACCGGGTGGCGATTGCGATGCGCAACTACCCCGAGTGGATCGCGACGTTCGCGGCGATCACCTCGGTCGGAGCGATCGCCGTGCCGATGAACGCGTGGTGGCAGACCGACGAGATCGTGTACGCGCTCGACGACTGCGGCGCCGGGACCGTCGTGGCCGATGCCGACCGGCTCGACCGGATGCGGGCGGCCGACCCGGGGTCGATCGCCGCCCGGGTCGTCACCGTCCGCGAGGGTGCAGCAGCGCGAGACGACGACTGGCTCGACGTCGTCGCCCTCGAGTCACTGCTGGTGCCCGGCGCCGCCCTGCCCGAGGTCGACATCGACCCCGACGACGACGCCACCATCCTCTACACCTCGGGCACGACCGGCCACCCCAAGGGTGCGGTGTCGACGCATCGGGCCGTCACCAGTTCGCTGATGGCCTTCGCCGCTCGCAACGCGGTCACCAATCTCGCCGATCCCCCGCCACCCGACGAGGGGCCGGTGGAGAAGGTGCAGCCGGCGCTGATGTTGTGTGTGCCGCTGTTCCACGTCACGGGTCTCGTGCCCGTGATGCTCGGCGCGTTCGTCAACGGCTCGAAGCTCGTCATGACCTATCGCTGGGACCCCGATCGGGCACTCGAGCTGATCGAACGGGAACGGGTGACGAACTTCGTCGGGGTCCCGACGATGAGCTGGGACCTCCTCGAAGCGCCGAGTTTCGCCGACCGCGACACGTCGAGCCTGCGCTCGGTCGGCGGCGGAGGGGCACCGATGCCGCCCGAGCTGGTCAAGCGGATCGACGAGAACTTCCGGCGGGGCCGACCGAGCCTCGGCTACGGCAT
This sequence comes from Ilumatobacteraceae bacterium, assembly GCA_041685755.1. GTDB lineage: Bacteria > Actinomycetota > Acidimicrobiia > Acidimicrobiales > Ilumatobacteraceae > Sva-07. The sequence goes on from JAWLFC010000180.1 coordinate 2,032, forward strand.
GACCGAGACCAACGCCTACGGGCCGGGCATCTCGGGGAGCGACTTCATGACGCACCCGACCTCGACCGGACGGACCGTGCCGGTGATGGACGTGCGAGTGACCGATCCGCTCGGCGAGGAGCTTGCTGCCGGTGAGACCGGCGAGATCTGGTTCCGGGGCCCCATGCTCATCCGCGGGTACTGGAATCGGCCCGATGCCACCGCCGACACGATCGCTGACGGATGGTTGCGCTCGGGCGACATCGGCCGTATCGACGACGAGGGCTTCGTGTACGTCAGCGACCGGGCAAAGGACATGGTCCTCCGAGGCGGCGAGAACATCTACTGCGCGGAGGTCGAAGCGGCGATCTACGAGCATCCGGCGGTGTACGAGGCGGCCGTCTACGGCATCCCCCACGACCGCCTCGGCGAGGAACTGGCCTGCCACGTGATGGTCAAGCCGGGCGCCACCCTCGACGCCGCCGAACTCCAGCGCTTCGTCGGCGAACGGCTGGCGAAGTTCAAGGTGCCCGCCGTCGTCAACGTCGTCACCGAGCAACTCCCCCGCAACGCCTCCGGCAAGATCCTCAAGCGCCAGCTCCGCGACGCCCTCGTCGCCACCTGAGTCACCAACCGAACGGAGTCCCATGTCCCGCATCCTCATCACCGGCAGCAACAGCGGTTTCGGCGAACTCGCCGCGCTCGGCCTCGCCCGCCGGGGCCACGACGTGGTCGCCACGATGCGCAACCTCACCAAGGGGGAACGGCTGCGCTCGACCGCCGACGCCGAAGGACTGCCGATCGAGATCCGCCAGCTCGACGTGGTCGACCCCGACTCGGTGCGCTCCGCCGTCGGCGACCCGGGCGCGCTCGACGCGATCGTGAACAACGCCGGCTTCGAGGTGATGGGCGCCCTCGAACTCGTCGACGACGAACTCTGGACCCGTCAGCTCGACACGAACGTGCTCGGCCCGATGCGCCTCGTCCGGGCCGTCCTGCCCGCGTGGCGATCCCGGGGCAGCGGCACGATCGTGAACGTCTCGTCCGTCGCCGGCATCGTCGGCAGCCCGTTCGGCGGTGCCTACGCGGCGTCGAAACACGCCCTGGAGGCAGTCAGCGAAGCGCTGCACTTCGAACTCGCCACGTACGGGATCCGGGTCCGCCTGATCGAGCCCGGCCGGTTCGACACCGACTTCCACGGCAACATCGTCACCGTCGAGGGCTGGGAACAGTCGGACTACTTCGACTACGCGAACCGATTCCGCGACGCCCAGGGCGTGTTGTCCGGCGACGGGCCCCCGCCCGACCCGCAGGACGTCGCCGACGCGATCGC
>JAWLFC010000086.1:0-13843 GCA_041685755.1 Ilumatobacteraceae bacterium
CCACCGGTGCAGCCGACGAGCACGTCGGGCACCTCGTCGACCTTGGCCAACTGCAACAGTGCCTCTTCGCCGATGATCGTCTGGTGCATCAGCACGTGGTTGAGCACCGACCCCAGCGCGTACCGGGCGTTCGGGTCGGCGACGCACATCGCCACCGCTTCGGAGATGGCGATGCCGAGCGAGCCGGTGTGGTCGGGGTTCTCCGCCAGCAGCGATCGCCCGAACTCGGTCAGCTCCGACGGGCTGGAGTGCAGCGTCGCCCCCCAGATCTCCATCATCGTCTTGCGGTAGGGCTTCTGGCGGTACGACGCCGCGACCTGCCAGATCTCACACTCCATCCCGTACTGTGACGTGGCGAACGCGAGGGCGGTGCCCCACTGGCCGGCGCCGGTCTCGGTGGTGAGCTTCGTGATGCCCTCCTGATGGTTGTAGTAGGCCTGGGGCACCGCCGTGTTCGGCTTGTGCGACCCGGCCGGGCTCACGCCTTCGTACTTGTAGTAGATGCGCGCCGGGGTGTCGAGCAGCTGCTCCAGCCGGTGGGCGCGGAACAGCGGGCTCGGCCGCCACAGTCGGTACACGTCGAGCACGCCGCCGGGGATGTCGACGTAGCGTTCGGTGGTCACCTCCTGCTCGATCAGCGCCATCGGGAACAGCGGCGCGAAGTCGTCCGGACCGGCAGGCTGATGAGTCCCAGGGTGCAGCGGCGGAGGCGGGGGCGTCGGCAGGTCGGCGATCAGGTTGTACCACCGGGTGGGCATCTCGGATTCGTCGAGATGGATCTGGTGCGGAATCGGGGAAGCCATGATCGGCCAACGGTAGTCGGGTACCGTGCGGTGACGACCAGACGAACGAGGATCATGGGACTGTTCAGCAGGAAACCGAAGAACCAGACCACCGGCTCGGAATCCACCCCCGCCGAGCCCGGCAAGATCGACGTCCGGGCCGAGCTCGCGGCGATGCAGGAACGCCTGGCGGCCACCGAACGCGCGAAAGCGGAACTCGAGGATCGGTTGCGGGCGCTCGACGACGCCAACACCAGCGTGACCACCCGCCTCACCAGGCTCGACGAGACGAACTCCCGGCTCGACGCCCGGCTCGGCGCCCTCGACGACGGCCTCTCGACGGTGGGCGACCAGCTCACGGCGCTCTCGGCGTCGACCGCCCGACTCGACCAGCGTCTGGTCGCGGTCGACGACCTCGACGCCCAGGTACGCGACCTCACCGATCGGCTGAACACGCCGGCGCCGCCCCCACCCGACATTCCCGTCCCCCCACCGCCGGGCGCCATCGAACCGCCTCCTCCACCTGCGCCCTCGCCGCCACCTGCGCCCTCGCCGCCACCGCCACCCCCGACGGCCGAACCCACGCCGCCACCACCGCCGCCGCCCTCCATCGATGACTCGTCGCCCGACGAGATGGCGGCCCAGCTCGCCGACCTGAGCGCGGCGGTGGCGCTGCACACCGAGCAGATGACCGCCACGCAGCAACGCCTCGCCGAGATCGAGGAGCTCACGTCGCTGCTCGACGGCTCCGACGCCGACACTGCCGGCTCGGAGATCGCGACACTACGCGAACGGTTGGACGCGATGAACGAACAGATGGCGGCGATGGACGGGCGGGTGACCAGCGTGTCGACAGAGCTCGCCAACCAGCTCACCGAGCTGAGCCGCGACATCGACGAGCTGAACCGGCGCGCCGCCGACGCCGAGAGCGACGACGACGAGCAGGCCGGCGACGCGGACACCGCCGAGCTCGAGGCTCGGCTGGCCGAGCGCCTCGACGCCGTCATCGACGACGTGATGGGCACCACCGAACGTCTGGCGGCCGAACAGGCCCGCTACGAGATCCAGTTCCGCGCCGACCTCGCGGAGCTCGCCGAGCGTCTCCGCCGCCCCGGCGCCTCCTGAACTGTCACATCAGGCCCGGCACGATGTGACGGGACCGGGTGAGGGTCAGGGTTGGTTGATCAGGATCTCGACGGCATCGGCGACCAGGTCCCTGGCGGTGTCGACGCGCTCCTGGTAGAGGCCGAGATCACCGTCGGCGAGTGCCTCGTCGGCCTCGAGGAACAGCAGATCGGCCTCGCGCAGCAGCTGTGCCGGATCGCCGCTCGGCGGGCCGGGATCGGGCGGCTCGTCGGGGTCGGTGGGCTCGTCGGGGTCGGTGGGCTCACCCGGAACGGGAGCCTGACCGTCGGGTTCGGTCGGTTCCTCGATCTCCTCGCCCAGGTCGACCTCGAAGCCGGGGAACAGCTCGGCCAACCCGTCGGCGATCGTCGGCTCGAGGACCGACTGGTCGTTGTAGGAGACGATCACGCCACGGTACTCCGTGACCGAGCCGACCTCGGCGGAGTTCTGCGGCACCGACACGTAGTACGGGCGGATGTAGATCAGCCCGTCGGCGACCGGGATCAGCTGCAGGTCGCCGAAGCGCACCTCGGATCCCCCGCCGCCGACGTTGTCGAGTGAGATGCGCCGCGAGATCTCCTCGGTCGACTCGGCGTTCGCCGCCACCCGGATCGGGCCGTCGGGGAGTCGGTTGTCCGTCTCCTCGACGATGTAGGTGGTCAGGCGGCCGTAGGTGTCGACGTCGCTCGACGCGGTCATGTACGCCTGCAGCTCGGTGCGGGCGTCGTTCGAGGAGAACGGCACGTACGGCCGCAGCAGCACGAACTCCTGCTCGCCGGTCGACTCGCCGGCGGGCGCGGTGTCGAACATCGTGTAGTACGGGATGAAGCGGTTCGTGTTGGCCTCTTCGGCGAAGGTGCTCTGTGCGGCGGTCGGGGCCGCGTTCGCTGCTGGCGCAGGCGTCGCGACGTTGCTCTGCGACGGCTCGGTGCCGGGCGCCTGGGCGACCGACCAGGCGTTGCCGTCGCGCTGGAAGAACAGCGCCGGGTCGATGCGGTACTTGGAGTAGACGTCGGTCTGGATGCGGAACAGGTCCTCGGGGTAACGCAGGTTGTCGCGCAGCTCCAGGGGCATCTCGTCGATCGGCGTGAAGAGGTCGGGGAACGCACCGCGCCAGGCACGAAGAACCGGATCGGCTTCGTCGATCACGTAGAAGGTGACCTCGCCGGTGTAGGCGTCGACGACGGCCTTGATGCTGTTGCGCACGTAGTTGTCGCCGTCGGCGAGGCCCGACCGGGGCGACCGCTGGACGTCGCCGATGCGCTGCCCGTAGGGGTACCTCGTCGAGGTCGTGTAGGCGTCGACGACCCACACCACCCGGCCGTCGACCGCCACCGGATACGGATCGGCGTCGTAGGACAGGAACGGTGCCAGCTTCTCCAGCCGGTCGTTGATGCCGCGCACCCACAGCATCTGCGAGTCGTCGGTGACCGCTCCCGCCCCGAGCACGTTGTAGTCGAGGAACGCCAGCGCGAACGCGGCTCGGCGCGTGAAGGAACTCATCGCGACACCGCTCGTGCCCTCGTACTGGTGTGGCTCGTCGCAGGTGCGTTCCGACGACTCGGTGTTGGCGATCGCGAAGCCCGTCATGATCGGGCTGAAGTACAACTCCGGTCGTTCCAGGTCGACGGTGCGGTAGTCCGGACGCTGGTTCTCGAGCACCCGGCCCGTCGGCGCCATCACCAGGCCACAGCCGCGGGTGTTGATCAGGTGCAGGCCCTGCCAGCTCTTGTTCGTCACTGCGCTCAGCTGCAGTTCCCGCGCAGCGATCAACACCTGCTCGGGGGCGTCGCCGTCCTCCAACACGTACCGGTCGACGTCGAGGTCGGCGATCGTGAGACCGGCCACCTCGCCGCGGTCGACGAGGAACCGGGACTGCATCGCCGCCGGGTTGAGCAGCCTGGCGTTCGCCAGCGGCGCCGGGCTGTCCTCGATCTCGCCGGCGTCGAGCTCACCGAACTGGATGGTGCGCACCTCGACGTCGGTGATGCCCAACGCCTGCCTGGTGGCGATGACGTTGCGCTCGATGAAGGGCTGCTCGCGCGCCTCCTGGTTCGGGTTGACGACCAGCGCCTGCACCACCGCGGGGTAGATCAACCCGCCGACGATCGCCACCACGAGCCACAGCGCCGACGCGATCAACGGCAGGCGGAACGAGCCGGTCTTCACCACCGACATGAAGAGCCCGGCGGTGAGCAGCGCGATCAGGATCAGCAACATGATCGCCGGGAGCTGGGCGTTGACGACCGAGTACGTCGCACCCTGCACGATGCCGCGCTCGGTGTTGGTGATCGCGTACCGGTCGAGCCAGTAGTCGCCGGCCTTGACGACGGCGAGCACGGCGAGCAGCACGGCGATGTGCGCCTTGGTCGACTGGCGCACCGCCGGTATCGGCGACACGAACACGACGCCACCGTTGAGGATGTGCGCTGCCGCCGTCAGGAACAGCACGACGATCAGCGACGCGTACAGCCAGTTGAGCAGGAATGCCAAGAAGGGCAGCTGGAAGATGTAGAAACCGACGTCGGCGCCGAACTGGGCGTCGGCGACGCCGAACTCGCGGGCGTTGCGGAACAACAGCCAGTCCTGCCAGAGCGACACCGCCGGCAAGGCCAGCAACAGTGCGAACACGAGTGCGAACGCGTAGCGCACGAGGCGGAGCCGCTGACCGAAGACCTCGTGGAAGCGCTCGACGTACGGGTGCACGTTGGCCGGGAACGAGTCGGGGGCGACCCGGTCGGCGATCCACAGGTTGACGCCGGCGATCACGGCGAAGATGGCGAAGAACGCGACGAACAGGGTGACCTTGGCGGTGAGGACCCCCCAGAACACGTCTTCTCGACCGAGGGCCTCGTGCCACAGGTAGTCGATGTAGAACCGGGCGATCGCCCGACCGAACACGAGGACGAACAGGAAGATCGCGCCGAAGAAGATGAGGAGCGCCCGGCCGCTCACGCGGCGGCGAGGCCGGTCGACGGAAACCTCAGTAGTGCGCGCCATCGACGCCTGACACTAACGGCGCTGGGGCGTCAACAGGCATCGGCAGCCGATGTGGGCCGGCGCGAAGGTGTGACCGGTCGGGAACGCCTCGCCGGCGGCCACCGCCCCGGCGAGCGTGTTGTCGTCACAATCGGCACACGACGGGTGCGCGGCGTCGCAGATCCAGATCACCGGCGTGCCCGCCTCGACGGCGGCCAGCACGCCACGGCCGTGGGCCGCCCGGACCACGTCGTCGAGCTGTTCGTCGATGTGCTGTGTCTTCCATTCCCGGTAGACGGCCCGCACCCGCCTGCTGATGGCGGGGTTGTCGCCGTCACCGTCGACGACGCAGCGTTCGAGCCGTTCGCGCAGCGGCACGATCAGCCACTCGGCGAGCACCTCGGTGGCTGCCGTGGCCGCCGCCGCCGCGTCGGTCGTGCGGAGCTTCGCTGTCCGCCCGACCATCGCCGCCGCCGCCGTCGTGGCCTCGTGCAGCTCGTCGGAGATCGCCTCGGCGTAGCGGGCGACGTGCTCGTCGACGCCGGGGAGTACGGCGTCGAGGTCGCGGACGGGTTCGGTGCGCCGCAGCGTCTCGAGCACCTGGTTCTGCTCGTCGGCCAGCACCCGCTTCAACTTGCGCGCCGCGGTGACGATGATCGGCGTCAGATCGGCGTCGCGCTGCTCGAACGGCGTTGCCTCGACCGTCTCCTCCTCGACCGTCTCCTCCTCGGCGGCCTGATCGTCGACGGCCTGATCGTCGACGGCCTGGTCGGCTGGGGCTGCCTGCTCGTCGACGAGTGCGGCGGCGGCGTCGGCGTCGTCCTCCTCGGGCTCGATCGTCACCGACTCCGCCCGCAGGCGTGCGAACAGGTCGACCACCACGTCGCCGCCGTCCTCGTCGCCGCCGTCCTCGTCGCCACCCTCGCCCGGCGCGACGGTCTCGGCGTCGCTCTCCGGTGGCACCGGCGCCTCGGGATCGACCTCGACCTGTTCGACCTCGACCTGTTCGACCTCGACCTGCTCGACCTCGACCTGCTCGACCTCGACCTCGAGATCGGCCGGCTCGTCGTCGACCTCGGCATTCGCCTCGACCTCGGCCGATTCGACCTCGGCCGGCTCGGGCGCAGTCTCGGCCTCGGGCACCTCGACGTCCGCGTCGGCCTCCGGCTCGGCCGAGAGTTCCGGTGCGGGCTGGTTGGGCAGCATCACCGGCACGGGGCCGGTGGTCGGCGACAGGTTCACGTACTCGTCGGGCTCGCCGAGGGGCTGGAGCTCGGCGACCACGTCGACAGCCACCAGGCGCGCCCGCTCGAACGACTGCATCAGGCGATCGCGCCCGTGCAGCAACTGCTCGATCTGCTCGCGCGCCAGCTCGCGACGACGGGCCAGTTCGCTCAGCACCCGCTCGCGGTAGGCACGAGCCTCGTTGACCATCTCGCGGCCCTGCTGCTTGGCCATCGACACCTCGGCCTCGGCGTCGGCGGCGGCGTCACTGCGCCGACGCGACGCCTCGATCTCGGCTTCCTCACGGATCCGGGTGGCTTCGTCGCTCGCTTCGCTCACGAGTTGGGCAGCGGCCTGCTCGGCCTTCTGGCGGATCTCGGCGGCGCTCTCGCGTGCCGTGGTCAACACTCGCGCCGTCTCCTCACCGAGCAGCCGGGTGAGCGCAGCGTCGTCGAGCTGCGCCGTGGACAGGTCGGGGTTGGTCTGCGCCGTGCGCAGTTCGCGCTCCAAGAAGCGTTCGCGCTCCTGGAGGCGGCCGAGCTCGGCTGCGATCATGCGCAGGAACTCTCGGACCTCGGCCTGGTCGAACCCGCGACGGCTGGTGCTGAAACCGGCGTCGGCGATCGACGCCGGTGACGACGGATCGGGGCGGGCGAAGGGCATGGCCATGGCGCAACGCTACGCAGTCCGACCGCCCGGATGGTGGCAATCGGCGCGCGGACAGCGCTCGACGGGTCAGGCGACCGGCACGAGGGGGTCGCCGCCGAGTTCCTCCAGGGCCGCGAGTGCTTCGTCGAGCGTCGCGACCGGAATGATCTCGACCTCGCCACGTCCGGCGTCGTCGAGGCGTTGGCGCCCTTCCGGTGTCGTCAGCTCCGACTGCGACGCCGGCACCAGGAGCACCCGGAACCCGTTCTGGTGCACCGCCGACACCTTCTGGACCAGTCCGCCGATGGCGCCGACCTCACCGTCGAGGTCGATCGTGCCGGTGACGGCCACGTCCTGGCCGCCGGTCAGCGATCCGGGGGACAGCTCGTCGATCATCGCCAGCGTGAACGCCAGCCCCGCCGACGGGCCGCCGATGTCGCCGGTGGCGATGTCGACCTCGAACGGCAGCACGATCGCCCGCGTGTCGAACGGGATGAAGCCGACGATGGTGCGCTCGGGATCGTCGGGCGAGGCCGACAGCTCGACGGTCACCTCCCGTTCGCCCTCGCCGGGGCGCTCGATCAACAGATCGAGCATGTCGCCGGGATCACGATCGGCGAGCACGTCGACGAGGTCGTCGACCGACTCGAGGACCACTCCATCGGCTTCGATGATGCGGTCGGCGGGGTCGATCTGCTCGTCGGAGGGGAACCACTCGTCGCACGCGCCGCCACCCTCGGCGGGGACCTTGCACAGCACGTCACGAACGATCACGTCACCGGAGGTGATCTCGACGTCGTAGCCGAGCGTGGTGAGTGCCACGTACTGCGCCTCCTGCTCGGCGCTGCGCATCATCTGCAGGTTGAACTCGCGTCGCTGGGTGGGTGTGCGCGAGCCGAACTTGTCCTCCTCGGTGATGAACTCGACGGCCGGATCGTTGCGACCGGCGAACCACGACAGCACCGACTGGCTCGGCGCCGTCACGGTGACGAACACGAAGCTCGACTCGGTGTCGAAGCGCTCGACGTCGTCGGGGAGCTCTCCGAAGACGATGCGGTCGTTGACCGGCTCGGCCGACGCGGGGACGAGCGCGAAGGGGGTCGACTCGGTGTCGCCGGTGCGCTCGTTCTCCTTGACCCCGACGAGGCTGGAGGGCAGCAGCGACGCGATGCCGACGACCCCCAGCGTCAGCACCCCGATCGCCGCCAGCGCCCACGCCCACCACCGATTGCGGGGTGCGGTCACTACGATGTCGGATGTCGTGTCGGTCACGGAACTCACTACTTCGGCTGCGTGGATGGCCGGCCTGGCGATGCTCGCGCTCGTACTGGCGGGGTGGCGCAAGCCTGCCAGAGCCACGGCGCGATCACCACGCAGGGAGCCGATCATCCGTCGATCCTGGGAACCGGTCGGTATCGCCGAGACACCCACGCCCCTGCATCGACGGCCCAGCGTCATTCGCCGGGCGTGGGCCGTGGTCGCCGGCTCCGGCATCGCCATCGTGATCGGCGCCGTCACGGCGATCGTCATCGCATTCGCCACCGGCTACATCGTCATCACCCTCACCGACCTGCTCAAGCAGTGACCGATCGGCGCGCCGTCACGATCGCCGGTCACACCGGCGACGTCGAGGTGGCCCGTGCCGGGCTCGACGCCGACGACGCCGACGTCCGGGCCGCTGCGCTCGGCGCGCTCGAGCGTCTCGGTGAGCTCGGCGCCGACATCCTCGCCGTCGCGCTCACCGACCCCGAGGTCATCGTTCGCCGTCGCGCCGCCGAGCTCGCCGCCGGTCATCCCGATGTCGACCTCGTCGGCGTCCTGGCCGACCCCGACCCCCGTGTGGTCGAGGTCGCGGCGTGGGCGTGCGGCGAGCACGAGTCGGACCGCGACGATGTCGTCGACGCCCTGATCCGCCTGGCCGCCGGCGCCGAGGATGCGCTGGTACGCGAGTCCGCCGTCGCCGCGCTCGGGGCCATCGGCGACGAGCGCGGCATCGAGACGATCATCGCCGCCTGCTCCGACAAGCCGGCCGTTCGCCGCCGCGCCGTGCTCGCCCTGGCCCCGTTCGACGGGCCGGAGGTCGACGCCGCGATCGAGCAGGCAATGGCCGACCGCGACTGGCAGGTCCGCCAAGCGGCCGAGGACCTCCGACGCGCTCAGACGTGACCGAGCGGCCGTCGAGCGGCGGCAGCGTCAGAACGTGTAGCGGTAGACGTTGGTCTCGCGCGACTCGAAGCCGATGCGCCGGTAGAGACGGTTGGCCGCCTCACGGGAAGGACGGCTGGTGAGGCTGACGTCCTTGGCGCCGCGGGCGCGTGCCTCGTCGAGGGCCGCCCGGTTCAGGAGTTCGCCGACACCACGGCCGCGGGCGTCGCCGTCGACGACGACGTCCTCGATCCAGGCCTTGAGCCCGGTCGGGATCCGGTAGAAGGCCAGGGTCAGGCTGCCGAGCACGGCACCGTCGACGCGGGCGAGGAACAGCACCGTGTCGGGGCTGGCCACGAGCGCCGACAGGTGCTCGGGTGTCGGCGGGGGCGACGACGACGACAGCTGCGGGATCAGGCGTCCGAACGCCTCGACCAGCTCGTCGTCGACGTGATCGGCGCGCTCGATGCGAACCGTCGCACCGGAAGCGGCCGGAGAGGTGGGGTCGGGGGACGTCTCGCTCACGACCATCGGACGCTAGTGCGTCGCAGCGGTAGCGTGGTCGACGTGGGAACCGAGCACGTCCGATGGCTGTCCGAGGCGAACCTCGAGCGGCCGGTGCTCGTCGCCGCGTTCACCGGATGGAACGACGCCGGCGACGCAGCGTCGAGCGCCCTGCGCACGATGGTCGAATCCTGGGGCGCCACGGCCGTCGCCGAGATCGACCCCGAACCGTTCACCGACTTCGCCACGGTCCGACCCGCCGTGCGACTCGACGACGACCACCACCGCTCGATCGTGTGGCCCACCGTCGGTGTCTGGTCGGTGTCGCTGCCGGGCACCGACGTCCTGCTCGTGCTGGGCCCCGAACCGGCACTGCGCTGGCGCCTGTTCTGTGAGCAGATCGCCGGCATCGCCGAGCAGGTCGGCGCCACGATGGCGATCTCGCTGGGTGCCCTGCTCGCCGACGTCCCGCACTCACGACCGGTGCCGCTGATCGGCACCGCGACCGACGACCAACTCATCGAGCGCTTCGAGTTGCGCCGTTCCCAGTACGAGGGTCCGACCGGCATCGTCGGGGTGCTGCACGACCACCTGAACCGCAGGGGCATGGCGACGGCGTCGTTGTGGGCGGCCGTGCCCGGCTACGCATCACAGATCCCGTCGCCGAAGGCGGCCCTGGCGCTCGTCGAGCGGGCGTGTTCGATGATCGGCACGCCGGCGCCCTTGAGCCGCCTGGCGATGGAGGCCGCCGAGTACGACGCCCGGGTGGCGGCGCTGATCGGCGACGACGACGACCTGCTCGAGTACCTGAACCGACTCGAACAGCTCTCCGACGACGAGTCCGGCGACGACGACGACATGACCACCGACACCCCGGTCGACCCCGACGCGCTCGTCGAAGAGGTCGAGCAGTTCCTCCGCGACCGCGACCCCGACTGACCCCTGCCCATCCGGACCTGCTGCCCGTCCGGACCCGACCCCGACGCGCACCCTGCCCGTCCGGACCCGACCCCGACGCGCAGGCGTCAGTCGTTGCGCCAGACCGGCGAACGGACCGAGTCGAACGTGGCCGGGGCGTCGACGCCGTCGATCGCCTCGAACGCCATCGGACCCCACCACTGGGCTCCCGCCGTCGCCTCGGGCAGCGCATCGGCGGCGAACCAGCCGACGTCGGCGGTCTCCAAGGGATGCGGGCGCAGCTCGCCACCGGTGGCGACACAGTGGAACAGCAGCATGTACATGCCGAAGCGGCTGAACCCCATCCGCTGGCCGTCGACGACGCCGAGCAGGCGGACCGGTTCGCACTCGATGCCCGTCTCCTCGCTGACCTCCTTGACCGCCACCTCGGCGGGCGAGTAGCCGACGTCGGCCCACCCCGTCGGATAGAGCCAGATGCCCGAGTCCTTGCGCTGGACGAGGAGGATCTCACCGGCGTCGTTGCCGACGATGGCGCCGACGGCGACCTTGGGTGTCACGTACCCGGGGACGCCCTCGCCGATCGACTCCAGCCACTCCTGCACGAAGTGGTCGGTCTCGCGCTGCACCTCGACCGCGTCGTCGTCGGCGGCGTCGGCCTCGCGAGCGCACGCCTTGATCTCGGCGGCGACGTGCAGCACCTCCTCGAAACGCTCGCGTTCGTAGAGGTTCTCGGTGAAACCCATGCCCGTGCGGGCGATCGCCGCGAGCGTCTCGCTCCAGCGTGCCAGGTCGCGTCCACTCACCGTCACGGTGCTCACGCTACGGCATCACGACACTGCATGGAGCAGCGCCCGCTTGATCTCCTTGCGGTGAGCGGGGTCGGTGACGAGAGCGTCGTTGGCCCGCACGTAGAACGTGTCGACGACCTCCATGCCGATCGTCTGGACCGTCGCATGGCGGATGTCGAGGCCGAGCTCGCCGATCGCCTTGGAGATCCGGTGCAGGATGCCGACCTTGTCGGGGGCGCGCACGACGATCACCGTCGCGTTGCTCGACGCCGCGTCGTCGAACACGACGGTGGGCGCGGCGGGCGCCGCCGCCTGGGTACGCCGGCGGCGACGGTACGTCGTCGCCCGCTCGGCGAGGCGGGCCTCGATCGCCAGCTGTGAGGCCAGCGCCCGGGCGAGGTCGGCCTTGACCGAGCGCCAGTTGAGGCCGGCCTCGGGCATCACGATGCGGAACTGCGAGGCGGCGACGCCGCTCTCGGCCGAGTGCGCCTGGGCGCTGACGACGTCGAGGCCGTGCAGCGACAGCACTCCGGCGATCCGGCTGAACATGCCGGCGGCGTCGCTGCTGACGACCGTGATCACGTCGCCGCGTCGGGAGATGTCGAGCTCGCCGCGCGCCATCACCGCCAGGGTGTCGGCATCGGGGAAGAGCCGCCAGGTGACCTCGGCGACGTCGCCGCCGCCGAGGACGTGGCGCACCCGGGCCACCAGCTCGGCGACGAGCCCCTCCTTCCAGTCGCCCCACGCCGACGGTCCGGTCGCCAGCGAGTCGGCCTCGGTCAGTGCGTGGAGCAGGTCGAGCACCTCGACCGACTCGACCGCCGTGGCCACCTGTTCGATCGTCGCCGGATCGGTGAGGTCGCGGCGCACGGCGACGTCGGGCAGCAGCAGGTGCTGTTCGATCAGCGTGACGAGCACCTCGACGTCGGTGGACGCCAGGCCGAGCTTCGGCCCGATCGTGCGCATCAGCTCCATGCCGACCTCGGTGTGGTCGCCCGGATAGCCCTTGCCGATGTCGTGGAACAGGGCACCGAGCACCAGCAGGTCGGGCCGCGTCACCCGGCCGACGAGGGCGGCGGCATTGGCCGCGGCCTCCCAGAGGTGCCGGTCGACGGTGAACTGGTGATAGGCGTTGCGTTGCGGCTTCGACCGCACCGGCTCCCACTCGGGCAGCAGGCGGGCGAACAGGTTGCGTTGGTCGAGCGACTCGAGCACGGGCACCGCCGGGTGGCCCTCGAGGAGCAGGGCGACGAGGTCGTCGGTCGCTCCGACCGGCCAGTTGCCGTCCCAGCCCGACGTTTCGTCGTGGAGCCGTTCGAGCGTCGACCGCCCGATGCGGGCACCGTGGCGAGCGGCGGCGACGGCGGTCTGCAGCACGAGGGTGCTGTCGGTCGAGGGATCGGCGTCGTCGGCCAGCTCGACCTCGCCGGCACGCACGACGACCCCCGGCGCCACCGCCTGCTCCACGGCGACCGGCGCCGAGCGCACCCGACCCCAGTTCTCGTCGCACAGCCAGGCGATCGTCCTCCCCGCTGCGGCGACGTCGGTCATCATGTGGTCGGCGTCGCTCCAGCCACCGGCGGCGGCGGCGGCGTCCTGGTCCTCGAGCCGCAGCACCTCGCCGAGACGCCCGGTGGAACGATGCAGCGCCACGCGGGCACGCAGCAGCACGTCGTAGCAGTGGTCGAGATCGATCAGGTCCTCGGCGCGCAGGTCGAGGCCGCCCTCCTGTGCCCACCACAGGGACTGGACGTCACGGAGCCCGCCGTGACCGTCCTTCAGGTCGGGCTCCAACCGGTACGCCACGTCACCGGCCGATTCCTGGCGCACCCGCACGCGGTCGCGCAGTTCGGCGAGGAACTTCGGGCCGTTCGACCGCCACAGCGCCCGTCCCTCGGCGACCACCTCCTCGGCCAACATGTCGTCGCCGGCGAGGGGGCGAGCGGTGATCAGTGCCGTCGCCGAGTCGAGGTCGGTGCGGGCGAGGTCGAGCTGCTCGTCGATCCGTCGCACGGCATGGCCGAGCTTGACCCCGGCGTCCCAGAGCGGATACCAGAGCGCGCTCGCCGTCGGCTCGATCTGCTTGGCCACCTTCTTGGGCTTGACGTCGTGGACGAGCACCAGATCGAGGTCGCTGCCCGGCGCCAGTTCACCGCGCCCGTAGCCCCCGATCGCGAGCAGCGCGACGCGACCGGTCGGTCGGTGCTCGTCCACGGCGGCGGCGAAGAGCTCGATCACCCACTCGTCGGTCAGTTCGGCGAGCACACGGCAGTACTCGCGCCCGTATCCGTCGACGCGAGCCTCGGCCTCCTCGAGCCGGGCGGCGCGCGCGTCGGTCGTCGAGTTGCTCACGTCACGATGTCGATGGCTGCCCCGATGGCGGACACACCGACTGCCCGCGTCGCCGACACACGCACCGTGAGGGGATCTTCGTTGGCATCGATCTCCAGAGCATACGCACCGGTGGCATCCGGAGGTCCGAGCAGATCACCGTTCGCCTCGACATCGATGTCGGCGGCGGCACCGTCGGCTCGCTGCTCGGACAGGATCCGCACCTCGACAGGCCGGGTGGCGGCGGTCGGCGGGCCGGCGACCGGCGGCGCCACCGGAACCTCGATCTCGGCCGGATCGTCCGGCTCGGCGGGACGGAACGGATCGACGCCGACCATCAGGCGGCGCGGCGCAGTGGCATCGCTGGTGACGACGACCAGCGACCAGGCGACGGCGGTG
>JAWLFC010000087.1:0-1982 GCA_041685755.1 Ilumatobacteraceae bacterium
GGTGACCCTCGAGTGCACCGAGTGCAAACGGCGCAACTACATCACGATGAAGTCGAAGATCAACGACCGTGAGCGCCTCGAGATGAAGAAGTACTGCGCCAACGAGCGTCAGCACACCCTCCACAAGGAGACTCGCTGACGAACGAGGGCGGCGGAGTGTGGCCGGCGAACGGCCGCGGCCTCTTCCGGGATGCGCTGGTACCCTCGACGGTGCCTCGGCGCATCCCAACCGAGGGCAGTAGCTCAGCTGGTAGAGCATCGGTCTCCAAAACCGACGGTCGGGGGTTCGAGTCCCTCCTGCCCTGCCCACCACAGCAACGAGATCAACCATGTCACTGGATGACCTGAATCGCGAACAGAAGCGTCAGCTTCGCAAGATGGGTGCCCTCGACGAGAAGGGCCAACCCACCCGCGCGCAGAAGCAACCGCCGAAGAAGAAGACCGACCGGGTCGGTCCGCGTCAGTACCTCCGCGAGGTGCGCGACGAGATGCGCAAGGTGGCATGGCCCGGTCGACCCGAGGTCAGGCGTTATTCGATCATCGTCATCATCACCGTGGTCGTGTACACGGCACTGGTCGCCGGATTCGACTACGTGTTCTCCGACCTCTCCGAGTGGTTCTACTCCTCATGACCGACGACCAGACGACCGACGAGACGAACGACATGACCGACGACGAGACCACGAACCCGCTCGACCTGCTGCCGGTGGGTGACACCGACGTGCTGGCCGAGGCCCCCGAGTACGACGGCGACACCGACCACGGCACCGATGTCGCCGACGAAGTCGACGCCGTGCACGTGTCCGACGACTCCGACACCGACACCGACTCCGACACCGACGTGGACGAGAGCCCCGAGATCGCCGACCCCACCTCCGAACTGACCGACGCCACCAGTGAGGGAAGCGCCGGCGACGAGGCGGAAGAGGCGCCAGGAGAAGGCGCAGCGGACGACGAGCCCGACAGCGTTCTCGACGACCCCACTCTGCGCCCCGGCCAGTGGTACGTCGTGCACACCCAGTCGGGCTACGAGAAGAAGGTCACCGCCAACCTCGAGGCCCGCATCCAGTCGATGAACATGGAGGACAAGATCTACGAGATCGTCATCCCCATGGAAGAGGTCGACGAGTTCAAGAACGGCAAGAAGCAGACCGTCCAGCGCAAGGTCTTCCCCGGCTACCTGCTGGTGCGGTGCGTCATGGACGACGAGTCGTGGTACTGCGTGCGCAACACGCCCGGCATCACCGGCTTCGTCGGCCAGAGCCGCCAGGGCCAGAAGCCGACCCCGTTGTCGCGTCGTGAGGTCAAGACGTTCCTCACGCCGAAGACCGAGGGTGTCGACGCCGCGCCGCGCCGCAAGGCCAAGCTCGACTACGAAGAGGGCGAGAGCGTCCGCGTGAAGGAAGGCCCCTTCGCCGACTTCACCGGCCAGATCGCCGAGATCAACGCCGACCACATGAAGCTGAAGGTCCTCGTCAACATCTTCGGTCGCGAGACCCTGGTGGAGATGGACTTCAGCCAGGTCGCCAAACTCTGATTCGCCACGCGCGACGGACAACGAAAGACAGGAACATCGCCATGGCGAAGAAGAAGATTCTCACGGTCGTCAAGATCCAGATCGAGGCCGGCAAGGCCAGCCCGGCGCCCCCGGTGGGCACCGCGCTCGGCCCGCACGGCATCGCGATCATGGACTTCGTGAAGGCCTACAACGCCCAGACCGAGGCCCAGGCCGGCACCGTCGTACCGACCGAGATCACCATCTACGAGGACCGCTCGTTCGACTTCGTGCTCAAGACGCCGCCGACGGCGGTGCTGATCCGTGAGAAGGCCGGCCTCGACAAGGCCGCCGACAACCCGGGCGCCGAGGTGGCCGGGTCGATCTCCGAAGCGCAGCTCGAGGAGATCGCCACCATCAAGATGCCCGACCTCAACGCCTACGACCTCGACGCCGCCAAGCTCCAGGTCCGCGGCACCGCCCGCTC
>JAWLFC010000087.1:2082-13805 GCA_041685755.1 Ilumatobacteraceae bacterium
CACCAATGCCACGACCGGGAGTACCTCGCCCGGCGGGCCGACCACCTGAGGGAGACAGACCATGTCAGGCAAGAAGTACGCAGACGCGCTGAAGAAGTTCGACCGGGACCAGTTCTACGGTCCGGCCGAGGCCGTCGGCCTCGTGAAGACGATGGCATCGGCCAAGTTCGACGAGGGCGTCGACATCTCGATCCGCCTCGGCGTCGACCCCCGCAAGGCCGACCAGATGGTCCGCGGCACCGTTGCCCTGCCTGCCGGCACGGGCAAGGACGTGCGAGTCGCGGTCTTCGCCACCGGCGAGGCGGCCGACGCCGCTCGTGCCGCCGGTGCCGACATCGTCGGCGCCGACGATCTCGCCAGCGACGTGGAGGCCGGCAAGATGGACTTCGACCTCGTCATCGCCACCCCCGACATGATGCCGGTCGTCGGTCGCCTCGGCCGTGTGCTCGGCCCGCGTGGGCTGATGCCCAATCCCAAGACCGGTACCGTCACCCCCGACGTCGCGAAGGCCGTCGAGGACTTCAAGGGCGGCAAGGTCGAATACCGCACCGATCGCTACGGCAACGTCCACGTCCCTCTCGGCAAGGCGAGCTTCGAGCCCGCGGCCCTCGAGCAGAACTTCCGCGCCGTGATCGACGAGATCCAGCGCGCCAAGCCGGCCTCGGCCAAGGGTCGTTACATCAAGAAGATCACGGTGTCGTCCACGATGGGTCCCGGCGTCCACGTCGACACCGGTCGTCTGAAGCCCGAAACCGTCTGAGGAAGCCGCGGCTTCGCGCCGTAGCATCCCAGCGTCACAAGAGAAACGGTCGCTCGCCTGAGACCGTTGGTCCCCGTCCGGGGGTAATGGGTCCGTCCCGCCAACCGAGGTGCATATCGCCGAAGAACCGCTGCCCGATCGTTCGGGCGGTGTGCTCCTCGTCGGTGTTCGCATCTGATGCGAGCACCACGAGTCGAGCGAGAGGAGGTATGCACACATGACAACGACGACCACACAGACAAGCGAGCCGCGAGCCGACAAGGTCGCGATCGTCGAGGAGATCACCGCCAAGCTGAACAACAGCGTCGCGGTGTTCGTGTCCGAGTACCGGGGGATGTCGGTCGGCCAGCTGGCCGATCTTCGCTCCCCGCTGCGCGACGCCGGCGCCGAGCACAAGGTGTACAAGAACACTCTGGCCCGGCTCGCCGCCACGGACGCGGGCGTCGAGAGCCTCAACGAGTTCCTGCTCGGCCCGACGGCGCTCACGTTCGTCACCGGTGACTCGGTGGCGGCGGCCAAGGCGTTGCTCGATCAGTCCAGGGCGAACCCGCTGCTCGTCATCAAGGGCGGTGTCCTCGGCGACGCGCCGATGTCCGCCGACGACGTCAAGGCACTCGCGAGCCTGCCGTCGCGAGAAGTCCTGCTGGCGCAGGTGGCCGGCGCGTTCCAGGCGCCACTGGTCAAGACCGCTGGCCTGCTCCAGGCGCTCCCGCGCAACTTCGCCTACGGACTGTCCGCACTCATCGATCAGAAGGCAGCCGCCGAGGCCGCCTGACCTGCACACCCAATTCACCCCGATCACTCCGAAAAATCACGCGGACGTTGCGCTGAGCGCAACGAATCCGCGACATTTCGGCCCTTTTCGAAACAGGAGACACAGAAATGGCAACCAAGGAAGAAGTCCTCGACGCAATCAGCAACATGACCGTCATCGAGCTCAAGGAACTGCTCGATGCCTTCGAGGAGA
Source organism: Ilumatobacteraceae bacterium (assembly GCA_041685755.1). Taxonomy (GTDB): domain Bacteria; phylum Actinomycetota; class Acidimicrobiia; order Acidimicrobiales; family Ilumatobacteraceae; genus Sva-07. The sequence goes on from JAWLFC010000087.1 coordinate 3,810, forward strand.
AGTTCGACGTGACCGCCGCCGCCCCGGTGGCGGTTGCCGCTGCGGCCCCGGCCGCCGGTGGTGGTGGTGAAGCGGCCGCCGCTGAGGAGAAGGACGAGTTCGACGTCGTGCTCGAGAGCGCCGGCGCCCAGAAGATCCAGGTCGTCAAGGTCGTCAAGGACCTGCTCGGCGTGGGCCTGAAGGACGCCAAGGATCTCGTCGACGCCGCCCCGAAGCCGCTGATGGAGAAGGCCAGCAAGGCCGATGCCGATGCCGCCAAGGCCAAGCTCGAAGACGTGGGCGCGACGGTCAATCTCGTCTGATCACTTGTTCCGCTCCCGGCGAGCGGGTCCTGTCACCGGCCCTCCCTGTGCGGTACGACCGAATGACGAGCTCACCCGTGCTCGGGTGGGCTGATGAAGAAGCCCGGGGGCCTGCCCCCGGGCTTCTTCAGTTGACGGGACCCGTGAGCGGTCCCCGCGGCCCGTCAAGATGACGTGTCAGTTCGTCGTCGATGCTTGACTTTCGCAGCCCGCTTCTTTACCTTGTCCGGCAATTCAACCGGTGACCCCGTCCCGCTCGACGAATCGACGTCGACAGCGGTTGACGTTGTGCGTCCCGCACCGATAGGATCGCTCGTTGCCGTGCGTTTGCTGTCCCCCTCCCGATCCTTCGGTTCGGTCCGGCGCGCCCGCTCCCACGTCGCAGCATTCTGCGTCGTCCACCCTCGATTTCCTGGAGAGTGATCCGTGGCGACTCGTCCCGTGTCCCGTGAACGCTATTCGTTCGGCAACCTCAAAGAGCCGCTCGAACTCCCCGACCTGATCGCGATCCAGCGGGAGAGCTTCGAATGGTTCCTCAACGAGGGCCTGGCGAACACCTTCCGCGACATCAGCCCGATCAAGGACTTCTCCGAGTCGCTGCAGCTCGAGTTGGAGTTCGACCCCTTCGACGAAGACCTGCGCCCGCCGCCGAAGTTCACGGTGGAGGAGTGCAAGGAGAAGGACATGACCTACAGCGCGCCCGTGTTCGTGCGCGCCCGGTTCATGAACCGCAACACCGGTGAGATCAAGGAACAGACCGTCTTCATGGGCGACTTCCCGATCATGACCGACAAGGGCACCTTCATCGTCAACGGCACCGAGCGCGTCGTCGTGTCGCAGCTCGTCCGCAGCCCCGGCGTGATCTTCGAGCCGGGCGAGCGCTTCCGCCTGCGCAACCTGACCAAGCACCAGCTCGTCAAGGGCACCATCCACCCCTACCGCGGTGAATGGATGGAGTTCGACGTCGAGCACAAGCCCGGCAAGGACGTCACCGCCGGTACCCGCGTCGCCCGCAAGCGCCGCCTCGGCATCTTCACGATGCTGCGAGCACTCGGCTACGACGAGGAGAACGCGCCGGGCTTCCTCGACCGTTTCGTCGCCCACTTCGACTTCCTCGAGGGCCAGTGGGACAAAGAGCGCGACATCGCGCCGACCCAGGACGAGGCGCTCGTCGAGATCTACAAGCGCGCCCGCCCGGGCGAGCCGCCCACGGTGGAGTCGGCCAAGGCCTACTTCCGCAACGCGTTCTTCGAGAGCCGCCGCTACGACCTCAGCCGCGTCGGCCGGTACAAGCTCAACCGCAAGCTCGGCAGCGAGGTCGCCCTGCTCGGGTCGCTGTTCGGGCTCGACGGTGCGGTCAACGCCGAGGGCGAGCCGCTGCTCGACTACCCCGACGAGAACCAGAACGTGCTCAGCCGCTGCGAGGTGCTGGCGTCGATCACCTACATGCTCCACCTCGTCAAGCAGGAGCCCGGCTACCGCCTCGACGATCAGGACCACTTCGCCAACCGCCGCATCCGCTCGGTCGGCGAGCTGATCCAGAACCAGGTCCGCATCGGCCTCAGCCGCATGGAGCGCGTCGTGCGCGAGCGCATGACCACCCAGGACGTCGAGGCGATCACGCCGCAGACACTGATCAACATCCGCCCGGTCGTCGCCGCGATCAAGGAGTTCTTCGGAACCTCCCAGCTGTCGCAGTTCATGGACCAGGTCAACCCGTTGTCGGGCCTGACGCACCGCCGCCGCCTGTCCGCGCTCGGCCCGGGTGGTCTCTCCCGCGAGCGCGCCGGCTTCGAGGTCCGCGACGTGCACTTCAGCCACTACGGCCGGATGTGCCCGATCGAGACGCCCGAGGGCCCCAACATCGGCCTGATCGGCGGCCTGTCGACCTACGCCCGCGTCAACGAGTTCGGCTTCATCGAGAGCCCGTACCGCGAGGTCAGAGACGGCAAGGTCACCGGCAAGATCGTCTACATGGCCGCCGACGAGGAGGAGAACTACGTCGTCGCCCAGGCCAACACGCCGCTGCTCGACGACGGGAGCATCCGCGACGAGCGCACGCTCGTGCGCCGTTCGCCGCAGGCCGCCAGCCTCGAGGACCTTCGCAAGATGCTCGAAGCCGAGAGCTTCTTCGGGGCCACGACCGACATCGGCTACGTCCCGCCGACCGAGGTCGACTTCATCGACGTGTCGCCGAAGCAGATCGTGTCGGTCGCCACGGCGCTGATCCCGTTCCTCGAGCACGACGACGCCAACCGTGCCCTGATGGGCGCCAACATGCAGCGCCAGGCCGTACCGCTGGTGCGTGCCGAGGCGCCCTACATCGGCACCGGCATCGAGAACCGGGCTGCCCGCGATGCCGCCGACCTCGTCCAGGCGATCGACGACGGTGAGGTCATCGAGGTCTCCGGCGAGTCGATCACGGTGCAGTACAAGAACGAGGGCAAGCGCGTCTACCGCCTCGCCAAGTTCCGCCGCTCCAACCAGGACACCTGCATCAACCAGCGGCCCCGCGTGGTCGAGGGCGACAAGGTGTCCACGGGCACGATCCTCGCCGACGGCCCGTCGACCGACGAGGGCGAGCTCGCCCTCGGCAAGAACCTGCTCGTGGCGTTCATGCCGTGGGAGGGCTACAACTTCGAGGACGCGATCATCCTGTCGGAGCGCCTGGTGAAGGACGACGTGCTCACGTCGATCCACATCAAGGAGCACGAGGTCGACGCCCGTGACACCAAGCTCGGACCCGAGGAGATCTCGCGAGACATCCCGAACCTCTCCGACGACATCCTCGCCGACCTCGACGACCGCGGCATCATCCGCGTCGGCGCCGAAGTGGGCCCCGGTGACGTCCTCGTCGGCAAGGTGACGCCGAAGGGCGAGACCGAGCTGACCCCGGAAGAGCGCCTGTTGCGTGCCATCTTCGGCGAGAAGGCCCGCGAGGTCCGCGACACCAGCCTCAAGGTCCCCCACGGCGAGGTCGGCAAGGTCATCGACGTCAAGGTGTTCAACCGCGACGACGGCGACGAACTGCCGCCCGGCGTCAACCAGCTGGTGCGTGTCTACGTCGCCCAGAAGCGCAAGATCAGCGTCGGCGACAAGCTCGCCGGCCGTCACGGCAACAAGGGCGTCATCTCCAAGATCCTGCCCGTCGAGGACATGCCGTTCACCGCCGACGGCCAGTCCGTCGACATCATCCTCAACCCGCTCGGCGTGCCGAGCCGCATGAACGTCGGCCAGGTGCTCGAGGCGCACCTCGGTTACTGCGCCCGCTGGGGGTGGACCAACCCGGACGGCACCACGATCGGCGACCAGCCCATCCGCGGTACCGAGACCAAGACGCGCCCCAACACCAAGCCCGCCGCGTTCGTGGCGACACCGGTGTTCGACGGTGCCAACTGGGACGAGAAGGAGAAGTCGCTCGACCATCCGACGATCCAGGAGATCCTCGAGCAGCTCAATCCCGAGTCGGCCAACGGCGAGCGCCTCGTCGGCATCGACGGCAAGTTGACGCTGTACAACGGCCGCACCGGTGAGCCCTACGACAACCCGATCACCTGCGGGTACATGTACATCCTGAAGCTGGCCCACCTGGTCGACGACAAGATCCACGCCCGCTCCACCGGCCCGTACTCGATGATCACCCAGCAGCCGCTGGGCGGTAAGGCACAGTTCGGTGGTCAGCGCTTCGGTGAGATGGAAGTGTGGGCCCTCGAGGCCTACGGCGCGGCGTACTGCCTGCAGGAGCTGCTCACCATCAAGTCCGACGACGTGCTCGGCCGAGTCCGTGTGTACGAAGCGATCGTGAAGGGCGACAACATCCCCGAGCCGGGTGTGCCCGAGAGCTTCAAGGTGCTGATGAAGGAGATGCAGGCACTCTGCATCAACGTCGAGGTGCTCACCGAGGACGGCCACGAGATCGAGATGCGCGACCTCGACGACGAGGTGTACCGCGCCGCCGAGGAACTCGGCATCGACATCTCCCGCCCCGAGCGCGGCACCGACGAAGACGACGCCCGCCGCGAACGCGAGAAGGCCGAACGCGCCGCCCGTTACTGATCGTTACGCCAGGGGTCAGACCCCCGGCGTAACGCTCGGCAACCCGAGCTGACGAGAAGACCGTTACGCCGGGGGTCTGACCCCTGGCGTAACGCAACCACCGAAACGAAGAACGACAAGAAAGCCGGCAACATGCTCGACGTCAACATGTTCGACCAACTGAAGATCCGCCTGGCGACGGCGGATCAGATCCGCACCTGGTCACACGGTGAGGTGAAGAAGCCCGAGACGATCAACTACCGCACGCTGCGTCCGGAGAAGGACGGCCTGTTCTGCGAGAAGATCTTCGGGCCGACGCGCGACTGGGAGTGCTACTGCGGCAAGTACAAGCGGGTGCGCTTCAAGGGCATCATCTGCGAGCGTTGCGGCGTCGAGGTCACCCGCTCCAAGGTCCGGCGTGATCGCATGGGCCACATCGAGCTCGCCGCTCCGGCTGTCCACATCTGGTATCTGCGCGGTACCCGTTCGTGGCTCGCGTACCTCCTGGCCGGCATCGAGCCGAAGGAGGAGCTCAAGGCCAAGCAGCTCGAGAAGGTCATCTACTTCGCCGCCCATCTCGTCAGCTGGGTCGACGAGGACGCTCGCCACGAGGCCCTGCCGAGCCTCGAGGCCGAGTACCTCGAAGAGCGCGATGCCATCCAGAAGGAGATGGAGCTGGCGATCGACCGCCGCTTCAAGGAGCTCGAGGAGACCGCGGCCGAGGCCGAGAAGGAAGACGCGAAGGCCGCCGACCTGAAGAAGATCCAGAAGGAGGCCGACAAGGAAGTCGAGGGCATCCGCGAGCGCTACGAGATCGAACTCGATCTCATCGCTCGTACCTGGGACGAGTTCAAGAGCCTCCACGCTCGCAAGATCATCGAGGACGAGATGCTGTGGCGCGAGATGCGCGACAAGTACGGCGAGTACTTCGAGGGCGGCACGGGCGCCGAGGCGATCAAGGCCCTGATCGACCGGATCGACTTCGACGAGGAGGAGCTCAAGCTCCGCAGCGCCATCGACCCGCAGGACGGTCAGAAGCCGTTGAGCGCCCAGCGCAAGCAGAAGGCGATCAAGCGCCTCAAGATCGTCGCATCGTTCAACCGCCGTGACGAGCACGGCCGCCGCACGAACGACCCGAAGGCGATGATCCTCGACGCCGTGCCGGTGATCCCGCCGGAGCTGCGTCCGATGGTGCAGCTCGACGGTGGCCGTTTCGCCACCTCCGATCTCAACGACCTGTACCGCCGGGTGATCAACCGCAACAACCGTCTCGAGCGCTTGCTCAATCTCGGCGCGCCGGAGATCATCATCAACAACGAGAAGCGCATGCTCCAGGAGGCCGTCGACGCGTTGTTCGACAACGGCCGCCGCGGCCGGCCGGTCACGGGACCGGGCAACCGCCCGCTCAAGTCGCTGTCCGACATGTTGAAGGGCAAGCAGGGCCGCTTCCGTCAGAACCTGCTCGGCAAGCGCGTCGACTACTCGGGCCGATCGGTGATCGTGGCCGGCCCCACGCTCAAGCTGCACCAGTGCGGTCTGCCGAAGCTGATGGCGCTCGAGTTGTTCAAGCCGTTCGTGATGAAGCGCCTCGTCGACCTCGAGCTGGCGCAGAACATCAAGACCGCGAAGCGCATGGTCGAGCGTCGCCGCCCGCAGGTGTGGGACGTGCTCGAAGACGTCATCAAGGAGCACCCGGTGATGCTGAACCGGGCGCCGACGCTGCACCGCCTCGGCATCCAGGCGTTCGAACCCGTGTTGGTCGAGGGCAAGGCCCTGCAGATCCACCCGTTGGTGTGCACGGCGTTCAACGCCGACTTCGACGGTGACCAGATGGCGATCCACGTGCCGCTGTCGGCCGAAGCGCAGGCCGAGGCTCGCGTGCTGATGCTCAGCGCCAACAACATCCTGTCGCCGGCGTCGGGTCGCCCGATCGTGACCCCGTCGCAGGACCTGATCATCGGTGGCTACTACCTCACCGAGCAGATGGCCGGCGCCAAGGGTGAAGGCCGCGTGTTCCGCCACCTGTGGGAGGCGCTGCGCGCGTACGACGAGGGCACCCTGGAGCTGCACGCCACGATCACGATGCGTCCTCCCGGCAAGGAGCCGTTCGAGACCACCGTCGGTCGCGTGCTGTTCGAAGAGGCGCTGCCCGTGGACTACACCGAGCAGTTCGGCCACTTCACCGAGACCGTCAAGAAGAAGGAGATGGGCGTCATCGTGGAGCGCCTGTCCGACAACTACGACAAGGCGGCCGTGGCCGAGTCGCTCGACAAGCTCAAGAACCTCTGCTACCGGTTCGCCACCCAGTCGGGTCTCACGGTGTCGATCGACGACGTGCGCACTCCGAAGGTCAAGCGCGAACTGCTCGACGGCTACGAGGAGCAGGCCGACAAGGTCGAGAAGCAGTTCCGGCGCGGCATCATCACCGACGGCGAACGCCGCCAGCAGGAGGTGCGCATCTGGACCGACGCCACCGCCGAGGTGCAGGCCGCCATGGAGAAGGAGTTCAAGGAGCAGCAGTTCAACCCGATCGACATGATGGTCGGCTCCGGCGCCCGAGGGAACATGACCCAGATGCGCCAGATCGCCGGCATGCGCGGCCTGGTGGCCAACCCCCGTGGCGACATGATCCCCCGTCCGATCAAGTCGAACTTCCGCGAGGGGCTCGAGACACTCGAGTACTTCATCGCCACGCCGGGTGCCCGCAAGGGCCTCGTCGACACCGCGCTGCGAACCGCCGACTCGGGCTATCTCACGCGTCGCCTCGTCGACGTCGCCCAGGAACTGATCGTGCGCGAGGAGGATTGCGGCTCGACGCTCGGCATCTGGATCGAGAACGTCGCTCCCGACACCGCGAACCGTCGCTCGTACCTCGAGACCAAGCTGTACGGCCGGGCGTTGCTCAACGACACCGAGCTCGCGTCGCCGATGGTCAAGGACGGCGAGGAGATCTCGCTGCTCGCTCGCAACACGATCGTGGGCGACGAGGAGATGGAGGCGCTGCGCGACGACCCGGACATCGAGCGCCTCCGCGTCCGCTCGGTGCTGACGTGTGACGCCGAACTCGGCGTGTGCGCGATGTGCTACGGCCGTTCGTTGGCCACGGGCAAGATGATCGAGCTCGGCGAGGCCGTCGGTGTCATCGCCGCCCAGTCGATCGGCGAGCCCGGAACGCAGCTGACGATGCGGACCTTCCACACCGGTGGTGTGGCCGGCAAGGACATCGCCGGCGGTCTGCCCCGCGTCGTCGAGCTCTTCGAGGCCCGCACCCCGAAGGGTTCGGCCCGTCTCGCCAGGGCGACCGGTGTGTTGCACCTCCGCGAGGACGAGGGCAAGGGCATCCCGGTCGTCGTCGTCGACGACGCCGGCGAGGAGCACGAGGTCGTGCTGCCGCTCGGTGCCCGTCCGATCGTGGAGGACGGCCAGGAGGTCAAGGCCGGCGACCCGCTCACCGACGGGCCCTTCGACCCGAAGGAGATCATGGAGATCAAGGGCATCCGCGAGACGCAGCTCTACCTCGTCGAGGAAGTGCAGCGGGTGTACCGCGACCAGGGCGTGTCGATCCACGACAAGCACATCGAGCTCATCGTTCGCCAGATGACCCGTCGGGTCGGCGTGCAGGAGCCCGGTGGCACGGTGTTCCTGCCGGGCGAACGTGTCGACTCCAAGCGCTTCCGCGACACGAACCGTCGCATGGTCGAGGAGGGCGCACGTCCCGCCGAGGGTCGTCCCGAGCTGATGGGGATCACCAAGGCGTCGTTGGCCACCGAGTCGTGGCTGTCGGCGGCGTCGTTCCAGGAGACCACGCGGGTGCTCACCGAGGCCGCCATCGACGGCCGCGGCGACAGCCTGATCGGGCTCAAGGAGAACATCATCATCGGCAAGCTCATCCCGGCCGGAACCGGCATGATGAAGTACCGCGAGTTCGGCATCGAAGCGCCGGACTACGAGCCGATGTCGTTCTACTCGAGCGACGGTGAGGAAGAGGATCCCGCAGCGTTCCTGGCGGGCCTCGAGGGCACCTACGACGCCGACGCCCCTGCGGCCGAACCCATCGGCTGACCCAACACCCGTTCCTTCGTCGTTTGCGGCGTGATCTCGTTGGGCCACCCCAACCGGATTGCGCCGCAAACGTCGTTTTTCAGATCAGGAGCTGGACGATGACCAGCTTGAGGATCATGGCCAGCGGGAACACGAGCGCGTAACCGGTGTCGATGCGTTCGTCGCCGTCGGAGCGCTCTGCGGCGAAGGCGAGCACGGCGGGCTGGGTCTGGATGCCGGCGATCATGCCGGCACCGTCGACGGGGTCGCGCCCGAGCGTCCGGACCATGACCGTGGTGAGGACGGCGGTCGCAGCCGTGACGACGACACCGGCGATCGCCAGCTGGAGCCCGAGGCTGGTGCCGACGGCGTCGGCGAACGTCGCCCCCGAGCGGATGCCGACGCCGCCGAGGAACAGCGACACGCCGAGCTGGCGGATCGTCAGGTTGGCGGCGTAGGGGATCTGCCACGTGAACGGCCCGGTCCGTCCGATCGTGCCGAGCACGAGCGCCACGATCAGCGGTCCACCGCCCACGCCGAGCGCGATCTCACCGCCGCCGGGCAGCGGAACGGCGAGTTGCGCGAGCAGGAGCCCGAGCGCCAGGCCGGTGGCGAAACCCAGCGCGTCGACCTCGCCGAGTCCACGGTCGGAGTCGCCCAGCGCCTTCGCGATGTCGCCCATCCGCTCGGTCGGGCCGACCACGCGCACCCGGTCGCCCAGCCGCAGCACGAAGTCCCGGTCGACGACCAGGTCGGCATCGCCGCGCCGCACCCGGGTCGCCATCGCCCCGAAACGACCCTCGAGGTCGACGTCGCGTAGGCGCACCCCGGCCAGGTCGCGTCTGGACACCGACACCCGGCGGAAGTCGAGCTTCTTGCGGTCGAGCGCGAGGTGGCGCTCGCTGCGATGTCCGGCCCACTCGACGAACCGGTCGACCGAGTCGGGTGTGCCGATCACCGTGCACAGGTCGCCGGGCTGCAGCACGACGTCGTTGGTGGCGAGGTCGACCTCGCCACCGTGTTCGACACGCGAGAACGCCAGGCGTTCGCCCTGCCACGACCGCAGCTCCCCGAGGCTCGGCAGGTCGGGTCGGGTCACGATGACCGTGGCGCTGGTCGTCGAACGCTGTCGTGGTGCCTCGGGTGTGGTCGGTCGGCCGCGGCCCGGATGGTCGACGCGCCGCAGCGACCAGCCGGCGGCGAGGATCATCGACAGCACACCGAGCGGGTAGGCGAGGGAGTAGCCGACGACCGGGTCGGTCACCTCGCCGCTCGCGATCTCGGGGGCGAGCTGCTCCAACGCCGCCGACAGCGCCGGGGTGTTGGTCTGCGAGCCGGAGAAGAGCCCCGACCGGGCCCCGGCGTCGAAGTCGAACAGTGCGCTGACCCCGGCGACCGTCAGCCCGATCGCCGCGAGCAGGACGACCACCGCGAGGCTGACGCGCACGCCGTCCTGGCGCAGCCCACCGAAGAAGGCCGGGCCCGACGCCAGGCCGATGGTGTAGATGAACAGCGCCAGGCCGAACAGCGGGATGATCGCCGGGAGGTCGGCGACGTCGGGTTCGATCGCCGAGATCGCCAGCCCGGCGAACAGCGCCGCCGCCGGCCCGAGCCCGAC
>JAWLFC010000181.1:0-3322 GCA_041685755.1 Ilumatobacteraceae bacterium
TCGAACGGGAACAGGTCCTGGACGCTCTCGAGGAACCGGAACCACGACGGCGAGCCGGCGTAGCTCTCGTCGCCGCGCTGGATCGCGGCCCACTGGTCGCGTGACATCGCCCCGGTGCCCGAGTCGGTGAGCAGGTCGATCAGGACGTCCTCGGCGCGCAGGGAGAAGAGGTTGTTGCCCGCCTCGGCGAGCGCAGCGCGTCGCTGGTCGGGGGTCGTCAGCACGAGCGGCTCGACCGAGTGCACCCGGAACGGTTCGATGATCGTCGAGAACTCCATGGAGCTCATCATGCCCGCGCTCGGCTTGCCACCCCGCGGCGACCCGGCACCGTGCAGATGATTGCGTACTACGTCCCGGTTTCCGGGAGCCATTCCGCTCCGAAGCCGCAGCGTCGGTGGACCGGCGGCTGTCAGGTCGAGTGCGGTGCGGTGCCGCAGATCTCGAGCAGGTCGAGGATCGGCTGGACCCGGGCGACTTCGTGGGTGCGCAGGAGGTTGGCCTTCGCGAGCAGGGCGAGCACCGCCATCCCGGTCTCGGCGACGCGGGCCTCGTCGTGGAACAGGTAGACCGACGACGCCATCGTCACGCACACCGGCCAGCCGAGCTCACGGAAGCGGAACGACTGCAGCAGGTTGTCGGTCTGGTAGCGCACGCGCTCGGGGCCGTCGGGGAGGTTGAGCGCGAACCCGAACCCGGGGTCGATCCAGAGCTTGTCGACGCCGGATCCGGTGACGAGGTCGAGGCGTTCACGGAAGAACCTCATCTGCTCGTCGATCATCGCGTCGACCGGCGGCACGTCGGTGTCGGAGCGGGCCGTCTCGCCCGGCGTGTAGCAGAGGATGAGGCCGGCGCCGTGACGGGCGATCGCCTCGTACAGCTCGGGGTCGTCGACCCGGCCGGTGAGGTTGATCACCTGCGCACCGGCCTCGAGGGCGGCGACGGCGACGTCGGTGTGGTACGTCTCGACCGACACGAGCAGCCCGATGCCGACGAGCGCCTCGACGACCGGCAGCAGCGAGGCGAGCTGGCCGTCGACGTCGACGACGTCGGCGTCGGTGCCGGTCGACTCGGCGCCGATGTCGATCATCGCTGCGCCTTCGATCGTCATCCGCCGTGCCCGGTACAGGGCGGCATCGACGTCGTGGACGATGCTCTCGCGGTAGGAGGAGTCACGTGACAGGTTGATGACCCCGAGCTGGTACGGGCGGTCGTCGAAGACCCGTCCGTGGGCGGGGAACTCGATCGTGCGGACCGGGTGGTCGAGTGCGGCGCGGTGAGCTTCCCACAGCGGGAGCAGGACGTCGGGGGTGATCATGGGCTGTGCTCCGGGATCGTGTGCCAGGTGTCGGCGAGTTCGGTGAGGTCGCCGGGCTCGACGGGGAGGTCGGCGAGCAGGTCGCGCATCGTGCGTCCGAGGCGCGGGTGGACGAGGTCGGGCGCGACGTCGCACACCGGCACCATCACGAAGCGGCGCTCGTGCATGCGGGGGTGGGGAACCTGCAGTGACGGGGCGTCGATGACGTGGTCGCCGTGGACGAGGAGGTCGAGGTCGAGGGTGCGCGGCCCCCAGTGCACGACGCGTTCGCGTTCTCGGCCGGCTTCGATCCGGTGCAGCAGGGCGAGGAGGTCGGCGGCATCGAGCGTGGTCTCGGCGAGGACCGCGGCGTTGAGGTACGGCCCCTGGTTCTCGGGGCCGCCGACCGGCGCGGTCTCGTAGATGGGCGAGACGTCGACGATCTCGATGCCGTCGGCGTCCTCGATGCCGGCGAGGCCGGCGCGCAGGTTGTCCATCCGGTCGCCGAGGTTGGAGCCGAGTGCGATCAGGCAGTGGGTCGCGGAGGTCGAGGGCATCAGGCGCCCGGCTCGTCGCTCGTGTCGCGCCGGCGTTCGATGATCACCCCGACGCCGTCGGCGGCGTCGAAGATGTCGAGCTTCTGGACCGTGACCCGCACCGCCTGCGCGAGGTCGTTGCGCAGCGCGAAGGTGGCGACGTCCTCGGCCCAGGTCTCGACGAGTTCGACGTGGTCGCCGGCGGCGGCTCGGGCCTGGACGAACTCGACGACGTCGGCGTACGAGACGTAGCTGCCGGTCGTGCGCACCCGCTCGGCGTAGTCGTCGACGGTCTCCACCTCGACGTCGAAGCGGACACGCTGGGGGGCGTCGCGCTCGAAGTCGTGCACCCCGATGTGGGCGTCGACGACGAGTCCGTTGACGATGACCCGGTCGGGAGCGCCGGGGCGCGTACGACGGGCGGATGGGGTGGGGGTCGACATGGCCATGGTCCTCGCGAGATCGGGCAGATGGAGTCAACCACGGTTGGCGCCGGTCCATTCCGCGCCCGGTCCGCCGTGTGGGCGCGGGTGTGGCCGTCGTTCAGGGCACCACGACGATCTTGGCGCGGGCGTGGCCGGTCCCGATCTCGGCGAGCGCGTCGGCGACGCCGTCCAGGCCGATCACCCGGTCGACCCGGGGCACGAGCCGACCGCTCGCCAGCAACTCGCCGAGGAACGTCAGGTCGTCGACGACGGGAGCTGCGGTGAACTGGTGGAACGAGGCATCGGCACGCACGAACGCCAGACGCATCCGCAGGAGATGGGGGAGCGGGTCGACCCACCGGTTGTCCTTCGGTCCGCTGACGGCGACGTAGCGACCGCCGGGGACGAGGATGCTGCGAATCTCGCGGGGTGTCCGATTGCCGACGTTGTCGAGCACGACGTCGAAGCGGGCGCCGCCGGCGATGACGTCGTCGCGGGTGTAGTCGACCACGGTGTCGGCGCCGAGCGCGCGGACCATGTCGACGTTGCGGGTGCTGCACACCGCCGTCACCTCGGCGCCGAGCGCTTTGGCGATCTGCACGGCCATCGTGCCGACGCCGCCCGCCGCGCCGTTGATCAGCACGTGCTCGCCGGGCTGGACGTCGCCGTGGGTCCGCAGGCCCTGCAGCGCCGTCAGCCCGGCGACCGGTGTGGCGGCGGCGGCTTCGTACGAGACGCCGTCGGGGATGGCGACGACGTTGCCCTCGTTCAGGGTGAGGTACTCGCCGCACCCGCCGCCGGGCCCCTCGCCGAACACGGCGTCGCCGACGCCGAACCGTTCGACGCCCTCGCCGACAGCGACCACGACGCCGGCCACGTCGGCGCCGTGCACGATCCGCTCGGGCCGGCGCAGGCCGGCCATCAGCCGCATCAGGTACGGCGTACCGGTCAGGAAGTGCCAGTCGAGCGCGTTGAGCGACGACGCCGTCACCGCGACGAGCAGCTGGTGCGCAGCGGGGGTCGGTACCGGCAGTTCCTCGATCGTGAGCACCTCGGGGCCGCCGTAG
>JAWLFC010000088.1:0-13719 GCA_041685755.1 Ilumatobacteraceae bacterium
CGCCCGGGTGCGGCATCGAACCGCTCGACGTCGACGCCGGCGCCCTCGATCACCTGGTGCAGCACGTCGGCGTTGCGAACCTCACCGCCCGACTCCGCCGTGCCGTCGTTGACGCATCGATTGCGGATCAGGGTCTGCAGCAGCTCGACGGTCTCGTTCGTGAGCCGGTCGAGCTGGCGGTCGTCGAGTGTCGTCACCGCTCCAGCTTCCCACGGAACCCCGTTTGCGGCGCGGGTCCGTCGGGCCGGGTCAACACCACCGCACCGCAAACGGGGGGGGAACGCGCTCAACGGGCGAGCGCGGCGGCGATGCGTTTGGCGCTGACCGGTGGTTGACCGGGCCGCTTGACCATCAGCGGCTGCGCGAACGTCGCCACCCGCAGCTCCTCGAGCTGCCACCGGACGTCGACGAGTTCGGGCGCCAGCTTGCCGGGTCCGGCGGTGTCGACGATGTCGGTGTAGCGCCGCTCCAACGCCAGCACGTCGGCCATGCGCCGGCGGTCCCGCTCACCGGCGCCGGCGAGGTGGTCGAGCCGGTACACGAGCGCCCGGACGTAGCGCTCGACGTCGTCGAGGCGGTCGATGCCGGCACCCAGCACGAAGCCCGGATGCACGAGCCGGCCGAGGTGCAGGTTGGCGTCGTCCACCGACGGCCGCAACGCCTCCGCGTGCAGGCGGGCGAGGCGATCGCGAGCGTCGTTCGCTGCCGCGATCACCCTCGCCGCCCGGTGCAGCGCGTTGGCCGCCAGTCCCGGCGCAGCGTTGCGGACGGCACGGCGCAGCGACTCGAACTCGGCCTCGGTCCACGGCAGCGAACCGTGCTCGGACATCACCCGATCGACGGCCGCCGCGACGCAGTCGCCACTCACGTCGCCGAGGTCGATGTCGCCGGCGGCGATCGCCAGGCGGTCGGTGTTGTCGAGCGCGCGCACGATCGACGACCGGGTCGGCGCGCCGTTCAACAGGAGCAGCCGCCGCACTCCCCCGCGCATCGTCCGCTGCTGCAGCTCGGGCGTGGTGACCACACGCAACGCCACGCTGTCGCCGACGTCCAGGAGGGTCGGATATGCGGTGACGCCGAGACCCCGGTCGGTCGACTCGACCACTCGGGGCAGGTCGCCGAGATCCCACGCGACGATCCCTCGCCGCTCCTCGATGGGAGCAGCCGCAGCAATCGACTCGCGGATCGATCCCGCGAGCTGGCTCTTGATCGCGTCGAGGTCGTCGCCGACCGCGTGCACGGTGCCGTTGTCGTCGGACACCACGACGTGCACCCGGAGGTGTTCGGGCACCACCGACGGATCGAACGCGGCGCCGGACACGTCGACCTGGGCCACCTCGCGCACCGCTGCGGCGAGCGCGTCGACGAGCGGGCTGCTCGCCGGATCGGCGTCGCGCAGTCGGTCGACCACGGCATCGACCGTCTCGCCGAGCGGGATCAGCTGCCGCCGGATGTCCTTGGGGAGCGACTTGACCAGCGTGTTCACGAGTTCGGTCCGGTGACCCGGGATCTGCCAGTCGAAGCCACCCGACACGACCTGGTTGAGCCCGGAGAGCGGGACGTGGACCGTCACGCCGTCGAGCGGTTCACCCGGCGCGTGCTTGTAGGTGAGCGGCAGCTCGATGGTCGTGACGCCTCGCCGCTGCAGCCACACGTCGGGATAGTCGACGAGGCGCACCCCGTGGCCGCGGCCGCCGGCGACGATCTCGTCGGTCAGATCGAGCAGATCCGGCCGGCGCTGGCGCTCGGCCTTCCACCACCGGTCGAAGTGGCGCACCGAGGTGACCTCGGGGCCGACCCGGTCGGCGTAGAAGTCGAACAGCATCTCGTCGTCGACGAGCTCGAGGCGCCGCACGCGCGCCGCCATCCGCCGGAGATGTTCGAGGAACTCGGTGTTGCGGGTGAGGAACTTCTGACGACCGAGCCATGCTTCGTCGGCGACCGCGCGCTCGATCAGGGCCTTGGTGATGAACCACGCCCGGGCCTGGGCCTCGTCGACACGGTCGTAACCGATGGTCCGGTCGCTGACGATCGGCAGGCCGTAGAGGGTGACCTGTTCGGTGACGACGGCCCGGCCGCCCCTCGGGTCCCACCGCACGTTGTCGTACGACCGCTTGACCAGGTGGGCGCCGGCGCGCTCGGCCCACGTCGGTTCGATCCTCGCGACCCGGCGGGCGTAGAGCTGGTTGGTCTCGACGAGCTCGGCGGCCATCACCCACGGGGGTGGCCGCCGGGTGAGCACCGAACCGGGCGCGATCACGAAGCGAGACTGTCGGGCGCCGATGAACTCTCGCGTCTCGCGGTCGCGCATGCCGATGTGCGACAGCAGCCCGGCGAGCACGGCCTGGTGGATGTGGTCGGGGTGGCTCTCGTGCGTCGTGGGGCGGATCTTCAGCTGACCGGCGATGCGGCGCAGCTGGCTGAACAGGTCCATCCACTCGCGCACCCGCAGGTAGTTGAGGTACTCCTTGCGGCACATCCGGCGGAACTGGTTGCCGGACAGCTCTCGCTGCTTCGCCCGCAGGTGATCCCACAGCGCGACGAGCGACAGCAGGTCGGAGCCCTCGACCTTGAAGCGGTTGTGGAACTCGTTGGCCTGCTCGCGCTTGTCCTGGGGGCGCTCGCGGGGGTCCTGGATCGACAGTGCCGACGCGATCACGAGCACCTCGCGCACACAGCCGAGCCGGTCGGCTTCGAGCACCATCCGCCCGAGGCGTGGGTCGACCGGGAGGCGAGCGAGGTCGCGGCCGACCTTCGTCAGCCGGCGGGGGGCGCCCTTGTCGCTGGAGCGGGCCGGCTTCAGCGCCGCCAGCTCGTCGAGCAGCGCGTAGCCGTCGACGATCGATCGCCGGTCGGGTGGTTCGACGAACGGGAACCGCGCGACGTCGCCGAGGCCGATCGCCGTCATCTGCAGGATGACCGACGCCAGGTTGGTGCGCAGGATCTCGGGCTCGGTGAACTCGGGTCGGGCGGCGAAGTCGTCCTCGCCGTAGAGGCGGATGCAGATGCCCGGCGCGACACGCCCGCAGCGTCCGGCGCGCTGGTTCGCCGACGCCTGCGACACCGGCTCGATCGGGAGTCGCTGAACCTTGAGACGGCGGCTGTAGCGGGAGATGCGGGCGGTGCCGGTGTCGACGACGTAGCGCACGCCGGGCACGGTCAGCGACGTCTCGGCGACGTTGGTGGCGAGCACGATCCGCCGGCCCGGCCCACCCGACGGCGCCCGCTCGAAGATCCGGTGCTGCTCTGCCGACGACAGCCGGGCGTAGAGCGGTAGCACCTCGGTGCTGCGGAGATTCAGACGCCGCAGCGCGTCGGCGGTGTCGTGGATCTCACGCTCGCCCGACAGGAACACGAGCACGTCACCCGGGCCCTCGTGCGAGAGCTCCTCGACGGCGTCGATGATCCCCTGCACCTGGTCGCGGTCCTCGGCATCCGTCTCGTCGTCGACGAGCGGCCGGTACCGCAACTCGACGGGGAACGTCCGCCCGGTCACCTCGATCACCGGCGCGTCGGGGTCAGACCCCGACGCGCCGGTGGCGAAGTGTTGGGCGAAGCGTTCGGTGTCGATCGTGGCGCTGGTGACGATCACCTTCAGGTCGGGGCGCTGCGGGAGGAGCTGCTTCAGGTAGCCGAGGATGAAGTCGATGTTGAGGCTGCGCTCGTGGGCTTCGTCGATGATCAGCGTGTCGTAGCGGCGCAGCATCCGGTCGCGCTGGATCTCGGCGAGCAGGATGCCATCGGTCATCACCTTGACGAGCGTCGCCTCGCTGACTTCGTCAGTGAAGCGCACCGTGTAGCCGATGTCGTCGCCCAGCTTCGATCCGACCTCCTCGGCCACCCGCTCGGCGATCGTGCGCGCCGCGACCCGCCGCGGCTGGGTGTGGCCGATCATCCCGTCGACGCCGCGACCCGCTTCCAGGCACAGCTTCGGCAGCTGCGTGCTCTTGCCCGATCCGGTTTCTCCGGCGACGATCACGACCTGGTGTTCACGAATGGCCGCGACGAGCTCGTCGCGCCGTTCGGTGATCGGCAGCGCGTCGGGGTACGCGAGCCGGGTTCCGGTCAACAGCGCTGCACGCTCGGCCCGCATGGCGCTCGTCATCAGCCCCAGCCTGCCACCTCGTCGACGCGACGACGACGGGTCCGGGAGGTCTGGTCAGCGCGATCGTCGGGCGGCCGCAATCAGGCCGCCCCCGCCGGCGAGCAGGACGATCGCGCTGATGGCAGCCCAGACCGTGCCGTCGAGCCCGGTGGCGGGAAGCGTCGGTGACTGCGTCTGCTCGCCCGGCGAGACGCCGCCGGGTGGCAACGACTCGACCTCGGTGGTCTCGGTCACCTCGGTCGTCTCGGTCACCTCGGTGGTCTCGGTCACCTCGGTCGTCTCGGTCACCTCGGTGGTCTCGGTCACCTCGGTGGTCTCGGTCACCTCGGTCGTCGGCGGACCGACGAGCGAACAGTCGATCGTGACCACGAGGCCCCCGCTCGACACCTCGTCGGGACCCATCCGAAGGCTCACGTCGATCGACGTGCCGAGCGTCAGCGGCAGCGTCGCTTTCGTGACTCCGAACGCCTCACGCTCCACGTCGTCGAGCTCGACCGTCACGCCCCCGGAGGTGACGAGCAGGTCGTTGCTCTCGTGCGTCGACCTCTGGTTCGTCGCCTCGACCTCCGCCTCACACTCGAGCCCCTGCAATTCGGCCGGCACCGGCCACGACGTGATCGGCGTGACCGAACCCGACGGGGCGCGGAAGACCGAATCGACGGGAACGATGATGACGTCACGATCGAACGACTGGGCGAGCAGCGAGTTGCCCGTTCCCAAGGCGGCGACGGCAACGACGGCGAAAGCCAGTAGACGAGATGTGCTCACACCCCGACAGTACCCGTGCCGACAAGAAGTACTCAAGATGTCTGGCGGGCAGCCGAGGGTGAGCGACCGACGGGACGGACGCGTAGCGTCGGCAGGCGATGACGTATCAGTCCAAGGTGATGACCGTCTACATCCTCGGGCTGTTCATGACGATCATCGACGGCACGATGGTCAACGTCGCCCTGCCGACGATGGCCGACGACTTCGGCGTGGGGACCACCGAGATCGAGTGGATCGCCGTGGGCTACCTGCTCACCTATGCGGCCGTGATCCCCGCCGCCGGGTGGCTCGGCGACCGCTTCGGCACCCGCAGGATCTTCATCACCGCCCTGATCGCGTTCGTCGTCACGTCGATCGCCTGCGGGCTCGCCCGGACACTCGAGCAGCTCGTGGCGTTCCGCATCCTTCAGGGCCTCGGCGCCGGGCTCGTCACGCCCGTCGGTGGAGCGATGCTCTACCGGGCCTTCCCGATGGCCGAACGAGCCAAGGCGGCGATCGGCGTGCTGAGCGTGGCGGTCATCGCACCGGCGATCGGGCCGTTGCTCGGCGGGATCCTCGTCGACACCGTGTCGTGGCACTGGATCTTCCTGATCAACGGGCCGATCGGTGCCGTCGCCGTCGTGCTGTCGATCGCCTGGCTCGACGAGACCGTGCAGGAGACACCAGGGCGTTTCGACGTCGCCGGGTTCGTGCTGTCGGGCACCGCGGTCGGCGTGTTCCTCTACACGCTCTCGATCGGGCCCGACCGCGGATGGTTCTCGGCGTACACACTCGGGTTCGCCACATTCGGGATCGCGGCGGCGATCGCGCTGATCGTCATCGAGCGACGGATCCCCGAACCGCTCCTCACGTTGCGGCTGTTCCGCGACCACCTGTTCCGCACGATCAACGTCGCCGCGGCGCTCACCTACGCCGGGTTCTTCGGCATGATCTTCGTACTGCCGCTCTACCTGCAGAGCCTGCGCGGCTACTCGGCGTTCGAGAGCGGCCTGGCCCAGTCACCACAGGCGGTCGGCGTCTTCCTCGTGTCCAACCTGTTGGGCAAGCGCCTCTACCGGCTGATCGGGCCTCGCCGGCTGATGGTGGTCGGCACGGCCGTGACCGCCGGCGTCACGTGCCTGTACGCGACCGCGGGCCTCGACACGCCGCTGTCGACGATCGCCGCATTCTCGTTCGCTCGCGGTCTGGCCGTCGGCATGGTGTTCGTGTCGATCCAGACGGCCGCCTACGCGACGACGTCGATGGCCGACACCGGACGGGCGACGAGCCTGTTCAACACCCAGCGCCAGGTGTCCTACGCCGCCGGGGTGGCGCTTGCCGCCACCGTGATCGCCGCCGTGCTCCCCGACGCCGGCGACGCTGCTGCCGCCGTCGATCGCCTCGGTGCCTACCGAGCGGGGTTCCTCGCCGTCGGGTTGATCATGCTGCCGGCGGCCGCGGTGGCCTGGTTCATCGACGACGACGACGTCGCCGAGACCCGTGGGCTGGCGCCGAAGCAGCCCGCCGCCGTGGCGAGCTGACGGAGATCGTCAGCGGTGGAAGCCGTGTACGACGCCGGCCGAGCGCATCGCGACGTCGCTGGGGCTCGCGAGCGCGTGCCTGACGTCGAGACGCTCGTAGCGGGGACGGCGGGGGGCGAGGAACGTCGGGCGGGCCCGGCGGGTCGCGCCCGCCCGGCCGGCCGGAGCGGGGAGATGGAGTGGTGCGAGGGCCATGCACCCAGTGTCGACCCGCGGCGATCATGACACAACCGACATTTCTTCGAATGATTCATGACACGCTGTCATGGCGGTGCCAGACTGGTCGCGTGCAACTCGACGTCGAATCCCTTCGGACCTTCATCGCCGTGCTCGACTGGGGCGGGATGACCCGCGCCGCCACCCAGCTCGGCGTGTCGCAGTCGGCGGTCAGCTGGAAGATCAAGCGCCTCGAACAGCGAGTGGGCCGACCGCTGCTCGTTCGAGACGGCCACGACCTGCGGCCGTCGCGCGACGGTCTGGCGCTGCTCGACGACGCCCGCGCCATCGTCGAGATCCACGACCGGGCCGTCGCCCGGCTCTCGAGTTCGGACTTCACCGGAACGATCCGGGTCGGTTCGAACGAGGAGGTGGGAGCGGCTCGACTCGCCGGCATCCTCGGTCGCTTCCGCCTCCTGCACCCAGCGGCGACGATCGAGTTCGTCGTCAACCAGAGCCGCGTGCTCGCCCCGCAGCTCGCCAAGGGCCGCATCGACGTCGCACTGCTGCAGGTGACCGAGGACGAGGTGCTCGCCGACGACGTCGTGCTGTGGACCGAGCTGCTGCGCTGGGCCACCCGCAGCGACACCCCCTACGACGAGGACCCGGTGCCGCTGATCACCTACGGCACCAACGGCTTCTACCGCCCGATGAGCGAACCGATCCTCGAGCGCGCCGGCGTGCGCTACCGCTACACGATCACGGCACCGTCGTCGGAGAGCGTGCGGGCGGCGGTGGAGGCGGGCCTCGGCGTGGCCGTCCTCGCCGAGCGGTTCCTCGGTGGCGACATCGTCGAGTGGCCGCGAGCGCCGGAGCTCGATTCGCTCCCGGTGTCGTGTCACGTCATCCGCACACGACCGGGCGAGCACTCCGCGATCGTCGGTGAACTCGTCGACGCGATCACCGAGGAGTTCCTCGATCTCCCCGACCGCCAGGAGATCACGGCCACGACGACCTGAGCCGACACCACGATCTGGGCGCGAGGAGTCCCGGAATACGGAACGATCCGCGCCCGGATCGCTTCAGGCGGAGCGGCGTCGGGCGGCGCGGACGGCGGCGCCGCCGATGCGGAGCATCTTGGTGTCGCCGAACGGTGAGCCGCCGATCTGGTTGAGAACCATCGCCACGGCGAGGCCGGACTCGGGGTCGGCCCACGCCCCGGAGCCGCCGAAGCCGAAGTGACCGAACCCCCTCGGCAGGATCCCGGCCGACGTGAACGCCCCGTGGTAGCCGAGCCGCCAGCGCATCTCGAAGCCGATCACCGCGTCGCGACCGACGCGACCACCCGAGTGCCGGCCGTCGGCACCGAGCCGCGGCTGCACCATCGTCGCTGCCGCGAGCGTCGGCGCCGACACGAACGGCTCACCGTCGAACGCCGCGGGCGACGCCAGCGCGGCGTACATCCTCGCCAGCGACCGGGCGGTGAAGACGCCGTTCGCCGCGGGGATCTCACCGTCGTGGATCCGCGGCGTCATCGAGTAGTCGATGTAGTCCTCCACGACCATCGCGTCGTACAACGGCCCGAAGGAATCGAAGCGGGAGAGCCACGAGCTGAGGTGGAACAGCCGGTCGAGCTTCTTCACGTTGGTCGCCGGTGAGGCGATCCGGTCGCGGACCGACTCGGGCGCACCGACGTGCATCCCGCCGTCGAGGCCGAGTGGCTCGACGACCTCACGCTGGAACGCCTGGTCGATCGTCAGCCCCGTGACCCGCCGGATCACCTCGCCCACCAACCAGCCGTAGGTCAGTGCGTGGTAGCCGGACCGGACGCCGACCTCCCACACCGGTGGCGCCGCGGCCAGCTGTTCCACCATGTAGTCCCAGTCGAGGAGCTGCGCAGTCGAATCGGCCAGTCGCCGGACGTCGTGCATCGCCGACTGGTGCGTGAGCAGGTGGCGCAGCGTGATCTGCTCCTTGCCCGCGTCGGCGAACTCCGGCCAGTACGTGGCGACGGGCACGTCGTAGTCGAGCAGGCCACGATCGGCGAGCCGGTGCACGATCGTGGCCACCACACCCTTGGTGGTCGAGAAGCTCGTCGCCATGGTGTCGCGCTCCCATGGATCGCCGCCGACGCTGCGGACACCTGCCCACACGTCGACCACCAATTCGCCGTGGTGGTACACCGCCACCGCCATGCCGCCGGACGCTCGCCGTCCCGCCATGATCGACTGCACCTTCTCGGTGACGGGAGCGAAATCGGGGTGCACGAACCCTTCCATGGCGTTCTTCCTATCGTGACGGGGAAGGCGTCCGACAGGAGGTACGAGCGACGTGTCCGACAATCAACTCGCCGGCGACGAGATCGACGGGCTGCTGATCGACATCGACGGAGTGCTCACCGTGTCGTGGGAGCCGATCGACGACGTTCCCGATGCGCTGGCGGCCGTGCGGCGGTCGGCCCTCCCGCTGCGTTTCGCCACCAACACCACCACCCGCACCCGCGCCGAGGTCGCCGAGCTGCTGACCGAGGCCGGCATGCCCACCTCGGTCGAGGAGATCCTCACCGCACCCGCCGCCACCGCCGCCCACCTACGGCGCCATCACGCCGGCGCCCGCGTGTTCCTGCTCAACACCGGCGACCTCACCGCCGACCTCGACGGCATCGAGCTCGTCGAGGAGGGCCCCGCCGACGTGGTGGTGATCGGCGGCGCCGGCGTCGACTTCACCCACGACCAGCTCAACGAGGCGTTCCGCCTGATCCTCGACGGCGCTGCCTTCGTGGCGATGCACCGCAACGTCTACTGGCGCACCGCCGCCGGCCTGGAGCTCGACACCGGCGCCTACGTGCGGGCGCTGGAGGAGGCCACCGGAGTCGAGCCCGTCGTGCTCGGCAAGCCGTCGGCCGACTTCTTCGCCACCGGCGTCGCCGAGCTCGGGGCGTCGGCGGACCGCGTGGCGATGATCGGCGACGACCTCCACAACGACGTGCTCGGGGCACAACACGCCGGCCTGCACGGCATCCTCGTCCGCACCGGCAAGTTCCGCCACCAGGTGCTGGCCGCGAGCGACGAGCAGCCCGACGCGGTGGTCGACTCCTTCGCCGACGTCCCCGACCTGCTCGGGCTCGGCTGACACTGCCGTCGTCTGGCGACCGGTCCCACCCAGCGGGCAGACTGGACCACGAACGATCGGGGGATCGAATGGCACACGAACAGCTGACAGCGGCGGACGCCGTCTTCCTGCGGATCGAGACACCGCACGAGCCACAACACGTCGGCTCGCTGTCGGTGATCGAGGGCACGCCACTGCGTGACGCCGACGGGCGTGTCCGCTTCGACGATCTGAAGGCCCACGTCGAGCGGCGACTGCACCGTGTGCCACGGATGCGCCAACGGGTGATGGAGGTGCCGTACAACCAGGCCCGGCCGGTGTGGGTCGACGACGACCACTTCGACATCGACCACCACGTCCGCCTCACCGCGCTCCCCCGCCCCGGCGACGACGGCCAGCTCGCCACGCTGATGGGCCGCCTGCAGTCGCTCCCCCTCGACCGGTCGCGCCCGTTGTGGGAGATGTGGTTCGTCGACGGCCTCGCCGACGGCCACGTCGGCCTCGTCATCAAGGTGCACCACGCGCTCGGCGACGGGATGGCCAACGTCGACCTGGCGATGGCATTGATCGACCTCGAACCCGATCCCCCGCCCGACGAGCCGGTACCGGCGTGGCGGCCGCGGCCCGCGCCGTCGCCGAACGAGCTGCTGGCGAATGCGGTGCGCAACCAGGTGACCCGGCCGATGCGGCTCGCCCAGACCGCGCTCGACACGCTGCGCGACCCGAGGCCGAGCATCGATGCCACCGTCAACGTCGGGCGCACCGTGGCCAGCTTCCTCGCCAAGCCGCCGCCCGCCCCCTGGAACGTGCCCGTCGGGTCGCACCGGCGCTGGGTGAGCGCCACGGTGCCGATGAAGGGCGTGCGCACCGTGCGCAAGCGTCACGGCGTCACGATCAACGACGTCGTGCTGGCGGCGTGCAGCGGTGCGTTGCGTTCGTTCCTGCTCGAGCACGGTGACGACGACATCGAGCACCGCGTGATCAAGGCGATGGTGCCGGTGTCGTTGCGCGGGAAGGACCAGCGCGGCGACACGCTCGGCAACCTCGTGTCGCTGATCGTCGTCGACCTGCCCGTCGACGAGGCCGACCCCGTCGCCCGGCTCGAGCGCATCCATGCGGTGACGGGCGAGCTCAAGGGGTCGGGGCTCGTCGACGGCGCCCATCGCATCCTCGACATCGCCGACGCGATCACGCCGCTCGCCGGACCGCTGACCCGCTACGTCAGTCGCACGATCCCGATGAACCTGGTGATCACCAACATCCCCGGCCCGCCGATCCCGCTCTACCTGCGCGGCGCCCGGTTCCTGCGGGTGTTCCCCTACGTCGAGGTGATCGACAACGAGGGCCTCACGATCGCCGTGGTGTCCTACGAGGACCACCTGCACTTCGGCATCACCGCCGACCGTGACGTGATGCCCGACCTCGGCGATGTCGCGACGTCGATCGAGCGCGAGTTCGCGGCCCTCGCCAAGCGTCGCTGACGCGTTCAGCCGGCGGGCGAGCGTCAGGTCGTCGGGAGGCGGTCGTGGAGCGACTGACCGGTCGTGGAGACCGTCGACGACACCGCGTCGGCCGCATCGCCGATCGCCTTGCGGCCGCTCCAGAAGACCGATGGACGGCCGCCGGTGTCGAGCGCGGCGAAGATCAGCCCGCCGAGCAGCCCGGCGTTCTTCAGGAACTGCAGCCGCTGGGCGCGACGCTCCTCGTCGTCATCGGCGTCCCAGAACGCGTGACCGGCGACAGTGGTCGGCACGAGCGACGCGCCGAGCACGAGCGCCAGAGCTCGTGGCCACACGCCGAGCGCGAACAAGCCGCCCCCGGCGACCTGGACGGCGGCGTTGGCCTTCACGAACTGCTCCGAGGTCAGTCCCATCCGGAGACGGGACTCGATCGGCCGGGTGACCGGTGCCGCCGTTTCGGCGAGCGCCTTCGAGCGCTTCCAGGCGCCGAGTCCGCCCATCACGAACGTCCCGGCGAGCAGCGTGCGAGCGAGTCCACGAGTTCCCATCATGGGCCGGGAGTACCCCGTCGGAGCCCCCGTCACACGTCGTGACGCCATCCCCCGACCGATGACAGCACGGGTCTGACCCCTGACGTCATCGTTACAGCCGGGGTCAGACCCCCGGAGTAACGGACCCCGGCGGTGATCAGGTGGTGGTGCCGGCGAACTGGGCGTTGTAGAGACGCCAGTAGGCGCCGTGCGCCTCGAGCAGCGAGTCGTGGTCGCCCTGCTCGACGATGCGACCGTCCTCCATCACCAGGATCACGTCGGCGCCGCGGATCGTCGAGAGGCGGTGGGCGATCACGAAGCTCGTGCGGTTCTGGCGCAGGTTGTTCATCGCCTCCTGGATCAGCACCTCGGTGCGGGTGTCGACCGAGCTGGTCGCCTCGTCGAGGATCAGGATCGACGGGTCGTCGAGGAACGCCCGGGCGATCGTCATCAGCTGCTTCTCGCCGGTGGAGATGTTGTCGCCCTCGTCGTTGATGATCGTGTCGTAGCCGTCGGGCAGTGAGTGCACGAACCGGTCGACGTAGGTGACCCTCGCCGCCTCCTCGACCTGCTCGTCGGTGGCGTCGGGGTTGCCGTAGCGCAGGTTCTCGCGGATCGTGCCGCCGAACAGCCAGGTGTCCTGCAGCACCATGCCGATCTCGGAGCGCAGCTCGTTGCGGGGGATGTCGGCGATGTCGCGGCCGTCGAGCGTGATGCGCCCGCCGTCGAGTTCGTAGAAGCGCATGATCAGGTTGACCAGCGTCGTCTTGCCCGCCCCGGTCGGCCCGACGATCGCCACGGTCTGGCCCGGCTCGGCCACCACGTTCAAGCCGGCGATCAACGGCTTGTCGGGGTCGTAGGAGAAGTGGACGTCCTCGAACACGACGCGGCCCCGGAACGGTTGCGGATCCACGGTCGGCGCCTGCTCGGGCGACTGCTCCTCGGCGTCGAGCAGCTCGAGCACTCGCTCGAG
Organism: Ilumatobacteraceae bacterium; assembly: GCA_041685755.1. Lineage (GTDB taxonomy): Bacteria > Actinomycetota > Acidimicrobiia > Acidimicrobiales > Ilumatobacteraceae > Sva-07. The sequence goes on from JAWLFC010000088.1 coordinate 12,624, forward strand.
CGACGCGATGCCCGACTGGAAGGTGGCCGCCATCGACGCGAGGTGCGTGAGGGGCTGGGAGAACTGCCGGGCGTACTGGATCATCGCCTGCATGCCGCCGATGCTCAGCGCTCCCGAGGAGATCTGCAGGCCGCCGACGACGGCGATCAGGACGTACTGGATGTTGCCCATGAACAGCATCGCGGGCTGGATCAGGTTGGCCATGAACTGCGCGGAGAAGCTGGCCTCGTAGAGCTTGTCGTTGTCGCTGCGGAAGCGCTCCTCGGCCTCGCGCTGGCGGCCGAAGCTCTTCACGACGGCGTGGCCGGAGAACACCTCCTCGGCCTGGGCGTTGAGGTCGCCGGTGTGGCGCCACTGCGCCATGAACCTCGGCCGGGCCTTGCCGCCGATGAACTTCATCAGCCACACCGACACCGGCACGGTGAAGAGGGCGATGATCGCCAGCAACGGCGAGATCGTGAACATCATGATCGTCACGCCGAGCAGCGTCAGCAGCGACGTGAGGATCTGGCTGATCGTCTGCTGCAGGCTCTGCGACAGGTTGTCGATGTCGTTGGTGACCCGGCTGAGCAGGTCGCCGCGCGCCTGGCGGTCGATGTAGCTGAGCGGCAGGTGGTTGAGCTTGCGCTCGACCGACTCGCGCAGGGCGAACATCGAGCGCTGCACGACTCCGGCGAGCACGTAGGCCTGGGTGTAGGACAGGCCGAACGACGCCAGGTAGACGGCGGCGGTGATCAGGAGTTGACGATGCAGGGCGGCGAAGTCGATGCCGTCGGGACGGGAGAATCCCTCGACGATGATGTTGGTCGCCTCGCCCAGCAACCGCGGCCCGATCACGACGAGGATCACGCTGAGCACGGTGGCGACCACGACGCCGGCCAGGAGCGGCCGCTCCTTGCCGAGGATGTCGCCGAGGCGCTTGAGCGTCTCGCCGAAGTTGTCGCTGCGTTCGGTGGGGATGCCAACGCCCCCTCCGGGGCCGAAGCTGCCGCGGCGGGCCTCGGTGCCGGCGGTGGCGATCAGCTTGCGATCGTCGGCGCTGTCCCCGTTGGAGCTCGGTCCGTTGGAGGTGGGTCCGTTGGAGGTGGGTCCGTTG
>JAWLFC010000182.1:0-3188 GCA_041685755.1 Ilumatobacteraceae bacterium
CCGATGGCGACGATCACGTCGATGGCCCAGCGCAGCGCCAGCGGCGTCCGCTTCGTCGCCGCGCCGCTGCGGACGGTGCCCGCCCGCCGGGCCGTGGAGGAAGCCGCGACCGCGGTGGTGCCGGCCCTCGCCCGCGCCGACATCGTGGCGATCGCCGACGTCGGCGCCGACCATCACGGCTCCCCGTTCGTGCGATCGGCGGCCACGGTCGTGGTGGTCCACCGGCAAGCGGCGGCGTCGGCCGGTGCTGCGGCCGTGCGACTCGAACGGCTGACCGAGTCGATCGAACAACTGGCGGGCACCGACGTCGTCCTCGCCGTGGTCGGCGACCGGCCGTTCGATCCACACGAGATCGCGGCGCACATCGAGTCAGCCGTCCCGGGTTCGCTGCTGGCGACGGTGGCGCTCGCGAACGACCCGCTCGCGGCCGGGGTCGTCGCCGGTCGTGCCGGCGTCTCGGCCCGACGACTGCGGCGGTTGCCCCTGATGCGATCGGCAGCCGAGGTCGCAACGCTGCTCTCGGCGGCACGGGACTCATCGGGCCGCCCCAGCGCCGCGGCCCCGGTCTCCGGCGAGGTGGGGACGTGACCGTCGTCAGCAGCGTGCCGACCGTCGAGAGCGAGATCCGCACCGCGGTTCGCGTCGTCACCGATCGGGTCGCCCACCGGCTGATCGAGGCGATCGAACACGACGACGCCCATCGCGGCGACCGGCCGGGAGGCGCGCTCGCCGGCGACGAGCGGCGCCAGGCGCTGCTCGTCGGGGCGTGGGTCAACGAGGAGTTGGCGACGGTCAACGACGAGCGCCTCCACCGGGGTGAACGACCCCTCGCCGGACGCGTCGAGCAGCAGGTGAGGGCGCGGGTCGTCGCCGAACTGACCGGCGCCGGCCCCTTGGAGCCGTACCTGAGCGACCCCGAAGTCGAGGAGATCGACGTCAACAGCCCGTCGTCGACCTGGGTGACCTACACCGACGGCCGCAAGGTCGACGTCGGGGCGCTGTGGTCGTCGGCGGCGGAGCTGACGGCGTTCCAGAAGCGGATGGCGCTGCGCATGACCGGCACCGGCGAGGGTCGCCTCGACACGGCGAGCCCGATGCTGACGCTGCAGTCGCGCGACGGCGCCCGCATCGTGATGGTGCTGGGCGGCGCCGACGAACACGGCGTGTCGACCCATCCCCGGCTGGCGATCCGTCGGTTCGTCGTGCGCCACGTCGGCCTGAGCGGCCTCGCCGATCTCGGGTTGTTCCCCCATCCACTCGTCGAGCAACTCCGCGCGCTGGTGCGCTGCGGCTTCACGATCCTCGTGTCGGGGCCGCCGGGCGCGGGCAAGACGACGCTGTTGACCGAGCTGCTCGGCGAGGTGTCACCGCTCGAGCGCATCATCACCGTCGAGAAGAACCTGCTGGAGCTGCGCCTCGAGGACGACCCCCGCCATCCCGACTCGCCCGCACTGTTCACCCGACACGCGAACTCCGAGGGCGAGGGTGAGATCACCACGCGCCAGTTGGTCGAGCTCACCCGGCGGCTCAACCCCGACCGGGTCGTCGTCGGCGAGCTCGTGGAGGACGAGGCGCTCGACATGCTCGACGTCGCCTCGATGTGCAAGCGCGGATCGCTGGCCACGATCCACGCGCACACCGCCGACATCGTGCTGCAGCGTCTCGCCTACTACGTGTCGAAGTCGAACACGAGCCTGCCCGAGTTCGCCGTGTGGAGTCTCATCGCCCAGACGGTCGATTTCGTCGTGCACATCGACCTGGTCCGCAACGCCGTCGAAGACCGCGCTGCGGTGCGCCGGGTGACGTCGATCATCGAGGTCGGTGGCCTCGGTGAGGCGGGCGGCGTGTCGAGCACCGAGGTGTTCGCCGTCGACGACGACCGCCTGGTACAGGTGGCCCCGCTGTCACAGCGTCACCTGTCGCGCCTGCGGCTGGCCGGCTACGGCCCGGAGCTCTTCGCCACCGACGGGCGGGTGCGATGAGTGTCGAGGTGGCCGTCCTGATCGCCTCGACGGTGGCGGGCATCGCCGCCGTAGTCGTGCTCCTCGCACCGCAGCGGACGCCGACGGAGCACGAGATCGACGGCGGCATCGTCGCCCGTTTCGTCGCCGCGAGCGCCACTGCAGCGCTGGTGCTCGCCTTTTCGGGCTGGCTCGTCGCTGCGGCGATCGTCGGCGTCGGCTGCTGGCTCGCCGTGGGCAAGTGGCAGCAGCGTGACCGTGGCGGCGCCGGTGAGGTGGAGCGCACCGACGCCCTGGCGTCGTGGATCGAGAACCTGCGCGACGTGCTCGTCGCCGGCGACCAGCCGGTCGGGGCGATCACGGCGACGGTGGCGACGTGTCCGGCGGCGATCCGGCCGCAGGTGCGCCGGCTCGCGGCCGGTCTCGGCCGGCAGGAACCCGACGTGGTCTTCCGCCGGTTCGCGGACGACCTCGACGACCCGCTCGGCGACCTCGTCGCCGCCGGGTTGCTCGTCGCCGTGCAGCGCGGCGCCCGGACCAGTGCCGTGCTGGGCTCGCTCGCCGAGCAGGCGCGGCGTCAGGCCGACCGGCGGCGCCTGGTCGAGGCCGAGCGGGCGCCGATCCGACGCGAGGTCACGATCCTGACCGTCGTGATGGGCTCGCTGATCGTGGTGCTGCTCGTGCTCGGACGCACCGACTATCTCGCCGCCTACGACTCCGCCGGCGGCCAGACGTTCCTCGGTGTGGTGCTCGCCGTCTACGCACTGCTGCTCGTTCGAGTCCAACGCCTGGCTCGCTTCCCCCGACCCAGCCGGTTCCTCACCACGGCCGGCACCACGTCGTCGCCCGTGACGGAGAGGACGACGTCGTGAGGACGACGGGATGGCTGCTGCTCGGCACGCTCACGTTCTGCGCCGGCGTCTGGTTGGCGGTGTCCGGCTGGACACGGCCCCACCATGGCGTCGCTCGCGCGATGGATCGTCTGCGGCGACCGGCGACACCCGTCACGACGACCGGCGGGCTGGTCGGCCAGGTCGGCCTCGCCGTCCGCCGAAGCCGCGTCGGGACATGGACCGACGGATGGGTCCGTCCGCTGCACCTGATCGGGCGGTCGGTCGAGGTGCACGTCGGAATGCTCGTGCTCGCCGGGTTGATCGGCCTCGTCGTGCCGTCGCTGGTGCTGGGCGCACTGCAGTGGGCCGGGGTGGTGTCGATCGGCATCGTCGT
>JAWLFC010000089.1:0-13152 GCA_041685755.1 Ilumatobacteraceae bacterium
GACGTTGTCGCCCACCTTCACCTGGACGAGCGAGTCGATGCCGTTGGCGGCGAGTTCGCCGCCCATCCACGCCGAGTTCGAGTCGATGATCTGGCCGAGCAGCAGCTCCGTGCCGACGGCCAGGACGTCGCAGCGCAAGGTCATTCGGCGGACGCGATCCGGTCGTCGATCGCGTCGACGGCCAGACCGGCACGCTCGGCCACGCCGGTGAGCTGCCGCGCCCGCCACAGGTAGTGCGCTCCACTGACGAGCGCCAGCGCCACGGCGAGCCACAGCGTGACCTTCCAGGTCCACGTGGCGTCGACCGCCGTGACCGGCCAGACCGCGAACGCGACCGCGAACTGCTGGGCGACGGTCTTGTACTTCGCCAGCTTGCTGGCGGGCACGCTGATGCCCTTGCCGCCGACGAGCACCCGGTAGACGCTGATCAGGAACTCCCGGGCGGCGATGATCACGACCGGAACCATCCAGAACACGCCCGTGCTGACGAGGGTGAACATCGCACCCAACACGAGGACCTTGTCGGCCAGCGGGTCGAGGAACGCACCCGCCGACGTCGTCCCGTGACGGCGAGCGATCCACCCGTCGATCCCGTCGCTCGCACAGAGGACGAACCACAGCACGAAGGCGACCCACGACCCCTCGTTGCCGCTCGGGATCGCCCAGAACATCAGCGGCGACAGCAGCAACCGGCCGACGGTGATGGCGTTGGCCCAGGTGGCGAGCTTGTCGGGAGGGACCGTCACGACATCGCCTCCAGCGAGTCGGCGCTCACCCCGGCGGCGACGAGGTCGGGCCCGAGGGCGTCGGCGATCTCGACGTCGTGGAACTCGCCGGCGGCCAGCGTGTCGGCGACGTGGATCACACCGTCGATCTCCGGCGCCTCCCGATGGCTGCGCGCCACCCCGGGGGTGTCGACGAGCACCTGCAACGTCGAGCCGATGAGTGCGTCACGGCGCGAGGCGGTGATGTCGTCCTGCAGCTCCCGCAGCTCGGCGAGCCGTTCGTTCATGAGGCCGGGGTCGACGGCGCCGTCGAGGTCGGCGGCGTAGGTGCCGTCCTCCCGGCTGTAGGTGAAGAAGCCGCACCAGTCGAGCTGGGCCTCCTCGACGAAGCGGAGGAGCTGGTCGTGGTCGGCCTCGGTCTCGCCGGGGTAGCCGACGATGAAGTTGCTGCGGAAGGCGGCGTCGGGTTCGCGCTCGCGGATGTCGGCGATGCGGTCGAGGAAGCGTCGGCCGTCGCCCCAGCGGCGCATCCGCCGCAGCAGCGGCTTGCTGACGTGCTGCAGCGACAGGTCGAAGTACGCCACGCCGGAGTCGCAGATGGCGTCGATCAGGCCGTCGGTGAGGTCGCTGGGGTACAGGTAGAGCAGGCGGACACGGTCGACCTCGGCGGCGACGGCCCGCACGAGCGGCACGATCGAGCCGGCGCCGAGCTCGTCGGGCCGGTCCTTGCCGTAGGAGGCGAGGTCCTGGGCGACGAGCACGATCTCCCGGGCGTCGAGCTGTTCGACCTCGGTGAGGATCGAGCCGACGTCACGGCTGCGCTGCGGCCCCCGGAAGCTCGGGATGGCACAGAACCCGCACGAGCGGTCGCAGCCCTCGGCGATCTTCACGTACGCCCACGGCACCACCGAGCGGGGCCGGGGCAGATTGAGCAGGTCGAACTCGGGCAGTGGCGTGGTCGAGACCGGGATCAGCTTGCGTGTCGCCGGGGCGCCGTGAGGCACCTCGGTACCGTCGCGTTCGACGGGCGCCAGGTTGAACGCCTGGCCGAACCCGGCGACCTGGTCGACCTCGGGCAGTTCGGCGGCGAGTTCGTCGCCGTAGCGCTCGGCCATGCAGCCGGTGACGACGAGGCGAGAACCGTCGGCCCGCTGGTCGTCGAGAGCGAGGATCGTGTCGATCGACTCGCGCCGGGCCTCGTCGATGAAGGCGCAGGTGTTCACCACGACCAGGTCGGCGAGCGCGGCGTCATCGGTGGGCTCCATGCCGTCCGCGAGGAGCGCGCCGACCAGCTTGTCGGAGTCGACGTCGTTCTTCGGGCAGCCGAGCGTCTCGATGTAGAACCGCTGGGACACGGTTGTCCACGCTACCCGCGGCCGGTCCCGCCCGGGCCTCTTCCCCGTTCGGGACGGCGCTGGTCAGACCTGCGTGGAACGGAACTTGGACATCAGGTGACGCCCTGCGGTGGTCGGCGGGTAACGGGGCACGTCGGCGTCGCCGACGAGGCACTCGATCCGAGCGTCCCAGTTCGCATTGTGGAAGAACGGGATCGACAGGCGGGCATCGGGTCCCGGTACCGGCACCACGCGGTGCATCGTCGAGCACCACCGGTCGTTCGACCAGCGCGCCATCAGATCGCCGAGATTGACGAGCAGGCCCCCGTCGACCGGCTCGACGTCGGTCCACCCGGCATCGGGGAGCAGCACCTGCAGTCCGGGCCGTCCGTCGGTCCACAGGATCGTGAGCGTGCCGTAGTCGGTGTGCGCACCGGCGCGGAACCGGTGGCCGATGTCGGCATCCGGCGGAACCGGCGGGTAGTGGGCCAGCCGCAGCGCGGAACCGTGCCGATCGATCAATCCGGCGAAGTGGTCGGAGCGGAGCCCCAGCGCCAACGCGAAGCCCTCCATCAGCGTCGCGGCCAGATCGGCCATCGCCCGGTAGTACGACTCGACGGCGGGCCGCAGCGACGGCAGCGCTGCCGGCCACAGGTTCGGCGAGTACACCGCCCGCTCGTCGGGGTCGTCCATCTCGGCGAGGGGTCTCGGCGGCGGGTCGATCGGGCCCACGTTGAACGTCGACTTCAGGTCGGGTGATGCTCCGCCGCCGATCGACCGGTTGAGCGCTTCGCCCTCGGCCGGGCTGAAGCCGTAGGGGTATCCGGGTTCGGGCATGGCGACTGCCATCCGCTCGGCGAGCGGGAGCGCGAAGAATGCCCGGGCCTCTCGCTCGAGTCCGGCGATCACGTGGTCGTCGATGCCGTGCCCCGTGACCGTGAGGAAACCCACCGTTCGGCAGGCGTCGTCGATCTGCCGGGCGACGCGACACCGACGGTCGGGGTCGCCGGCGACGAATCCATCGAGGTCGATGACGGGAACCGCGGTCATGGGCGCTTGTCCTGTGGTGTCACTGGTGGGCGAGGCGGAGGCCGGGGCGGGGCCATCGGAACGAGACGAGACGACCGCTGCTCGCCAGGGTGACGTACGCGGTATGGAGGTCGTCACCGCCGAAGCAGAGGTTGGTGGTGATCGGATCGCCGGTCTCGTAGAACTCGACCTCGCTGCCGTCGGGCGAGATCGCGGTGATGCCACCGTTGATCAACGTCGCCACGCACACCCAGCCCTCGCCGTCGACGGCGAGCGAGTCGAGCAGCTGGTAGCCGGGGAAGCCGTAGAGCACCGCCGACAGGTCGAGCGGCGCCGGTGCGAGCACCTCGCCGGGCGCCGTGATCGTGCGCCGGTGGACCCGCCCGTTGTGGGTCTCGGACCAGTACAGGGTGTCGGTGTCGGGCGACAGGCCGATGCCGTTCGGTGAGTCGGTCGGGTAGACGACCTCCTCGATGCCGCTGCCGTCGACGTGGCCGTAGTAGATGCCCGACAGGTCGGCGACGCGGTTGCGCACGTCGCGGATGCCGTGGTCGGTGAACCAGAACCCGCCGTGGCCGTCCATCACGATGTCGTTCGGGCCCCGCAGCGGGTGTCCGTCGCACTCGGTGTACAGATCGGTGACGCTGCCGTCGTGGACGTCGACGCGCTGGATCCGTCCGCCGAGGTAGCCGTCGGGGTCGAATCCGCCGGGAAAGAGCATCCCGGCGAGATCGACCGGCGTGAAGACGCCGCCGTTGTTGCACACGTAGATCGCGCCGTCGGGACCGACGGCGGCACCGTTGGGTCCGCCCGGCAGCTCGGCGATGGTCTCGGTCGTGCCGTCGGGGTGGATCCGGGTGAGGCGGGGCCCGAACATCTCGACCACGACGACCGAGCCGTCGGGCATGGCGATCGGGCCCTCGGGGAACCGCAGCCCGTGGGCGATCTCGGTCAACTCCGGGGTGAACTCACGAACGACGGGCGCGGGCATCTCGACATGATGCCACCGGCGACACCCCCGGCCTAGATCTGGCCGTTCTGCTGGAGGAGCTCGAACTCCTCCACGGTCATCAGCACCGCACGCGCCTTGGACCCCTCGCTCGGCCCGACGACGCCGCGCTGCTCGAGCAGATCCATGATCCGTCCGGCGCGGGCGAAGCCGACCTTGAGCTTGCGCTGCAGCATCGAGGTCGACCCGAGCTGGCTGCGCACGACGAGCTCCATCGCCTGGCGCATCATCGCGGTGTCCTCGTCCTCGTCACCGGCGGAGAAGGCGTTCGCGTCGGAGGTGACGTCGAGGTCGTCCATCGACGCCATTGCACCGGCCCCCGACGCGGGTCGGCGGGGCGGCACGAGCGCGGGCTGTGCGTCGGCACCGTCGTCGCCGCCCGGAGTGTCGCCACCTGCTTCGACGTCGTCGGAGTAGACCGGCTCGGGCGACTGTGCCCGCCAGTGAGCGACGACCTGGCGGACCTCGTCCTCGCTGACGAACGACCCCTGGATGCGGTTGGCGACCGACGAGTTGCCGGGCAGCAGCAGCATGTCGCCCTTGCCGACGAGCTTCTCGGCGCCGGGCTGGTCGAGGATGACGCGTGAGTCGGTGAGGCTGGAGACGGCGAAGGCCATGCGGGCGGGGATGTTGGCCTTGATCACGCCGGTGATGACGTTCACCGACGGTCGCTGCGTGGCGACGATGAGGTGGATGCCGACGGCGCGGGCCTTCTGGGCGATCCGGGTGATCGACTCCTCGACGTCGCGCGCCGCCACCATCATCAGGTCGTTGAGCTCGTCGACGACCACCACGATGTACGGCATGTGCTCGTACTCGATCTCGGACCCGAGCGGGGGCTGGATCTGGCCCTTGGCGAAGGCCGTGTTGTAGCCGGAGATGTCGCGGTAGCCGAGTTCGGAGAGCACGTCGTAGCGGCGCTCCATCTCCTTGACCGCCCACCCGAGCGCGTTGGCGGCCTTCTTCGGGTTGGTGACCGGCTGCGTCAAGAGGTGCGGCAGCCGGGCGTACTGGCCCATCTCGACCTGTTTGGGGTCGATCAGGATCAACCGGACGTTGTCGGGTGTCGTGCGCATCAGCAGCGACGTGATGATGCAGTTGATGCCGCTCGACTTGCCGGCACCGGTCGCACCGGCGATCAGCATGTGCGGCGTGGTGGCGAGGTCGAGGAACACTGCCTTGCCGGCGATGTCCTTGCCGACCGCGACCTCGAGCGGGTTGGTCGCCGTGGCGGCCTCGGGGGACGTGAGCAGATCGCCGAGCGCGACGAGTTGGCGCTGATGGTTCGGCACCTCGACCCCGATCGCCGAGCGACCCGGGATCGGCGCCAGGATGCGGACGTCGACGGCCGCCATGGCGTAGGCGATGTCCTTCTGGAGGCTCGTCACGCGAGCGACCTTGACGCCGGGGCCGAGTTCGAGTTCGTAGCGGGTGACCGTGGGGCCCACCGTCATGCCGAGCAGCGTCGTCTCGACGCCGTGCGAGGCCAGCGACTCCTGCAGCATCTGCCCGCGCGCTTCGACCGCCTTGCGATCGACGCGCTGCTCACCCGGCCGGTCGAGGAACGTCATCGGCGGGAGCACCCAGTCGCCGACGCGTGAGCCGTCGGGACCGACCGTCCCGGGCTGGCTGCCCGTCGAGATCTTCGGCTTGGCGGCCCGGCGCTTCTTCGGGGGCGGCTCGTCGGCGAAGTCGTCGCCCTCGGCGGCGAAGTCGTACAGCGCAGCCCCACCCGTGAGTGCCGACGCCTCGCCGGCGACGTCGTAGGGGCCGGCCGCGGTCGCCTCGTCGGCAGTGTCGCTGCGATCGCTGTTGAGGGTGGAGATGTTGCTGATGCCCGACTTGGCGGCCCGACCGAGCGGTGCACCGATGGCAGCCAGGAATCCCCCGGTGTTCTGGGCGAACGTGCGGATCGAGGTCCGGGTGACCAACAGAGCTCCGCCGAGCAGCAGGAGGGCCAACACGACCGCCGCGCCCGCTGTCGCCAGCAGCGCTTCGAGCGGTGTGCCGACGAGCGCGCCGATCCACCCGCCGGCGTCGACCACCTCGCCGGAGGCGTCGGAGAGCTGGTCGGCTCCGAGGAAGACGTGGAACAGGCCGAGTGTCGAGAGCGTGACCATCGTCCACCCGATCGCCAGCTGGAGCGGACTCGCCGATCGCCCGTGGCGCAGGAACGACACCCCGACCGCCAGGAGCACCAACGGCAGGGCGAATCGCCCGTACCCGAACAACCAACCGGCCAGCGTCTCGACGCCACGTCCGAGCGGGCCGGCGAGGTCGACGTACACGGCCAGCGCCAGCACGATCGCGAGGCCGGTCAGCCCGAGGCCGATGAACTCCTGCTCACGGCCACCCATCGCCGTGCGCAGCGCCGACGGGGCGGGCTCTTCGCCTCCCGGCGGCGTGAGGTCACGCACGCTGCCCGCGGCCTTCTTCGAACTCGACGCTTTCGAGGGCGTCCCCTTCGAGCCCTTGGCCGGGGCCTTGGAGCGCGACGACGCACTGCGCGACGAGCGCGACGCGGACGATCGCTTCTTGGACGGACCCCAGGTGGACATGGCGTTTCCTACGGTACCAACCGGGTGTCACACCAGACCGCGACCCCTGCAACGGATCGATGGCGGGCTCACGGGACGAGCACGAGTTTGCCGACGAAATCGCCGGCCACGAACCGGTTCTGCGCTGCGGCGATCTCGGACAGTGGGAACGTTGCCGCGACGGGCGGCTCGACGCCGCCGGCGACGGCGATCTCGGCGAGTTCTGCGAACACCGCGGGGGTGTGCATCGTCGAACCGATGAGGGTGCGCTGGCGGAGGTACAGCCGGCGGAGGTCGAGCGAGACGACCGGTCCGCCGATCGCACCCGCCGTGACGAGTCGACCGCCGTCTCGAAGGCGGTCGACGACTGCGCCGAACTCGTCGCCGCCGACCACGTCGACGACCGCGTCGACCGGGCGCACTGCCGACAGTTCGTCGACGCTGCGCACCGTCACCTCGGCCACCCCGAGCGATCCGACGAGCTCCCGGTGGGCTGCGCTGGTCCGGGCTACCACCTCGCAGCCCCGGTCGACCAGGAGCTGGAGGGCCGCCATCCCCACCCCGCCCGACGCACCGGTGACCAGCACCCGTTCACCGGTTGCACACTCGGCGCGGGTGACCATCCCGAGTGCGGTGCCATAGGCGGTCGGCAGGCACGCGAGCTGGCGGTCCGTCAACGGTGAGCCCGTCACGTCCCGCAGCTGCTCGATCGAACACCGGTGGAACTCGGCGAAGCCACCGTCGATCTCGCTGCCGACGATGTCGGCGGGGAGATCGTCCTCGTAGCGGGCGGCCGGGTCGACGATCACACGGGTGCCGAGCCACCGCTCGTCGGCCTCGGAGCCCACGGCGCACACCTCGCCGGCGATGTCGATGCCCTGGATACGGGGAAAGTCGAGCGGCACTCCCTTCCAGCCCACGACTGCGTCGGGATCCTCGGCGGTGCCGTAGGCGCCTTCGCGTGACCAGATGTCGGTGTTGTTCAGTGCCGCCGCGGTGACCCTGACCAGCGCCTCACCCGGGCGTGGTACCGGGCGCGGCCAGTCGGTTCGTACTTCGATCGCGTCGGGCCCACCGTGGCCGAACGTCACCGCGGCGGTCATGGTCGTCGGGTCAGTCATGCGTGCACCCTGCCAGAGACCGGGGCCGACCGGCCGCACCACCAGACGATTGCAGCAGGGGTCTGCTTGGGGCCCTGCTGCAATCAGAGGGGGTCGACGGCGAGGATGGCGCCGTCGGGTCCGAGGGTGACCTCGAGCGCGCCGCCGACCTCGGAACGTACGAGGGCGACGTAGCGGACGATGCCGCCGTCGCCACCCTCGACGCTGAGCGCCTCGATCGTCGCCTCGGGCAGCTCGTCGGCGAGGTCCGACAGCACGGCGTCGGGGTCGAGCTCGATCGCGTCGGCGGTGAACGTGAAGCCCGACTCGACCTCGAGACGAGGCTCGGGCGGGAGCAGCTCGCCGTCGATGAACGCGTAGGGAATCGCCCCGGTCGCGTCGTCGACGGCGACGAACACGTTGGTCACCAGGCCGGTGGCGGTGACCTCGAAGTAGTCCTGGCCGTCACCCAGCTCGTCCTCGACCGCGGCGACTGCGGCGATGATGTCGGCGCCGAGCGGCGGGGCGTCCGGCGCAGCGTCGTCGCCGCTGCATCCGACGGCCAGTACCGGAGCGACCAGCGACGCCAGACCGAGCAGCACCCGCCGAGCGGTCAAGCTCAGGCCTCCATGACGACCGGCACGATCATCGGCCGGCGCTTGGTGCGCTCGCTGACGAACTTGCCGGCGGCTCGACGCACGTCACGTTCGAGCGCTTCGACATCGCGTATTCCCTTGCCGAGCGACGCCTCGACGGCGTCGGCGATGGTGTCGCAGGCCTCGTCGAGCAGGTCCTCGGCCTCGGGGGCGTACACCCAACCGCGGGTGATGATCTCGGGCCCGACGAGCACCTTGCCGGTCTGGACGTCGACGGTCACCACGACCACGACCACACCTTCCTCGGCCAGCTTCTGGCGGTCGCGCAGCACGCCCTGGCCGACGTCGCCGACGATGCCGTCGACGTACAGGTATCCCGACGGAACGCGACCGACCGGCTTGAGGTCGTCGTCGGTCAACTCGAGCACGTCACCGTCCTCGCACAGGATCACCCGATCGTGCGGGACGCCCATCAGCTCGCCGAGCTTGGCGTTGGCGACCATGTGGCGGTACTCGCCGTGGATCGGCACGTACCACTCCGGGTTGACGATCGACAGATAGGTCTTGATCTCGTCGGCCTGCGCGTGCCCGGTCGCGTGCACGTCGAGGATGCCGGAGTGCACGACCTCGGCACCCATGCGGATCAGCCCGTCGATGACGGCGTTGACGTTGCTCTCGTTGCCCGGGATCGCATGGCTCGACAGCACGACGGTGTCGCGGTCGCCGAGCTTGAGCCACTTGCTCTCACCGCGGGCCATCAGCCCCAGCGCCGACATCGGCTCGCCCTGCGAACCGGTGGAGATGATGCAGATCTGGCCGGGCTCGTACTTGTCGATCTCCTCGATGTCGATGATCGCCGACTCGGGGATGTCGAGCACCTTCAGCTCCCGGCCGAGACGCATGTTCTTCTTCATGCTCAGCCCGAGCGTGGCGATCTTGCGGCCGTCGGCCATCGCCGCGGTGGCGATCTGCTGGATGCGATGCAGGTGGCTGGCGAAGCTGGCGGTGACGATGCGCCGGTCGCGGTGGGCGGCGAACAGCCCGGTCAGCACCCCGCCCACGCTCGTCTCGCTCGGCGAGTACCCCGCCTCCTCGGCGTTGGTCGAGTCGGCCATCAGCAGCCGGATGCCGGGGCCCTTGGCGAGCTCGCCGATGCGGGCCAGGTCGAGCCGGCGCGAGTCGACCGGGGTGAGGTCGATCTTGTAGTCGCCCGAGTGCAACACGACGCCCTGGGCGGTGTGGACCGCGATCGCGTGGGCGTGGGGGACCGAATGGGTGACGGGGATGAACTCGACCTGCAGCGGCCCGATCTCGATCGTCTCGCCGTCGGTGACCGGGCGCATGTCGGTCTTCGGCATCAGCCCGGCTTCCTCGATGCGGTTGCGGGCGATCCCGAGGGCCAGCCGGGAGCCGTAGATGGGCAACGGCGTGTCGCGCAGGTCGCCGATGCCGTCGTGGTCGCGCAGCAGGTACTGGATGGCGCCGACGTGGTCCTCGTGGCCGTGGGTCAACACGAGCGCCTGGATGCGGTTGGCGTTCTCGCGCAGGTAGGTGAAGTCGGGCAGGATCAGGTCGACGCCGTGCATGTTCGCCTCGGGGAACATGAGGCCGCAGTCGATGAGCATGACCGTGCGGTCGGGGTCGTCGGCGGCGCCCTGCTCGATCGCCATGCAGTTGCGTCCGATCTCGCCGAGGCCGCCGAGGAAGATGATCCGAACCGGGGCCGAACGGTCGGCCGGACGGGAGGCTCGACGCTCAGCCACGGGCGTCGACCAGGCGTCCGTACACGCCGCGGGCGGCGCGTTCGAGTCCGTGCGGTGTCGGCCCCATCGGAGACCTGCACTCTCCGACGTCGTGGCCGAGCGTTCTCAACATTGCCTTCGACGGTACCGGGTTGGGCGCCTCATCGGTGCTCTCGAACTCGTAGCTCTCGAGTTGGCGGGCGTTGATGCGCTGCGCCGCAGCGATGTCGGCGCGCTCCCAGGCGTCGAACATCGCCCGGTGATCGGGAGCACACCAGTGGGTGGCGACACCGATCGCACCGACCGCTCCGATCGCCAGGAGCGGCAGGGTCATCGAGTCGTCACCGGAGTAGACCTCGAAGTCGGCCGGCGCTGCATGCTTCACCGCCGCCGTGGCGCCCGGGTTCTTCGCCGCGTCCTTGAGGCCGACGATGTTGGACACGTCGGCCGCCAGGCGCACGATCGTGCCGCTGTCGATCTTGCGGCCGGTGCGCGCGGGGATGTCGTAGAGCACGACCGGCAGGTCGGTCGACGCCGCGATCGCCCGGAAATGCGTCTCGATCCCGGCCTGCGACGGCCGGTTGTAGTACGGGCACACGGCGAGGATGCCGGCGACACCGAGGTGGCCCGCCTCCTCGGTCAGGCCGATGTCGTGCATGGTGTTCGCGCCAGTGGTGCCGGCGACGACGGGCACGGTGACGGCGTTGACGACCGCTTCGAACAGCTGCAGTTTCTCGTCGATCGACAGCGTCGGCGACTCGCCGGTGGTGCCGCAGACGACGAGGCCCTCGTTGCCCTCATCCACCAACCACCTGGCCAGGGCGACGGCGGCGTCGACGTTCAACGCACCGTCGCCGTCGAACGGGGTGACCATCGCGGTGAGGATGCGACCGAAGCGCGCCATCAGGTGCGCCCCGGTGTCGGCCGAGCGTCGGGTACTGGGTGTCGATCCACGGGCCGCAACCTATTCGATCGTCGGCGCGGTCCGCAGTTCGGTTGCCGACCACACACGCCTGCGGGCGCGTGGAGCGCCGGACCTCGGAACCCTGTGGCAGCGCGCCGACGTCGTCGACCGGTGTCTGATCGCGAGAGCGACAGCCGACAACGGCCAGGAGCTTCATGTGACCGCTGGCGCGTCCGCGGGCGCGGGGCGGTCGACGTACCCGCTCGACCGGGGTGTGTTCCCGAACGAGGCCGACCGCGACAGATCGCCCGGTTGGACCTACGTGGCGAGGCCGGAGGCCAGCCACCAGCCGAGCTCGAGGTTCCTGACCACGGCGAAGGCGACGAACACCACGCCGATGGCGACGATCACGCCCCGGTGACGGAGCAGGTCGGTGGCGCCGACGCGACCGGCTCCCCCCGTCCGGTCCGCAGGGCGCCACACCGCCGCGGTCCACGCGACGAACGACGCCACGACGAACACGAGGGCGAACGGGACCAGAACGTTGTGGTCGAGGGCAGCGGCGACGTCGAACCGGGTGAGCGCCCCGAGCGAGCGCGTCGAACCACAACCCGGGCAGTCGAGCCCGGTCAGCGCCTTGAACGGACAGCCGATCGGCACCGACGACGCCACCGCGTCGCTGCGAGCGAGCAGCCCCGCTCCCCCGATCCACGCCGTCCCGGCGGCGGCAACGGCGACGGTCGCCGCCCGACGGCCGGGCCGGGCGAGAATCGAATGGGCGTGCATCTCGCTCAGCTCGCGAGAGCGATGACGAACACGAACCACAACGCCGTCAGCACGAGCGCCACCACGGCGGAGATGACCGCCCACTTCTTCGCGTTCTCCGACGCACCCACGGAGCCGGCGTAGTCACCGGCGTTGTACTTCGAGTCGACCTGGGCGGCGAAGACGATGCTGACGATCCCGAACGGCAGACAGCAGAACAGCGTGGACAGGATCGCCCAGACCAGGTAGTTCGGCGGTTTCGGGCCGCCCACCTGCGGTTGCCATCCGCCCCCTCCCGAACCGAAACCACCCGGCGGCGGTGGCGGTGCACCTCCGGGCGGTGGCGGCGGTGGCGGCGGTGTGCTGAACGACATCGTGTCTCCCTCGGGTCGGCCACGGCAGCGGCTCTTCCAGAACGCTACGACAGCGACCCGACGGGAAGTGGGGATGCTCGACGCGCTCGATCGGCGCGGACGCCGGCTCGCCACACGACGTACAGCGTTGCGCCGACGACGATCGGCGTCACGTAGGTGAGCAGCCGGTACACCAGCACACCGGCGAGCGCCGTCGGAGCGGCGACGCCGGCGGCCACGAGCGCGCCGGTGAGCCCGGCCTCGACAACGCCGAGCCCGCCCGGCACCGGCACGAACGAGCTGAGCAAGGTGACGACGAAGTAGACGCGAGCGAACTCCAGCGTGCCGAGCTCGGCACCCACACCGAGCCCTCGGAGGGCCACCAGCAGGATCACGGCACTGCACGACTGGGCGACCGCCGTGCGCACGAACAGCCCGACCGGACGGCGAGCGACCGAGCGCAACGAGTCGCGCACCGTCAGCAAGGTCTCACCGGGGTCGTGATCGGCGAGCGACGGCACCCTGCGGGCGACCCGCTCGGCGACCCGTCGCAGCGAGCCGGCGGCCCAGTGGGCGATCCGTTCCGAGCTGAGCACCACGGCCCAGAACAGGGTGGAGCCGCCGACGACGACCGCCGACACGGCAATCAACGCCAGATCGGCCCGTCCGGGGTGACGCTGGGTGATCTCCACCAGCAGCACACCGAGCGGGAGGAGCCACGTGACGAACGTGGTGGCCACGCCGTAGGCGACGAGCGTCGACGCGAACGTCGACGTGGGGACGGCGGCGTCACGAGCGATCGACCAGCGCAGCGCCGTCGCCAGCGGGCCGCCGAGCGGAACCCCCTTGGTGGTCGCTGCGCCGACGTCGTGGATCGTGATCGCCCGGCCGAACGTGACGGTCCCGAGCAGGCGACGGACGATGTCGGCACGCGTCACCCGTTCGGCGACGGCGAGGACCAGGAGCGCGGCGACGAACACCGCCGGCATCGCGCGCATCTCGCCGAGCGCTGCAGCGATCGTGTCGCGCTGGAACCAGATCGCTCCGGCCAGCGCCGC
>JAWLFC010000183.1:0-3145 GCA_041685755.1 Ilumatobacteraceae bacterium
GCCAACCACGAGTCCACGGAAGCGCAGGCCCGGAGGAGATCGTCGCTGACCGTTTCGCAGCTCGTGCTGCCGCTGATGCGATACCCGGTGCCGGCGTCGCGGCGATGCACCCCGATGCTGCTCTCGCCGGTCGGTCCGGCCAGGAAGTCGCCGTTCGGCCCCAACGCAGAACGCATGAAGCCGGTGAACTCGAACCCGCTCCAGTCGTAGGCCTTCTGTCCCGTGGCGAGCCGGTGGACGTTCCATCGGTCGTCGGAGAAGCCGTCCTCGATGTTGATCACGACGCTCTGCCGACCATCGTGATCGCTCAACCACACGTTGCGCACCTCGTCGTAGTACTGGCTCCAGGCGATCGAGCGATCCGCGTCGATCGCCACGATCACGGCTGGGATCCCGGGCTGTCGGAAGAACGAGACGCCAGGTCTCGCCAGATTGACGGTGAGCACCTCGAGGCCGCCGCGGAACGGGTGGCGGAACGGAGCTTCCGCCTCCACGGACACGGCAGGCATCCCGTCGGGCAGCACACCACTCAGATCGACCGAGCCGGACAGTCGCCCGGCGAGGCGCACCGACGTACCGCCTTCCTCGATCTCGGCTGCGAACGTCTCGGACGGCCTCGGTTCACCGTCGCGTGTGATCGCCGCGTAGTTGCCGTACTTCTCATCCGACACGATCGCCTCGTAGGCGGTCACCAATCCGGGTTCGAGCGCCAACTCCGGGTCGTCGGTCAGCGACTCAGGGAACGTGGCCTCCCACAGCAGCCGCGGGATGCCGTCGGGATCCGGTGACACGGGCTGTCCGGCCGACACCTGCTCGACGTCGTCCTCACCGGCACCGCTGGGGACGAGCACCACGGGCCCGTACTGGTCGAACGCGTCCAGGTACTTCGCGTCGTTCAGCAGTTCGTAGGTCGAGAGCACGATCGCGAGCGCGTCGATCGCCATGTTGGCTGCTTCGCGGACCTGCAGCACGGCGACGAATGACCCGGCGATCTTCTCGACCAGTTCCTGGCCCAGTCGTCGAACGAGACGCTCGAGGAGGAACTCGGTGGCGACGGTCGACAACAGTTGCGCCGCGTCGCCGACGTTCAGTTCAGGATCGAGCCCCTCGATCTGCTCGGCGACCGACGTCTCGCCGTCGAGCACTTCCGCATCCAAGACACCGGTGGTCCCCTTCAACAGCCCTTCCAGCGTCTCGTCCTGGACTGCCTGTCCCGCGCCTTCCGCAGCCTCGGTCAGTGATTCCTCGACTGCTGCCGTCGAGAGTTCGTCGGGGAAGATCGTCATGCCGAGCAGCGACACGCCGACGTTGGCGAGCGTGCCACTGCCGCCGATCACCTCGATGGTGAGTTGCTGTACCGCTGCGGTTGCATCCTGGAGGAGCGCGTAGGCCACGTTGTCGGCCTCGTCACCGCTCACACGTCCGTCAGCGAGCAGTTCGCCGTCACGCAACTGCTCCTGGATCGACGCTGCGAGCGCGCGCAGGACCCGGCGCGAAAGCTGCTGCCGGAAGCGGCACTCGAGTTCCGTACGTGCCATCTCCGGGTCGCTGCCGACGAGCGTCTGGAATGCGGCGACCGACTGATCGGGGCCGAACAGCGCGCCGCCGAGTCCCTCCGGCTGCTGCTCGGCGCCGGCGACACACAAGGTGTTGACCTCGCCATCGACGACCAACGCATTGGCGCGGTCGTACTCGACCTTCTCACGCGCCTTCTGCTCATCGGTCTTCGCGTAGTTCCGGAACGATCCGAACAGTTGCACGATCGGTGTGAGCATCTCGGTGTAGATGGTCAGGTACGACAGCAGCACGCTCGCGTCCGCCGGCTGGATCAGTGCCCCGTCGATGACGGGCATGATCCCACGGGCTCCTCCGAAGCCGCCTTGCGGCCACCACGACACGGTGGTCAGGCCGTTGGTGAGCAGGTCAGCGGTGACGGAGAAGTCGGTGATGGTCGCTTCGTTGTACGGGCGGAGCCGCAGCTCGAGTTGCTCCTTGAAGGTGTCGTCGGAGTGCAGGTACTCGATACCGAACAGCTCGACGAAGTCCTTGAGGTTGTTCGAGACGCTGTTGTCCGACGCCCACGTGGTCTGCCCGAGCAGCACGAGCATCTCCTCGATCGGACCGAGTTTCCACGACTTGGGCGGGATCAGCGCGACCGGCACGGCCGCGTTCCCGCCGTAGACGAGGACCCAACGCGGTGTGTCGTTGACCGCGCGGAACCGCTGTGAGGGTGGTGGCCTCTCGCCCGAGAGCACCTCGGCATCTCCGAGCTCACCGAGGTTCGGAGGGTCATCCATGGCGTACAGGCAGACGCCGTCGCCCTCGAGGTCGTCCTTGTCGACCATGCCAGCGGAGTCGCAGGAGGCACGCATCGGCTCGACGTCGAAGGCGCCGGAGAGCACCTCGCCCAGGCCGGGCGCATCGTCGGCCTGGGCGAGCTTGCTGATGTCTGCACCGAGTAGGGACACGCCGAGGGGCGCGGCCGCAAGCATCGGCGCCGCCACCCCGCTCGATCCGGGGTCAGGCGCGGGGCTCTGGTCCACGGTGTTGCGGATCGACTGGAACGCCTCGACGACGATGGGACCAGCATGTTGCTGCACGAGTTCGGCCGACCTGGTGTCGAACCAATCCGGGTCATCGGCGGCCTCCTCGAGGTCGGCGACGAGTGCATCCAACGCCACCGACTGGGTGATGGCGCCAAGGGTGATCGCGTCGATGTAGGGGTCGTTGGTGACGACACCGGGGGCGGTCATGATCAGTGAGACAGCAGTACTTCGACTGGTGATCGGGGTCTCCGGGAGCACGAAGTCCGACGACTGGGGGACGGCAGCGAGGCCCTGGATCCGGCCCTCGCGGTCCAACAGCCGTACCAGTCCCGTCGCATCGATCGAGGCCCGAGGGATCCGGTAACTACCGACCGCAGGGCTACTGGTCGGGCCGAGCACCACCTGTGCAGGCTGCTCGGACGTGGCCTCGAACCAGGGCAGTTCGATGTCCCCCGAGACCGGCGCAGAGCCGGTGTTCCGACTCGCGGGTGCGAGTCCGAGCGAACCGCCGAGTACAGCGGCTACCGCGATCAGGCTGACTGCTCGTGAGTAGCGCATACTCGTCCGGGTTCGTCGTCGGGGGCACCTCGATGCCCTCG
>JAWLFC010000090.1:0-13002 GCA_041685755.1 Ilumatobacteraceae bacterium
CAGTTCGTCGAACGGCCGGTGTCGGCGGGGCGCACCCACGGCGCCCGCTCCTCGAGGAAGCGGTACAGCTCGGCGAGGTCGACGTCGACGTAGCGGTAGAAGTCGACGAACTCGATCTCGTCGAGGACCGAGATGTCGTCGAACACCCGCTGCTCGGGGAGCAGTTCGGTGACGGCGTCGGGCGTCTGGTGGTACACCCGGCGGGCTTCGAGGACGGTCTGGTCGATCTCGTCGGGGTCGAAGCGCCCCGACTCGAACTGGTGGGGAACGAGTCTCGTCTCGAAGAACTGCCCGCGTGACAACCCGGTCACGATCACGGGGATCCCGAGTTGGCGAGCTCGGGCGACGGCGATCGTGTAGATCGTCTTGTAGCAGCCCTGGCACACGTTGGAGTACCGGTCGAGGCTGTCGCGGAAGATCTCGTTCATCGCCTCGGTGGTGGCGAACTCGTGGGTGATGCCGAGGTCGGCGATGCTGCGCCGCACGTTCTCCTTGGCGCCGTCGGAGATGAAGCCGTTGTCGAGCGTGAGCGCGTGGACCTTCCAGCCCTGTTCCACGAGCTGGTAGAGCGCGTACGTCGAGTCCTTGCCGCCCGACAGCAGGTGGAGACAGTCGTATTCGCCGGTCCGGCGGACGCGGGCGGCTGCGAGTCGGTCGGCCAGGTCGGCCTCGGTGCGGAACCACCGATCGGTCTGCGGGGCGACGATCTCGAAGGTGCGGCACGCGTTGCAGACACCGTCGCCGTCGAGTTCGATCCCGGGAACGTCGATGCCGAGCCCGCACCGCGCGCATCGCTCGACGTCGGTGCCGGCCCGGTCGGCGGGGTGCCAGACCCGCACGAGTGCCGACTCGATGCCGTCGACGGCGAGGAGCGCCGCTTCGACCTCGGCCGGCTCCAGGCGGATGCCGTTCACCTTGAGCTGATCGTCCATGCGGCCGCCGTAGACGGCAACGCCCGGCCGCTCGACCCGGGCGCGGTCACCGGTGCGGTACCAGACGACGCCGTCGGCGTCGAGGTCGACGAAGCGATCGGCGCTGAGCTCGGACCGGTTCAGGTAGTGCTGCGCCATGCCCGGGCGGCGGACGAACAGCTCCCCCCAGGCCCCGGTCGGTGTCGGGTGGCCGTCGGCGTCGAGGATGCGGACCTCGCTGCCGGGGCAGGCGTGGCCGATCGGCACGTCGACGCCGTGGTCGTCCTCGGGCGACCACTCGTGGATCATGCACCCGACGACGGCTTCGGTCGGGCCGTACTCGTTGAAGATGCGGACGCCCGGTTCGCACACGTCGAGCAGACGTTGGGCGACCGGCCGCCGGAACGCCTCGCCTCCCACGACCACCGTCTGCAACGGTCGTGGCTCGGCGGTCAGGCGGACGAAGAGTTCGAGTTGTGAGGGGGTCGCCTTGAGGAACGTGATGCGGTCGTCACGAGCGATCTCGGCGAGCGCCGTGACCGGCTCCTGGTCGAACACCACCACCCGGCCGCCGGTGAGCAACGACAGGAACAGGCTCGTGATCGTGAGGTCGAAGACCAGCGCGGAGTGCAGTGCCACGATCGGTCGCGGGCCGTCGCCGACGTAGGTGTCGACGGCGAAACGCAGGTAGTCGGCGAGCCCCCGGTGCGAGATCGGGACGCCCTTGGGCACGCCGGTCGAGCCCGACGTGTACAGGACGTAGGCACGGTCGTCGAGGTCGACCTCGGGCAACGGGGCCGAGGTCGACGGCCCGGAGGGCGCCGGCGGCAGTTCGTCGAGGATCGTGAACAGCTCCGCGTCGGCGGCGATCAGGTCGTGGCGCGCCGGCGGATCGTCCGGTGCCAGCATGACGAACACCCCACCGGCGCGCAGCACGCCGTGGACGGCGATCAGCACGTCGATGCTGCGGTGCATGCGCAGCCCGACCGTTCCACCCGGGCGCAGACCATCGGCGACGAGCCGGCGCGCCAGGTCGTCGGCTCGTCGATCGAACTCGGCGGCCGTCAGGGTTGCGTCTCGGTGCTCGGCCACGACCAGGTCGGGCTCGGCGCGCACGCGGCGCTGGACGGCGACGTGCACCGGTACCTCCGGTGTCAGCGGCTCCGGATGCGGCGACAACAACGAGAGGTCACGGACTTCGTCGGCGTCGACCATGGGGTGGCCGCCGATCGGTTCCGTCGGCCGCGCCACCATCGCGTCGAGGACACATCCGAGGTGCCGAGGCAGCCCGAACAGGGCCCCGTCGGCGCTCGCGGCGCCGTTGACGTCGAGTTCCCACTGCAGCGACGCCTCGCCCGACGCCCCCTCGTAGTCGAACACCTGGACCCGCAGGAGGTGTGTGGGGTCGACGTGACCCGAGCGCATCCACTCCGAGGTGGCGGCCATCCCGGCGAAGTCGCCGTACCGTGCCGTGAGCACGTTGACGACGACCTCGAAGGGTGTGTCGGGACTCTCCCCCGGCTTCGCTCGCCGGAGCAGCACCGTCACCGAGCGGAGCACCCGAGCGAACATCTCGGCGTGGGTCTCGCCGGTGTCGACGCTCACCGTCAGCGGGTACAGCTCCATCAGGGGCCCGACGAGGCGACGGGTCGTCCTGGTGGAACGGTGGTGGACCGGGACGCCGACGACGACGACTCGACGCCCGTCGAGCCGGTGGACGGTGATCGCTGCCGCCATGACGCCGAGCGTCAGCAGTGCGAGTTCGCGGCTGATCGAACGGTAGGGGCCGGCGATCGCGTCGGCGAGGCGCTGCCTGGCCGCGTCGTCGAAGGGCACACCGAGGCGATGCACCTCGGTGGTGCGCGCCCCCCGCCCGCCGTACAGCTCGATGGGCGGCTGCGTCCCGGCGGCCGCGGCATCGGCGGCCCACGCGGCGGCACGCTCGGCCGGGGTGTCGCGACCACCCGGGTCGAGGGTCCGGGCGACGTCGAAGAAAGCGCCGTCGACGACGTCGGACAGATCGACCTCACCGGGAGCACCGAGCTGCTCGTAGGCGGCCGAGGTCGCCGCGAACAGCAGCGCGGAGCCAGCGGCGTCGGTGGCGACATGGTGGAGGTCGAGCCACCACGTCCAGTCGTCGTCGCCGTGGCGGAGCAACACCGAGTCGTAGACGCACCGGGTGGCGTCGATCGGCCGGGCGATCCGCACCCGGCTCCATTCGTCGAGCTCGGAGACCGGGAGATCGACGACCTCGGTCGGCTGTGGTGGAGCGTCGAGGACGCGGGCGCGGTCCGGAGCGTGGGCATCGACGACCATGCGGAGCACGTCGCTGGCGCCGACGACGGCGTCGAAGGCCGTTGCCAGGCGTTCGGGGTCGAGCGGGCCGCTGATGCGCGTCCGCTTGCCCATGTTGGCGACCGGAACATCGGGATGCAGACGTTGGCTGGCCCAGATCAGCCGCTGCGTACGGGTGAGTTCCCCGCCACCGACGGCACGCGGCCCGAGACGTACGGGCTGCGGGGCATCGCTCATGTCGAGCGGAGGAACTCCATCATCGCGTCCACGGTCTGGAAGTTCTCGAGCACGACGTCGGCGGGATCGATGGTGCGACCGAGTTCCGCCTCGATCCACTCGACGATGAGCACGACGCCCAACGAGTCGACCAGGCCGGTGAGCAGCAGGTCGGTGGCACCGTCGATCTCACCCTCGTCGAGTGCCACGTCGCTGGTGATGAACTCGATGAGCGCGGCCTCGAAGGCGTCGTCGACCACGGCAGGTGGCTGCTCGGCGGATCGGTTGTCGACGTCGGAGGCGCTCACGGAGTCGTCAGTTCTTTCGTGCTGGTGGTCCGACAGTCTGCCGGGTCGGAACCGCTTCGGACGCGGATCGACGCCGATCGGCGTGCGACAGTCTCGCCGATCACGGCGATGCCAGCCCAGCCGAGGCACCGCGATCGACCTTGCCGCTGCTCGTGCGCGGGAGCTCGGCGACCGCGCGCACCTCGGAGGGGACGGCGTAGCGCGGCAGCCGGGCGCGCAGCTCGATGCGTGCACGCTCGACGACGGCGGTGGCGTCGCCGGCAGCCACGACCAGTGCGACGAGAGCGTCGTCGCCGTCGGCCGGACGGACGACGACCGTGGTGGCGGCCTCGACGCCCTCGACGTCGCCGAGCACCGCATCGACCGCTTCGAGTTCGATCCGGTGGCCGCGCAGCTTCACCTGGTTGTCGACCCGGCCGAGGAAGACCAGGTCGCCGGCCGCGTTCTCCACGACGAGATCGCCGGTGACGTACCACCGGACTCCCTCGTCGTCGTCCACGATCGCCGACGCGGTCAGGTCGTCGCGACCCCAGTAGCCGGCCATCATCGTGTCGGAGGCGACCAGGAGAACTCCGGGTTCACCCACCGGCACGTCGCTCCCCGACCCGAGGGGTGTGTCGGTGTCGACGAGGCGGAGGCGGGCGGCCGGCCACGCTCGGCCGATCGGGACCGGGTCGTCGCCCACCGGGGGCGCGTCGAGGTCGTACCTCGTGCACTGGTTGACCTCCGCCGGTCCGTAGACGTTCGAGAGCCGGGCGGAGGGAACGAGCCGCATCAGCTCGGCGAGCTGGCGGGGTGGGAAGGTCTCGCCCCCGAACAGGATCCATCGCAGCGACGACAGGTCCTTCTCGGCGAGCGCTCCCCTGGCGACCATCTGGACGAGCAGGTGGGGCACCGAGTACCAGACGGTCCCCCGCTCGGCTTCGACGAGCGACGCGACGCTCGCCGGGAACCGCAGCACGGGATCGGGAACGACGATCACCGCGGCCCCGACGAGCGGGGCGGAGTACAACTCGAACGTCGACTGGTCGAAGTGCAACGGCGCGATGTTGACCATCCGATCGTCGACGGCGAGTTCGTAGGCCTCGGCGCCGGCGAGTGCGTACGCCATCGCGCTGCGATGGGTGTGGACGATCCCCTTCGGACGTCCCGTCGAACCCGAGGTGTAGATGATGTAGGCCGGTTCGTCGGGGTCGAGCACCGGCAACGGTGCCGGTGCCGCAGCGGCGATGTCGGTGGCCGTGAGCACCGCGGCGGCACCGGTGTCGGCGCCAGGAGCGGTGGCCGCGCGTGGGAGCACCAGCGCGAACGGCGTCGCCCGCTCGACGAGTGGTTCGAGCACGGCAGGTCGGGCGTCGCTGATCACCACCTCGACGCCGGCGTCGGCGAGCACGCCGGCGGCGAGGTCGACCGGAGCGAGCGGGTCGACGGGCACCATCACCGCCCCCGCGCGCAACACGGCGTGCACGGCGACGAAGGAGTACACCGATTTCGTCAGGTGCACGCCGACGCGATCACCTCGCTCGACCCCGACACCGGCGAGCGCTCCTGCGGTCCGGGCGACGAGGTCGACGTACTGCGCCCACGACCACGCCGTCGTGCCGTCGGTCAGGGCGGGTGCGTGGCGCGGGACGCCCAGTGTCGCGAGACGATCGGCGTCGACGAGTTCGGCGAGAGTGCGAGGGGTGGGCACGAGTTGACATTCGTAGCCGAGGTCGCCACGGTATGGAAACCCGGTCGTCCGTTCGCGCAACGCCCGACCCTACGATTCTCGACCGATGCTGACTGCGAACGGCAACCCTCTCGACACCGCCCCCGATCGATTCGGTGAACTCGAGCCGGCCAACCACCTGCTCGACGACCCCGCTGCGCTGCGCCAGCAGATGGACGAGCAGGGCCAGCTGTTCTTCCGGGGCCTGCTGCCGGCCGACGTGGTGCTCGCTGCCCGTCACGAGATCCTCGTCAAGTACGCCATCCTCGGCGAGATCGACGACCGCCACTCCGTCGACGACGCCATCGCCGGCGACGGCGCCGGCGTGCGCTCGGCGAACCTGCGGGCGTTCTCCGAGAGCGTGCGCACCGGCGCCCACTATCTCGCCGTCACCGACGCTCCCGAGGTGCTCGGCGTTCACGCCGCACTCCTCGACGGCGAGGTGCGCAGCTTCGACATGCGCTGGCCGCGATTCGTGCGGCCCGGCGAAGGCTGCGGCTTCCACTGCGACGGGCCGTACATGAACCGAGGCACCAGCCGGATCTTCTCCAGTTGGATCCCGCTCGGTCGGGTCGACCGGACCGAGGGCGCCCTGATCGTGCTCGAGGACAGCCACCGCTCCGAGCGCCTCCACGCGGGATATCTCGACGCCGACGCCGACCGAGACGGCCTGACGTGGCTCGATGCCGACCCGACGGTGGTGCAGCGCGAGTACGGAGGCCGGTGGCTGACGACCGATTTCCGCCCCGGAGACGTGCTCTGCTTCGGGATGCACACCCTGCACGGCGCGCTCGACAACCAGTCGCCCGTCGGTCGGTGCCGCCTGTCGTCCGACAGCCGGTACCAGCGCGTCGACGAACCCGCCGACCCGCGTTGGAACGGCCCCGACTTCGAGGGCCACGGCGGGCGGCGGGTCTTCTATCCCGGGCTCGGCCAGTGGAACAACGACGACTTCCAGGACGAGTGGAAAGACATCGACGAGTACGGACGGATCCAGCTGCGCTCGGAGGCGTCGCGGTGAGCGACGACGCGCTGCTCGCCGTCGCCCGGGCGATGGCCGACCTGCACCACCCCGTCAAGACCGAGATCGCGCAGTGGGCGGCGAGGGAGCTCGCCACCCACGACCGCGTCGACGCCGACCTGCGGTCGCAGTTCGCCGCCGACGACTGGAAGCGCTGCGCCGAGCGCGGCATCCAGGGTGTGATGGTCCCGACCGAACTCGGTGGGTCCGGCGCCGACCTCGCCACCACGCTGTTGACGCTCGAGGGGCTCGGTCAGGGCTGCCGTGACAACGGCCTGGCCTTCGCCATCGGCAGCCAGATCCTGAGCACCCAGGAGACGATCGTCCGGTTCGGGTCCGAGGATCAGCAGCGCGAGTGGATTCCTCCGCTGATCGCCGGCGACGTCCTCGGGGCGTTCGCGATGACCGAGCCCGATTCGGGGTCGGACGCCTACAGCCTGACGACCACCGCCGAGCGACGCGACGACGGCTCCTACGTGCTGAACGGCCACAAGGCCTACCTCACCCTCGGGTCGCGCTGTGCGTTCGTGATCGTGTTCGCGTCGACCAAGCCGGGAGCCGGGGCGTGGGGGCTGTCGACGTTCCTCGTGCCGACCGACCTCGATGGCGTCGAGCGGCTCGAGAACCGGGACAAGATGGGCATGCGGACGACGCCGTTCGGCGACATCACCCTCACCGACGTGGTCGTGCCCGCCTCGGCGCTGATCGGCCGAGAGGGCGCCGGCGCGAGCATCTTCAACGCGGTGCTGCAGGTGGAGCGGAGTTTCGTGTTCGCCACCCAGGTCGGGTCGATGGAACGCCAGCTCGACGCCAGTGTCGCCTACGCACGCGAACGCGAGCAGGGTGGCGTGCCGATCGGTGACCATCAGGCGGTCTCGCACCGCATCGCCGACATGAAGCAGCGCCACGAGACCGCCCGCCTGATGCTGTACCGGGCGGCGATGGCCTCGGTCACCGGGCGCGACGTGGCGATGTCGGCGGCGCTCGCCAAACTCACCGCCAGCGAAGCCGGGCTCGAGGCGGCACTGGCGGCGTCGATGGTGCACGGCGCCAAGGGCTACGTGTCGGAGTTCGAGGTCGAGCGTGACCTGCGCGATGCGATCGGCGGGCTGGTGTACTCCGGGACGTCGGACATCCAGCGCAACATCATCGCCCGGCTGCTCGGCCTCGGCTGACGAGACGTTCTCAGCGTTTCGTCCAGCGGTGGGCGACCGTGACCGCGCCGTCGGTGATCAGCACCGCCGACTCGTCCGGGGCCGGTTGCATCGAGGCAGGCAGGCGGCTCTGCTCGTGGATCACGAGGCGAGCGCCCGGACGCAGACGCGCCAGCAGCGCCGGGACGAGGTCGGCGACCACCCGGATCGAGAGGAACATGACGACGAGCGTCGCGTCGTCGACGTCGACCGTCAGCCCGTCGCCCTGCACGATGTCGACGAGGTCGCCGACACCGTGGTCGGCGGCCCGGCGTCGAGCCCGGTCGACGAGGTCGGCCGATCGCTCGACGCCGACCGCTCGACAGTTGGCGTGTTCGGCGGCGGCCACGACGATGCGACCGTCACCGCAACCGATGTCGACGACCCGGTCGTCCGGCCCGATTCCTCCGAACTCGAGCAGCGACACGACCAGCTCGTCGGGCGTCGACAGGAACGGCCCGAGGCTGTCGTCGTGACGTCGCCGGAGGCCGGCTCGCTCCATCACCAGTCGAGTCGGCCGGACGATGGAGTACGCGGGCCACAGCCACGCCGGGAGATCGACCATGGTCCAGTCGCCGGCGGTCGGGGTGAACACCCGGCGCAGCGGCGAACGCGTCCGGGTGCCGCCCCATCGCAGGCGGACGACGGTGGTGACGTCGGTGGTCGCACCCACGACGAGTTCCTCGGCGAAGCGGCGCGCTGACCGCTGCGCTCCGCGGGTCCAGGTCTGCCACGGCTCGTAGCCGCTTCGCTCCAGCAGCGAGGCCGCTCGGCGGGCGGTGTCGAAGTCGGCGACCACCAGTTCGATCGTGTGGTGCTGACGAGGCCCGATGACCTCGGTCGGCTCGACCGCGCAGCCACCGACCCGCAGCCGGCCGAGGAGTTCCTGACGTTGCGCCTCGCAGATCCTGCCGATCCGCTCGCACGCCGCGACCGCTCGCCGTGCCCGATCACGATCGTTCGCCGGCGTCGCCGGGTCGCCGGCGATCGCCACTGCCGTGTCGTACAGACGACCGTCGTGGACCGCCTCGGCCAACGGATCGGTCACCGGGGCGCCCGCTCGACCGTCGGCATCGTCGTCACCACCTCGGCGAGGGTACCGACGCACCGGGTCCACCCCGTAGCATCGCCGACCGTGACACGACTCGGACGCGGCCTCACCGGACGGACCGCACGGCTACGGGGACTGCTCGACCGGGTCGTGAGCCCCGTCACGGCGGCGGCGAGCCGGTCGTACCACCGCAGCTGGTACTACTCGGATCGCTGGCATCCGCACAATGCGCTGTTGCAACGGGCGCTCGACGAGACCGTCGACTACATCACCGCCGAGATGGGCGACGCCCTGATCCGGCGTGACGCGTTCGAGGTGCTCTCCTTTGCGTCGAACCGAGCGGCGATCGACGGTCTGTACCTCGAGTTCGGGGTGCGCTCGGGGAGCACGATCGACCACATCGCCCGGCTCAACCCGAAACGGACGATCCACGGTTTCGATTCGTTCGAGGGCCTGCCCGAGCCGTGGAGCGGCTACACGCTCGACGCCGGTGCGTTCGGCAAGGAGGGCATCCCCACCGTCGAGGCGAACGTCGAACTCCACGTCGGATGGTTCGACGACACGCTGCCGTCGTTCCTCGATGCCCACCCCGGTGACGTCGCGCTCGTGCACGTCGACTCCGACATCTACAGCTCGGCGAAGACCATCCTCGACAACCTCGCGCCGCGGATCCGGCCGGGATCGATCATCGTGTTCAACGAGTACTTCAACTACCCGAACTGGAGACAACACGAGTTCAAGGCGTTCCAGGAGTTCTGCGCCACTCACGAGGTGACGTACCGCTACCTGTGCTGGGCGATGTACGAGGTCGCGGTCGAGATCGTCTCGATCGACGGCTGACCGGGCGCAGCGGCCGTCAGCCGGCGCGGCGCGGTGCCACCAGCTTGCGGTCGACGATCTCGTAGGCGGGCCGCAGGAAACCCGGGTTGAGGTGATCGACCGGGCGGGTGCCGAAACGGAACGGGATGCTGATGTTGGGCTCGAGCGCTTCGATCTCGTGTGACCAGAACGCCGGGATGAACAGCACGTCGCCCGCCTCGAGCTGCCCCTCGTGGCGGTGGGCGTTCGCGAAACGCGGGTGAGTGGCGGGATCGGCGTCGTCGGAGCGACCCGGCAGGGTGCTCCAACGATCGGTCGCCGCGAACGGCGAGGTGAAGTAGAGGTTCGCCCGGTCCTCGGGTGGGAACATCAGCACCCGTTTCGACCCGGTCATCTGGAACAGCAGCCCGGTCCACGCGTCGTGGTGCAGCGGGGTCGTGACGCCCGTCGAGCCGATCCAGATGCCGCTCGCCTTCTGTTCGGGGCGGCGGTCGGTCAGCTTCGACAGGGCGCCGGCCATCGAGTCGATGATGCGCCCGACGTGGTGGTCGAGCTCGGCGACGCCGAACAGTCGGTACGTGCAGGTGTCGGGATCGCGTTCGGCCCGGTCGTCGAACATGTGGTCGAGGAAGTCGGCCAGGGTCATCTCGTCGGTCGACGCGAGCTCGGCGCCGTAGTCGCCCACGTACAGGAAGTACGGCGAGTGCGCCCGGTGCGTCCTGACGGTGAACGGCTCGGTGTGGTCGACGGCCAGCGCTCGCAGGCCGTCGAGATCGGGGACGAGCGGCAGGTCGAGCTGGTCGACGAGACCGGAGATGATCACCGGGGTCTTGGTGCGCAGTATCTCGTCGAGCGCGACGTCGCCGGCGTCGACACGCGGGATCTCGGTGGTGGCCCCGGAACGGCGGCGGGTCCGCGCCTCCGAGAGCAGACGGTGACCCGCCCAGATCGGTACGAGCAGCACCAGGAGCAGGCCGAGCGCCACGGCGCTCAGCGCGTTGATCAGGATGCGAGGCGATCGTTTCGACACGTGTGGGGCCCTCTCGGTCAGCCGACGACTCTACCCGGCCGACGATGGCGAGGGGGATCTCGTCGAGACGGCGGCGACTGCCCTGCTCCCGTCACCGACCGGGGCCACTGCTCGGAGCGTGGGCGCTGCGTTCGCTCTCCGATCCCGCGCCCCGTCTCGCCGCACCCGGAATCCCTCCGGCAGCAGGCGTGTTCTCCATGCATGACGAACACATCCCGGAAGTCGCCGGCCATCACCCCACCGAAGGGTCGGTCCACCTCATCGCAGAACCCGAACAGCGCTGACTCCGCCTGGGCCGACCGGTGGATCACCATCCAGTGGAGCCTCGTGGCCGTCGGCGCCGTCGGTCTCGTGATCCTGGCATTCGTCCTGAGCCGGGGCTCGGACACCACGCCACTGCACAACCGCTGAGTGCGGCGCCGGCCCGCCGTGCGGGTCAGAGCCCGGCGTGATCGTCGAGATCCCGGTACACCGGCGACCAGCTGACCTCGTCGATCCGCGACGCGATCTCGCTGGCGGTCATCGACGCGGCGAGGCCCTGGTCCACGGCTGTACGTGCCACCGCGGCGGCCACGTGACGGGCGACGGTGCGGCTCTGCGTGACCGGGGGAAGGATCCCGCCGTCGTCGTTGTCGATGGCGAGACGCCCGATCTCGGTCGCAGCCGCCGTGAGCATCTCGTCGGACACCGCCCGGGCGCCGACGGCCACGACACCGAGACCGACGCCGGGGAACACGTGCACGTTGTTGACCTGGGCGATCGTCACCGCTCGACCATCGACATCGACGGGGGCGAAGGGGCTGCCCGTGCCGACGAGTGCCGTGCCCCGGGTCCACGCGAGCACATCGGCCGGGATCGCCTCGGCTCGCGGTGTCGGATTCGACAACGGCAGCACGATCGGCCGCTCGACCTGCGCCGCCTGCGCCCGGATGATCGCCTCGGTGAACAGCCCGGGCTGCCCGGTGACCCCGACGAGCGCGTGCGGGCCGACATGCCCGACGACGTCGAGCAGCTCGACCACGCCGTCGGCGTCGTCGTCCCAGGCGGCGATCTCCTCCCACGACCGGGCGAACGGCTCCTGGAACGAGGCCAGGCCCTCCATGCGATCGTGGAGCAGCCCGTCGCGGTCGACCAACCAGCACCGTCGTCTCGCCTCGGGCTCGGAGACCCCGGCGGCGACCATGGCCCTGACCGCCTGACCGGCGATCCCCGTACCCGCAGAACCTGCTCCGGCCACGACGACGCGCAGGTCCTCGACGGCCGTGCCGGCGATCCCGAGTCCGGCGACGATCGCCGCCACGGTCACCGCAGCAGTGCCCTGGATGTCGTCGTTGAACGAGCAGATGCGGCCGCGGTGACGCTCCAGCAGTCGATTGGCGTGCAGCTGGGCGAAGTCCTCCCACTGCAGTAGCACGCCCGGAAAGCGCTTCGCGAGGGCATCGACGAATGCGTCGACCAGTTCGTCGTACTCGGCGCCGCGGACGCGCCGGTGCCGCCAGCCGAGGTAGAGCGGGTCGGACAGCAGCGCGTCGTTGTCGGTTCCCACGTCGAGCATCACCGGCAGGGTCCGGGCCGGATCGAGTCCGCCGGCGGCGGTGTACAGGGCCAGCTTGCCGACCGGGATCCCCATCCCGCCGATGCCGAGGTCGCCGAGGCCGAGCACCCGCTCTCCGTCGGTGACCACGACGACGTCGACGTCGAGGTCACCGACGGCGTTGTCGAGAAGCTCCTCGACGCGATCGCGTTGCGGCCACGACAGGAACAGGCCGCGCTCGCGACGGTAGATCCGCGACCACTGCTGGCAGGCGAGGCCGACGGTCGGGGTGTAGACGATCGGGAGCAGCTCGGCGAGGTGTCGCTCGACGAAGGCGTAGAACAGCACCGAGTTGCGGTCCTGCAGTGCCCGCAGGAAGACGTGCCGGCCGAGGTCGGTGCTCTTCGACGCATACTCGACGTCGACGCGTTGCAACTGTGTCTCGAGGTCCTCGACCACGGGAGGCAGGAGTCCGTCGAGGCCGAATCGCCGACGTTCCTGCGCCGAGAAGGCCGTGCCCTTGTTCACGTACCGATCCGTGAGGATCGCGCGCCCACGAGATGTCATGGACCCGCACCGTAGGGCCCCGGGCGTGCCGTGGGGCCGCTCGCGTCCCCCGCCAGCTCGCGGCTGATCGGGGCCCCGGCCGCTGCGGCCCGTCCGGACCCGACCCCGACGGGCAGGAGCCAGCACACGGCGATGTCGGTCACTGCGCTCCCCCGGTCGTGTAGCCCGCGATGTTCTCGGGGATCGGCGAACCGGCCGCCGCGCTCGCCTGCTCGAGATCGAGGGGAACGAACGTCGCCGTCGCGGTCGCGCAACGCCGACCGTCGTCGCCCACGATCACTGCTCGGGTGCTGATCGCCCGGTCGTCGACGTCGGCGATCTCGGCGCGGACCGAATGCGCACGGCC
>JAWLFC010000184.1:0-3120 GCA_041685755.1 Ilumatobacteraceae bacterium
CGAGCGTCGACGCGCCCCCGACCTCGTCGAGCCAGGCGTGTGGCAGTCGGGCCCCCGGCCGCGCCGTCGGTTCGAAGTCACTGGGCGAACCCGGTTCGGCAGATGTCCCGTCCGGGACGAGCGTGCCCTCGGCGTACACGTAGCCGAGCTGCAGGCCGAACAGGTCGAAATGCTCGCGCTGCAGCTCGACGGCCGCCGCGATCTGGTCGGCCATCGACGAGTCCGCCAGTGATGCATGCAAGCGTTCGGTGGTCGGCTCCGCGTCGATGCCGAGCGCGGCGGGCAGCTCCACCAGCTTGATGGCGTTGGTCAACGACTGGTGGGCGTTGTTCCGGGCGACCGGGATGCGCTCGGCTTCGTACGTGCCGAGCAACGCGTCCGATGCTCGACCCGCAACGATCGCAGCGATGCGCCACATCAGCCCGTGGATGTCCTGGACCCCCGAGTTGAGGCCGAGCCCGCCCGTGGGTGGGAACCGGTGAGCGGAGTCGCCGGCCAGGAAGATGCGCCCGTGCCCCATCGAGTCGGCGGTCTGCGAACTCATCCACCACGTGGACCTGCCGAGGATCTCGGCGTCCAGCCGGGTGCCCGCCGCGTTCTCGATCACATCGAGGCACCGGTCGTCGTCATAGTCGTCTCCCGACTCGGTCGAGGGATCGATGGCGTGCATGAACACCCAGTCGGACTCGACGTCGTGGGCGATGAACACGCCGTTGGCTTCGGGGTCGAACGTGAAGTGCAGCACAGCGGGCCGGTCGGCGGTGAGCGAGCGGAGGTTTGCCGCGAAGTGGATCATCAGGTAGCACTGGATCAGCGGCGGCCCGACCATCTCGATGCCGAGCTGCTTGCGGACGCGGCTGCCCGCACCGTCGCAGCCGATGACGAAGCGGCTCCGCACCTGGGTGGTGTCGCCGGTGTCGAGGTCGACGATGTCGGAGACGACGCCGTCATCGAGCTCGTCGGAGTGCTCCCACTGGTGCCGGTACCGCAGCTCGGCGCCCGGCGAGGCCCGCAGCTCGTCGGCCAGGATCGGTTCGAATCGGTGCTGCGACAGATTCCGCAGCGGCGTCGGCGTGTACTCCAGGCACGCCTCGCCCTGGCGCTCGAACGGCAGGCGGCCGATCAGATCGCCACTCAGCCGGGTGACGAAGTTGACGTGGCCGGCATCGGCCGGGTCCTTGCCGGCGGCGTGGATGCGTTCCATGTCGAGCCCGGCCTGGCGGCAGATCTCGTAGGTGCGGGCGTTGACGACATGGGCGGCCGGCGAGGTCTGAGGCCCGCCTCGGCGCTCGACGACCAACGCGGTGAGCCCGTGGCGCGAGGCGAGGATGCCGCCCAGCATGCCCACCGGCCCCGCGCCGACGATCACGACGTCGACGTCGACGGCGGACTGGTCGGCCATCAGAACACCCCTTCGTAGCTGCCGCCGTCGAGCTGCAGGCTCTGGCCGGAGAGGTACCCGGCCTGGGCGGAACACAAGAACGCGAACGCGTCCCCGAACTCCTCGGGGCGGCCGAGACGACCCGCCTTGATCGAGGCGATCTGCTCCGCTCGGGCCTCGTCGTAGGAGACACCCTTGAACTGCATCACCAGCTCGGCCATCTGCTGTTGGCGGCCCGTGTCGAACCGCTCGGGCAGGAGCTGGTTGACGGTCACGTTGTGGGCGACGACGTCCTTCGAGAGCCCCTTCAGAATGCCGGCCAGGCCGAGCCGTGTGCCATGCGACAGGCTCATCACCGGGTTCGGGGTCTTCACCATCGCCGAGCTGACGGCGACGATGCGCCCGAACCCGCGCTCGACCATGCCCGGCACCACCCGCTGCAGGAACCCGACCGGGCCGACGACCGCCTGCTGGAACGCGGCGTCCAGCGCATCGTCGGTGAGCCGAGAAAACGGCGTCGGCGACGGGCCCTCGCCGTTGAGGAGCACGATGTCGGGTTCGGCGCACGTGGCGAGGAGGGCGTCGTGCACCTCGGCGGTCGACGAGTCGCCCACCACGCCGCTCACCTCGACGTCGTACGCGGCGCGCAGCTCGGCGACCGCGGTGTCGACGTCGGCGCCGGTTCGTCCGTTGACGACGACGTGCGCCCCCTCACGGGCGATGCTCTCGGCACACGCACGCCCCAGGCCTCGGCTCGACCCGAGGAGAATCGCGCGCCGACCGGCAATGCCCAGATCCATCGGCTATTCCCCCGTCTCGTCGAGGCGGGCGCGGAACGCGGCCTGCCATTCGACGAGCGGCTGGAACTCGGCGTCGTCCTGGATCTTCGCCCGGGTGTCTGCCTCGATCCCCGCGTCATCGGACGACAGATCGAGCTGGTCGGCGAAGGGCTGGGCGACGTGGAACGGGCTGTCGACGAAGCACTCGAGGCCGTTGCCCTCGGGGTCGTTGAAGTAGAGCGACCAGGCGTTGCCGTGGTTGATCGGGATGACGCCCTCGACCCCGGCAGCGGCGAGCCGGTCACCGATCGCCCGCAAGTCGTCGAGGGTGCCGGTGCGGAAGGCCATGTGGTCCGCCATGACGAACTGGTGCTCCGGTTGGGGCAGGCCGGACACGAAGACCATCTGGTGATGCTCGGTCGGGTCCTGAGAGATGAACGCCATCTCGGCGCCGTCGCCGACGGTGCCCCGGTTGGTCACGGCGAAGCCGAGCACGCCGCAGTAGAAGTCGAGCATGGCGTCGAGATCGCGGACGGCGACCGTGGCGTGGCTCAGCGAGAGCCGGGCAGGTGAATCGGACATTGGGTGTCGAATCCTTTCGAGTCGGAGTCGGGTGGAAGTGGTCAGCAGACCCGGTGGTCGCTGATCCGGATGCAGGAATTGGTGAGGGAGCCGATGCCCTCGATGCGGGTGGTGACGACGTCGCCGTCGGCGAGGAATTTCCCCTGGGCGGCGCCGATGCCGTCAGGGGTCCCGGTGAAGATCAGATCGCCGGTCGCGAGGGTCGTCACCCGTGACAGGTACGACACGAGAGTCGGCACGTCGAAGATCATCTGATCGGTGGTGCCGTCCTGGCGGACCTGGCCGTTGACCTCGGTGATGATTCGCAGCCGGTCGCGGTCGACCGAGTCGGGCGACACCATGACCGGACCGATCGGGCCGAACGTGTCGAACGACTTG
>JAWLFC010000185.1:0-3108 GCA_041685755.1 Ilumatobacteraceae bacterium
CAGCACTTCGCCCGCCTGGGCGTCGCGGCGGCGGAGCAGTTCGACACCTCGTCGCAGCTCACCCACCACCAGCACCGACAGCCACAACTGCTCGGCGACGTGCTGCTCGAACCAGGCCCGTACGTGGGGGTTGGCCCGCGTTCCCTTGCGGAGTTCCGACACCACGTTCGTGTCGAGCAGGTAGCCGCCGGTCATCGCAGGTCGAGTTCGCGTGGCAGGTCGGCCTGGCGCTCGAAGTCCGCGTCGGCGCCCACGTCGGGCATCGCCAGCAGCGCGGCGCCGAGGCCTTCGGGTCGCAGCACCTGGCGCAGGAGTTGGCGATGCTCCTCCTCCGTCGACCGGCCGTGCGCCGCGGCGCGGCGCTTCAACCGCTGAACCAGGTCCTCGTCGAGGTTGCGCACGATCAACTGAGCCACTGCTATCAACGATATCAACTCGCCTCCCGGGTCGTCGGGTCACTCCGCACTGTTGGACCACCCGGTTGACGAGGGGTTCGGTCGAGCTCGCTCAGCCGAACATAGTCAGGGCCTGTCACAGGGATCCGTGGGCCACTCCTTACGATGTGTGACAAATGAAGGTCGAGGAGCTCGGCTGGCTCCATGGGACGTTGTCCACCTCGACCGTCACGCCGTGACGATCGCCTACGTCGTCGCCGATGCGATCGAGCGAACAGGAGGAGCACGATGAGCAGACCACAACTGATCGAGTGGCTGGAGGGCGAGACCGGGCAACAGCTCGAGCGTCCTGCGGCGGCTGCACCGAAGTCTCGTCACGTGTCGATCCGGGTGCCCGAGGAGCTGTTCCGTCAACTCGAGGTCGTCGCTGCGACGCGCAACGAGACGGTGTCGCAGACCGCGCGTCGGATGTTGCTCGACGGCCTGTCGGCGCCGTCATCGACGGAGGAGGCGATCGACTCGGCGATCGCGTCGCTGCTCGCTGCGCGCGACCGGCTCGGCAAGTCCATCTCCTGACCCGGAGGCGCGCGGATCGCCGGTCGGCGCCATGTGTGTCGTCATGAACGGGCCAGTACGCGCTACCTGCCCGTAACCCGGTGGTCCTCAGTCGGCCACGCCGAACGCAGCGGTGACCTTGGTCGGGTGGAGCCGGACGAGCAACTCTCCCGGCACGCCGTTGCGGCGGCCGAACTCCTCGGCGCGGTCGGCGCCCATGTAGCGGCCACCGATGATCGTGGCGAACCGGCGCACCTCGTCGAGGTCGTCGTGCAGCGTGACCGTGCCGTCGACCTTCACGAACGAGAACGGCGGCGCATCGTCGTCGACCACGAACGACGCCCGACCCTCTCGGGCGAGCGCCCGACCCTTGCCGGTGTCGGCGCCGGTGTTGAACACGACGTCGTCGCCGTCGAGCACGAACCAGATCGGCGCAACGTGGGGAGCCCCGTCGGAGGCGACCCACGCGACCTTGCCGGTGCGGGTGCCCTGCAGGAGAAAGCTGCGAACTCGGTCGTCGGAGAGTGAGGCCATGGTCCAGTCTGCCCACCAACCGAGCCCGGGTCGACGTACGACTCCCCCGACAACTCCGTGACACCCGGTGCGTACGGTGATCCACACCGGCTCCCCCATGATCCCCGTCGAAAGGACGCATCATGGAAGCAATCCCCGAGGGTCTCGTCTTCATCGAGATCCACATGCGGCCAGCGGTACTCGCCGAGTTACGCACCGCTGCGCTCCACGCCGGCATGCCGGTCGAAGAGTGGCTCGTTCGGCTCCTCCGGATCGGCGTGACCTACGAACTCGGTGGCCGCCGGGTATGACCGAGTTATACTCATCGGTCGTGAAGACCGCTGTCTCGATTCCGGACCCCATCTTCGAGGCGGCCGACCGACTCGCCCGGCGCCGGCGGATCTCGCGGTCGGAGCTGTACGCCGAAGCGCTTGCCAAGCTGCTCGACTCCGACGAGTCCACGGAGATCACCGAACGCCTCGACGACGTGTACGGCGACCGTCCCTCTGAGCTCGACCCCGGCCTCGCCTCGCTGCAGGCCCTCGCCATCGACGAGGACTGGTGATCGCCCGCGGCGAGATCTGGTGGGCCGAGCTGCCGGCGCCCACCGGATCGGGACCCGGCAAGCGTCGGCCGGTGTTGGTCGTGTCGGCCGACTCGTTCAACCTGAGCCGGATCGGCACCATCGTCGCCGTGGCGATCAGCAGCAACGTCGATCTCGCCGCCGCACCCGGCAACGTCGCCGTGCCGGCGAGCCGATCTGGGTTGCCGAAGGACTCGGTCGTCAACGTGTCGCAGATCGTCACCCTCGACAAGCGGCAACTCGGCGAGCGCGTGGCAGCGCTCGATCACGACACCCTCGCCCGGATCGACGCCGGGCTCCGCCTGGCACTCGACCTCGTCGCCTGACGGTGTGCCGTCACCCCCGAGCGTCGAGGAGCTCCAGGTCGTACGGCTGCATTGCCCGATCGGCCGTCACCAGCACCAGTGCCTCCGCCCTGGCTTGCGCGACCAACATACGGTCGAACGGGTCGTGATGATGTGGCGGGAGCTTCGCGGCCAACTCGCCGTGGACCGCGGAGACCGGCAGCTCCGTGAAGCCGCTCGCCACCAATGCATCGGCGAGGCCGTCGGGGAAGTCGAGCTTGCCGAGCGCCCGCTTGATGCCGAGTTCCCACGGAGTCGCGGCCGAGAAGAACACCTCGTCGGCCGACTCGAGCAGACGTCGCGTCTCCGGGCCGAGTTTGTCGTTGCCCTCCAGCCACCAGAGCGCGACGTGGCTGTCGACCAACAACCTCACGGCGAGGGCGCCGACGCCGACCGGTCGAACAGTTCGACGACGTCGGCATCGCTGCCGACTTCATTGCCGTGGTACTCGACTCGACCCTGCCACGCGCCGGCGGAACGTTCGGGTCGAGCAGGGGGCCACGGAATGATCTTCGCGACGGGCTGGCCGTTGCGGGCAACGATCACGTCGTGGCCCTGTTCGGCCTCACGGATCAACTCCGACAGGCGCGACTTCGCTTCGTGCGTGTTGACGACTCGTGACACCATGGTCCTAGCTTAGCCAAGCTGTATCGCCTCATCGTGGTCGCATGATCGCGACGCGGAACACAGCGTGGCGTGCACCGGGCTGAACGGGCCG
>JAWLFC010000091.1:0-12882 GCA_041685755.1 Ilumatobacteraceae bacterium
CGGCCGTGCCACCGAGCGTGAAGTCCGGCACGATGAACTCGTCGAAGCCGAGCTCCCCGTAGCGGCCGAGCTGCTCGACGAGGGCGTCGGTCGACCCGACGATCGAGCGGGGCCCCATGCCGCCGTTCTCGATGTTCTCGGCGAGCTCGGCGTCGTCGCTGATGAACACCAGGGCCTGCGCCGACTTCCGGATGGTCGACGGGTCGCGGCCGACGTCTTCGCAGGCGGTGTGGAGCTTGTCGAGAGCGCCGCTCGCCATGTCGGGGCCACCCCACGTGTTCCACTCGTCGGCGTGGCGGGCGGTGATGCGGAGCATGCGGGGGCTGCCCGTGCCGACGAGGATCGGCAGCGGTGACTGCACCGGCTTGGGGTCGGCGGGGGCGTCGGTGATGTCGTAGTACTCGCCGTGGAAGTCGGTGCGTTCGTCGTTGAGGAGCGAGCGGATGATCTGGATCGCCTCGTCGAAGCGCGTGACGCGGGGTCCGGGTTCCTGCAGTTCGATGCCGTAGGCGCGATGTTCGTTGATCTGCCAACCGGCGCCGATGCCGAGGACCATTCGGCCGTTCGAGAGATGGTCGATGGTCGCCGCGCGGTTGGCGAGGACGGCGGGATGGTGGACCGAGGTCGGCGAGACGAGCGGGCCGACACGGATGCGGTCGGTGACGGCGGCGATGGCCGGCAGCATGGCCCAGCACTCGTGGACGTCGCCCGGCTGGATCGACTCGCTGCCGGTGTTCGGCATGTAGTGGTCGGCGAACCACATGCCGTACCAGCCGTCGGCGTCGGCCATCCGGGCGAGGTCGAGCACCTCGGAGGGTGGACGTTCGGGGTTTGGCCAGACGGAGAACTCCATGGCGTCGACCGTAGTCTCTGCCCGGTGACGGACGATCTGTGGGAGGACCACGCCCAGTGGTGGATCGACGGTTTCACCGAGGGTGCCGACCCGGAGTACACCGAGCAGATCCTGCCGCTGGCGAGGGCCGAGCTGAGCGGCTTCGAGCGGGTGCTCGACGTGGGTTGCGGGGACGGGCAGATCAGTCGGCTGATCGCGCGCGGGGGAGCCTCGGTCGTCGGCGTCGACCCCACGTGGAACCAGATCCGGGTCGCCCAGCAGCGCCGTGGGGGAGCGGCCTACGCCCGTTCGGGCGCCGCCGAGCTGCCGTTCGCCGACGCGTCGTTCGACGCCGTCGTGGCCTGTCTCGTGTTCGAACACATCGACGACGTCGACGGCGCGATCGCCGAGGTGTCCAGGGTGTTGCGTCCGGGTGGCCGGTTCTCGTTCTTCCTCAACCACCCGCTGCTGCAGACCCCCGGCAGTGGTTGGATCGACGACCACATGGTCGATCCGCCCGAGCAGTACTGGCGGATCGGGCCGTACCTGGTGGAGCAGGACACCGTCGAGCAGGTCGAGCCGGGTGTGTTCATCCGCTTCGTCCACCGGCCGTTGTCGAGGTACGTCAACTCGCTGGCCGAGCACGGTCTGGCGCTCGAGCGCATGGTCGAGCCGCGGCCACCCGACGGCTTCGTCGACCGCGCCTTCGAGTACGCCGAGGCCGCAGCGATCCCGCGCCTGCTCTACCTCCGCCTCCGCCGCACCTGACCCCGCAGAGCGATGAGAGAACGGCCGGGATCCGGGCGGTTGGCTCATCGCTCCGTGGAGTTCCGGCGCGGCGATGAGGGAAGGGCCGGGATTCGGGCGGTTGGCTCATCGCCGGGTGGGTCGGGGCGGGATCGGTAGGGTGGCGGCCGTGGCCGACATCGTGCTGATCACCGGGCTGTCCGGCGCCGGTCGGTCGGGTGTCGCCGACGTGTTGGAAGACCTCGGGTGGTTCGTCGTCGACAACCTGCCGACGGCGCTGATCGGCACCATCGTCGAACTCGCCGCCAAGCCGACCAGCGACATCGACCGGCTGGCGCTCGTTGCCGGTCGCCAGCACGCCGAGGTCCTCGACAAGGTCGGCGAGCTGCGCGCCGCCGGCCACGACGTGCGTGTCGTCTTCCTCGACGCGGCGACGCCGGAGCTCGTGCGTCGCTACGACGCGACGCGCCGCCGTCACCCGCTCGCCGACAGCGCCGACGGCCTCGTCGAGTCGATCGAGCTGGAACGATCGATGCTCGACCCGGTGCGGGCCGCCGCCGACCTCGTCATCGACACGACCGACCTCAACGTGCACCAGCTCAAGGAGCGCATCGACCACGCCTTCGACACCGCCGGCGGCTCCAGGCTCCAGGTGGCCGTCGAGAGCTTCGGCTTCAAGCACGGTCTGCCGCTCGACGCCGACATCGTGATGGACGTGCGGTTCCTCCCGAATCCGCACTGGGAGGACGACCTCCGACCGCTGACGGGCCACGACCCGAAGGTGCGCGACTACGTCCTCGAGACCGCGAGCGGGTCCTCCTTCGTCGACCGCTTCGACGACCTGCTGGCGATGCTCGTACCGCAGTACCAGGCGGAAGGGCGCAGCTACCTCACGGTGGCGGTCGGTTGCACGGGCGGGCGCCACCGATCGGTCGCCGTGGCCGAGGAACTCGCCGCCCGCCTCCGTCACCGCGGTGTCGCCGTCCGCGCCACGCATCGCGACCTCTCGCGCTGACCCGCTGCGGCGACCGACCCGGATCGTTTCCCGGTGCCCTCGCGTGGGCAACTACAGTCGGCAGCGGACACCGCCGCGAACACCCCCATCCCGCCAGGAGGCGATTGCATCATGACCATCAGAGTCGGCATCAACGGTTTCGGACGCATCGGACGAAACTTCTTCCGTGCCGCCAAGGCGAGCGGCGCCGATTTCGACTTCGTCGCCGTCAACGACCTCGGGTCGATCGAGACGATGGCCCACCTGCTCCAGTACGACTCGGTACTCGGACGGTTCCCCGAGAAGGTCAGCGCGACGAAGTCGACGATCAAGGCCGGCGGCGACACGCTCAAGGTGCTCAGCGAGCGCAACCCGGCCGACCTGCCGTGGGGCGATCTGGGCGTCGACGTCGTGATCGAGTCGACGGGCTTCTTCAACAGCCGGGAGGCGGCGAGTGCCCACCTGGACGGCGGTGCACCGCTCGTGATCGTCTCGGCGCCGGCGTCGAACGCCGATGCCACCTTCGTCTACGGGGTCAACCACAAGGACTTCCGGGTCAGCAAGCACAAGGTCGTCTCCAACGCCAGCTGCACGACCAACTGCTTCGTGCCGATGGTCAAGGTCCTCGACGACGCGTTCGGTGTCGAGCAGGGCCTGATGACGACCGTGCACTCCTACACCGGCGACCAGAACCTCGTCGACGGACCGCACAAGGACCTGCGTCGGGCCCGCGGCGCCGCCATCAACATCGTGCCGACCTCGACGGGCGCGGCGCGGGCGACGTCGCTGGTCATGGAGTCGATGAAGGGCAAGCTCGACGGCACCGCATTGCGGGTGCCGACGCCGACGGGATCGCTCACCGACTTCACCGCCACGCTGAAGAAGCCGGCCACGGTCGAGGAGATCAACGCAGCGTTCGCCGCCGCCGCCAAGAAGGCGCTGAAGGGCGTGCTGAAGTACACCGAGGACCCGATCGTGTCGAGCGACATCGTCACCGACCCGCACTCGTGCGTGTTCGACGCCGGGCTCACGATGAGCATGGGCACGCTGGTGAAGATCAACGGTTGGTACGACAACGAGTGGGGCTACTCGAACCGCCTCGTCGACCTGACGGCGTTCACCGGCAGCAAGATCAAGCGCTGAGCCGATGGCCGACGACACCTCGGCGCACATCCCCACGCTGGAGGATCTGGAGTCTCGGCTCGGCGACCTGAGCGGCAAGCGCATCTTCGTCCGCACCGACTTCAACGTGCCACTCGACGGCGACACGATCACCGACGACTTCCGTATCCGAGCGGCGCTGCCCACGATCGAGTGGCTGACCGACCGCGGCGCGAACGTCGTGACGGCCAGCCACCTCGGTCGGCCGAAGGGTGAGCCCGACCCGAAGTACTCGATGGACCCGGTCCGTGAACGCCTCGCCGAGCTCGCGCCCGGCGTCGAGTTGCTCGAGAACCTGCGCTTCGACCCGGGCGAGACCGGCAACGACCCGGCGTTCGTCGCGCGACTCGTCGACGGCGTCGACGGATACGTCAACGATGCCTTCGGGGCCTCGCACCGGGCGCACGCGTCGATCGTCGGGCCGCCGCAGCACGTGCCGTCGGCGATGGGGCGGCTGCTGCAGAAGGAGGTCGAGGTCCTCCTCGGTCTGCGGAACTCTCCGAAGCACCCCTTCGTGGCCGTGCTCGGCGGCGCCAAGATCTCCGACAAGCTCGGCGTGGTCGAGGCCTTGCTCGAGGTGGTCGACTCGCTCGTGATCGGCGGAGCGATGTGCTTCACGTTCTTCGCCGCCCAGGG
This sequence comes from Ilumatobacteraceae bacterium, assembly GCA_041685755.1. Classification (GTDB taxonomy): domain Bacteria; phylum Actinomycetota; class Acidimicrobiia; order Acidimicrobiales; family Ilumatobacteraceae; genus Sva-07. The sequence goes on from JAWLFC010000091.1 coordinate 4,371, forward strand.
CAACCCGATCGGCGACTCGCTGTTCGAACCCGACCAGGTCGACACGTGCAAGCGCCTCCTCGACGAGGCCGGCGCCAAGGGCAAGACGATCCACCTGCCCGAGGACATCACCGGCGTCACCGCCGACGACGAGTACGCCACCTTCGGCACCCGCCTGCCCGACGGCGCCAAGGGCTTCGACATCGGACCCGGCTCGGCGGCGGCCTTCACCGACGTGATCATGGATGCCCGCATGGTGTTCTGGAACGGCCCGATGGGCATGTTCGAAGACGAGCGCTTCGCCGCCGGCACCCGGACCGTCGCCCAGGCGATGGCCGACACCAAGGCGTTCACCGTCGTCGGCGGTGGTGACTCTGCTTCAGCACTCGCCCAGTTCGGCTTCGACGACGACGTCGACCACGTCTCCACCGGCGGTGGGGCGAGCCTCGAACTGCTCGAGAACGGCGACCTGCCGGGCCTCGAGGCACTCCGCACACAGCCATCCTGAAGGGGCACGACATGACCCGACGTCCGCTGATCTCCGGCAACTGGAAGATGAACCTCAATCACTACGAGGCGATCCAGACCGTGCAGAAGCTCCACTACCTCGTGCCGAAGGAGGTCTACGAGGACGTCGACATCAGCGTGCATCCGCCGTTCACCGACCTGCGCAGCGTGCAGACGGTGATCGAGAGCGAGGACCTCGACTTCCACCTCGGGGCCCAGCACTGTCACACCGACGACAGCGGCGCGTTCACCGGCGAGGTCTCGCCGGCGTTCCTCGCCAAGCTCAACGTCCTGTACGTCATCGCCGGTCACTCCGAGCGGCGCCAGTTGTTCGGCGAGACCGACGAGACCGTCAACCGCAAGGTCGCCGCGATCCAACAGCACGGCATGACGCCGATCATGTGCTGTGGCGAGACGCTGGAGGAGCGCGAGGCCGGCAACACCGAGGCCAAGGTGCTCGGACAGATCGACGCGGGCCTCGCCGGACGCTCGAACGAGCAGATCGCCGCGCTGGTGATCGCGTACGAGCCGATCTGGGCGATCGGCACCGGCAAGACCGCGACCGCCGAGGATGCTCAGCTGGTGTGCGCCGCCATCCGGGCCAAGGTGCGCGAGCTGACCGACGACGCAACCGCCGACGCCGTGCGCATCCAGTACGGCGGCTCGGTGAAAGCCGCGAACGCCACCGAGTTGATGGCGCAGCCCGACATCGACGGCGCCCTCGTCGGCGGCGCCAGCCTCGATCCCGACGAATTCGCCAAGATCGTCCAGTTCGGTTCCTGATCGCCGGTTACGCGGTGCCTGGCACCGCGTAACCGGTCGAGAGGGGGCGATGTCGGCGGGTCGACTTTTCACATGGGCGAAACACGGGTGGCTACCGCGTGGTAGCGGTCACTGATATGGTCGTGCAGCTTCGATCCACAGGGAGGGGATCGAAGTGAGCTCGGTGCAGTCGAACGCTGGCGCAAGCCGGGCGGTTCCCGTGCCATCCCACACCTCCCTGTTCCATACCCCATCCAGGAGGACAACTACGTGAACACGACACGACGGGGGAGCACCAAGCTCCTCGCGATCGCCGCCGCCACGGCGCTCGTCGTCGCAGCCTGTGGCAGCGACGACGACGACGCCGACACCGGCGGTGGCGACACCGAAACGACGACCGACGACGGTGCCGAGACCACCGACGGCGAGGACACGACCGACGACACCGCCGGGGAGGGCGGAGCGACCGGTGAGGCGATCGCCTACGGCAACGCCCAGGAGTTCAGCAACTACAACAACAACCTCGGCACCAGCAACTCGGTGAAGAACTCGATCGTTCTCAACGAGGTGCAGCCCAGCCCGTACAACTTCGCCGGCCCGACCGGTGCCCTCGAGCTCGACACCGAGCTCATGGACTCCGTCGAGATCGTCAGCGAAGACCCGCTCACGATCGAGTACGTCGTCAACGCCGACGCGGTGTGGTCCGATGGCGAGCCCATCGACTGCGACGACTTCCTCCTCCAGTACTACGCCAACAACGGCCTGTACGTGCAGCTCGACGATGCCGGCGAGCCCCTCATCGACGAGGAGACCGAGGCCGAGGTGTTCCTCTTCGATCTGGTCGGCACCACCGGCTACGACCAGATGGACGGCGCCCCGGCGTGCTCCGACGATGGCAAGACCATCACGGTCACCTACGCCGCCCCGTTCGCCGACTGGCAGTCCGTGTTCGGCGGTCAGGTCCCGGCCCACGTCATCGAGCGTGAGGCCGGCGTCGACGACCTCCTGGCGGCCTTCGAGGCCGACGACCGCGAGGCCATCGAGGCCATCGCCGAGACCTACAACACCCTCTACACGGTGAACCCGGGCGAGATCAACCCCGACACCATGCTCTCCGGTGGCAGGCTCGCCATCGGTTCGTGGGAAGCCGGCGCCAGCGTCACGCTCGTCCCGAACGAGGCCTACTGGGGCACACCCGCAGCGGGTGACGTCGTCGTCCGCCTCATCGCGGAAGAGGCCCAGGCCCAGGCGCTCGCCAACGGCGAGATCAGCGCCATGGACCCGCAGCCCAGCGTCGACCTGATCGGCCAGCTCGAGGGCATCGACGGCGTGACGGTCGAGACCGGCAACCAGTACATCTGGGAGCACTTCGACTTCAACTTCAACAGCGACATCTGGGACGACATCCTCGTGCGCGAGGCCTTCGCCAAGTGCCTGCCCCGTCAGCAGATGGTCGAAGCGCTCATCCAGCCGGTGAACCCGGAGGCCGAGGTGCTCAACAACCGCTGGATCCAGCCCTTCGAAGATGGCTACCAGGACAACTCCAACGGTGTGTCCGAGCTCGACCTCGAGGCCGCCCAGGCGCTCCTCGACGAGTCCGGCATCGCCCAGCCCGTCCCGGTTCGCCTCGGCTGGTTCGACAACGGTGGCAACCAACGCCGTACCGACCAGGTCGCTCTCACCATCGAGAGCTGCAACCAGATCGGCTTCGAGATCACCGACGCCGGTTCCGAGACGTTCTTCGACGTCGAGCTGGCCGCTGGTGACTGGGACATCGCGATGTTCGCCTGGGCCGGCAGCCCGCTGAAGAGCGGTGCCGTGTCGACCTACCAGCTGGGTTCCGGCAACAACGTCGGCAACATCGACATCCCCGAGATGGAGCCGCTGCTCGAGGAGCTGCTCGTCACCCCGGACCCGCAGGCCCAGATCGACCTGGCCAACCAGATCGACATCTTGCTGTGGGAGAACCTGGCCACCATCCCGGTGTTCAGCTTCCCGGGTGTCGTCGCCTACAGCGACGACGTGAGCAACGTCACCTACAACCCGTCGCAGAACGGGCTCACCTGGAACGCCAGCGAGTGGTCCCGAGCCTGATCAGTCGTCGGTCGTTCTGACCTGACTACGTTGATGGTGCGCCGGGCCCCGGCCCGGCGCACCATCTTCATTTCCGACCTATGTTCTTCTTCATCCTTCGACGCATGCTGGTGGCGATCCCCATCCTGCTCGCGTCGTCGTTCCTCATGTTCTTCCTGGTCACCATTTCCGGTGACCCCTTGGCCGATCTGCGCCAGTCGCAGAACCCCAACGTCGACCAGCTCATCGCCGCCCGTCGTCAGCGCCTCAACCTCGACCAGGGGTTCTTCGAGCGCTACATCGACTGGCTGAGCGGCATCATCCGCGGCGACTTCGGCCAGAACCGCGAGGGCCAGGACGTCTCGGCCCTCCTCGGCGACGCAATGACCACGACGTTTCGCCTCGTGATCCTCGCCACCCTGCTCTCGATCGTCATCGGCATCGTCGTCGGCATCGTCACCGCCGTTCGCCAGTACAGCATCATCGACTACTCCTCGACGTTCGCCGCCTTCCTGTTCTTCTCGCTCCCGGTCTTCTGGGTGGCTGTGCTCCTCAAGGAGTTCGGTGCCATCAAGTTCAACGACTTCCTGGAGGCGCCCGGCTTGTCGCCGGCCGGGATCGCCATCTTGAGCATCATCCCGGCGATCCTCGCGTTCGGCCTGACACCGGGCGCTCGACGGCGACGGCTCTTCGCGGGAGCAGTCACCGGCCTCGTTTTCCTCGTCGGGCTCGTCATCATCGACGCGACCGACTGGATGCTCAACCCCGGCCTGTCGCCGCTGGTGGTGACGCTCGTGTCGCTCGCCGTGGGGGTCGGTGCCGCCGCGCTGTTCGCTCCGTTGGAGAACCGTCGGGTCGTCGCCGCCGGCGTCGTCACCGCGCTCGTCGGCGTCGTCGGATCGCTGGCGTTCTCGTCGTGGATCGAGGACCCGACCTGGACGCAGCTGCTGCTGCTCTTCGTCTTGTCGCTCGTCACCGGTGCCGTCGTCGGCTCGGTCATCGGCGGTGTCATCGACCGGCGCGCCGCGGTCAGCACCGGCATGTGGGCGACGATCGGCGTCGGCCTCGTCGTCGTGTTCGACCAGTTCATCTCGGCGTGGGAGCCGGATCGGACGATCGCCACGATCGGGCCGCAGACACCGAACCTGACCGGACCGTTCTGGGTGCGCATGATCGACTACGCAGGTCACCAGATCCTGCCGTCGCTCGCGCTGGCGTTGATCGGGTTCGCCACGTTCATGCGCTTCACGCGTGCGTCGATGCTCGAAACGCTGAAGTCCGACTACGTCCGCACCGCCAAGGCCAAGGGGTTGCCGGCGACGCAGGTGATCATGCGTCACGCGTTCCGCACGGCGTTGATCCCGGTGATGACCGTCATCACGATCAGCGTGGCCACGATCATCGAGGGCGCTGTCATCACCGAGCGGGTCTTCGCCTGGCAGGGGATGGGCTCGCTGTTCATCGACGGCCTCAACGACGTCGACCCGTACCCGGTGATGGGCTTCTTGCTCGTCACGTCGATCGTTCTCATCTTCATGAACGCCGTCGCCGACATCTTGTACGCCTATATCGACCCGAGGATCCGCCGATGACGACACAGGACGCCGAGCACGCCACCGTCGCCGACGTCGCACCCGACCTTGTCGGAGCGCAGATGATCGGCCTCGAGGAGCACGACGGCGAGTTCACCGTGGAGTCGCGCACCCAGTGGCAGCTGATCCGGCGTCGCTTCTTCCGCCACCGTCTCGCCATGGTGAGCCTCACCGTTCTCGTTGCGATGGTGATCCTCGCCTACGTGGGCCTGCCGTTGTGGAAGTACCCGTACAACATGTCCGGCACGCTCGAGAACGGCGGCAGGCCGACCCTCGACCTCATCCCGTGGCTCGACGGCGACGGCCTGATGCTGGGCGAGCATCCGTTCGGCCAGGACACGATCGGTCGTGACTACTTCGCCGTCACCCTGCGCGGCGCCCAGCAGAGCCTCGTGATCGCCACCGTGGCCGGACTGCTGGCCACGGCGATCGGTACCATCCTCGGCGCGCTCTCGGGGTTCTACCGCGGCGTGACCGACACGCTCATCATGCGCTTCGTCGACGTGATGTTCACGATTCCGTTGCTCCTCGTGGCGGCGGTGCTCGGCCGCCGGTTCGGTTCGTCGAGCATTTTCATCCTGGCGGTGATCATCGCCCTGGCGTCGTGGCTCACCACATCGCGCATCATCCGTGCCGAGTTCATGTCGCTGCGCGAGAAGGAGTACGTCGAGGCCGCCCGCGCGCTCGGAGCGTCGAACAAGCGCATCATCTGGCGCCACATCATGCCGAACGCGATCGGCTCGATCGTCGTGACGGCGACCCTCTTGATCTCCGCCGCGATCCTCGTCGAGACGGCGCTGTCGTTCCTCGGCCTCGGCGTCGGGGGCAGCGACTGGTCGCTCGGCAAGCAGGTGTCGACCTACCAGACGGCGTTCACGACGCGGCCGTGGCTCTTCTGGTGGCCCGGGATCTTCATCGTGACGATCGCGCTGTGCATCAACTTCATCGGCGACGGTCTGCGCGACGCGTTCGACCCGAAGCAGACGCGGGTGCGCCAGTGAGCCTGACGATCGAGCCGGGTGCGAACGGCCAGGACGACGTCTCACCGTGGGACGACACGCTGCTGCGCGTCGAGGACCTCACCGTGTCGTTCCCGACCGAGGACGGCGTCGTCGAGGCGGTCCGCGGCGTCAGCTACGAGGTGAAGCGCAACGAGGTGTTCGCCATCGTCGGCGAGTCGGGTTGCGGCAAGTCGGTGTCGACCATGGCGCTGATGGGGCTGCTGCCGCGCACGGCGCAGATCACCGGCCGGGCCCGCTACCTCGATCACGACCTGGTCAACCAGCCCGACCGCAAGGTGCGCGGGTTCCGCGGCAACAGCATCTCGATGATCTTCCAGGATCCGATGACGTCGCTGAACCCGGTGTACACCGTCGGCCGCCAGCTCGCCGAGGCGGTGCTGGCCCACGAGCGCATCGCTCCGAAGGTCGCCAAGGAGCGGGCGATCGAGATCCTCGACACCGTCGGCATCCCGCAGGCGCGCCAGCGCGCCAACTCCTACCCGCACGAGTTCTCCGGCGGCATGCGCCAGCGCGTGATGATCGCCATGGCGATCATCAACAGCCCCGAGATCATCATCGCCGACGAGCCGACCACGGCCCTCGACGTCACCGTGCAGGCCCAGATCCTCGAGACGCTGCTCGAGGTGAAGGAAGGCGTGGGCGCAGCGATCGTGCTGATCACCCACGATCTCGGCGTCGTCGCCGGCGTCGCCGATCGCGTCGGTGTGATGTACGCCGGACGCTTCGTCGAGGAGGGCACCGCCGACCAAGTGTTCCACCGCCCGCGCATGCCCTACACGGCGGGCCTGCTGGGCTCGGTGCCGTCGCTCACGAGCGACACCGGCGAGTTGATCCCGATCCAGGGCGCGCCGCCGAGCCTGATCAAGCCGCCGGCGGGCTGCAAGTTCGCCGCTCGCTGTCCGCTGGTCATCGAACAGTGCCTCAGCTCCGAGCCGCCGCTGTACGACACCGACGATCCGGGCCACCGCTCGGCGTGCCATCGCTGGCAAGCCGTCGCCGACGATCCCGATCCGGTGCAGCTGTTCCGCAACGCCTTCCGCAAGGATCCGCCCGTCGACGCCGCGCTCGTCGGCGGCGAGGCCGGATCGGACGGTGAGTCGTGAGCGCCGAACCACTCCTGCAGGTCACCAACCTCGTCAAGGAGTTCCCGGTGCGCAGCAGCGGGTTCTTCAACAAGGTCGTCGCCCAGGTGCAGGCCGTGTCCGACCTCACCTTCGACGTCGACCGTGGCGAGACCCTCGGCCTCGTGGGCGAGTCGGGTTCCGGCAAGAGCACGACCGGTCGGGCGCTGCTGCGGTTGCACGAGCCCACGTCCGGTTCGGTGAAGTTCGAGGGCCAGGAGATCGTCGGTCTGCCCGGCAAGGACATGCAGCGGCTGCGGCGCAAGATGCAGATGGTCTTCCAGGACCCGTACGCGTCGTTGAACCCGAAGATGCCGGTCAACGACATCGTCGGCGAGCCGTTCCAGATCCACGACTCGATGTCGCGCCAGGACCGCCAGCGCCGAGTCGCAGCGTTGCTCGACGACGTCGGGTTGAGCCCGGAGCACGGCAACCGTTACCCCCACGAGTTCTCCGGCGGTCAGCGCCAGCGCATCGGCATCGCCCGGGCGCTCGCCCTCGACCCGTCGTTCATCGTGCTCGACGAGCCGGTGTCGGCGCTCGACGTCAGCGTGCAGGCCGGGGTCGTCAACCTGCTCAAGAACCTGCAGCGCGAACGTGACATCGCTTACCTGTTCATCGCCCACGACCTGTCCGTGGTGCGTCACGTGTCCGACCGGGTCGCGGTGATGTACCTCGGCAAGATCGTCGAGGTCGGTACGCGCAGCGTCATCTACGAGCGGCCGACGCACCCGTACACGACGGCGTTGCTGTCGGCGGTGCCGGTGCCCGACCCGACGATCGAGAAGCAGCGCCAGCGCATCGTGCTCGAGGGCGACGTGCCGTCGCCGGTCGACCCGCCGAGCGGGTGTCGGTTCCGCACGCGGTGCTGGAAAGCGCGGGACATCTGCGCGAGCGAGGAGCCGCCGCTCGTCGAGCGTGAGCCCGGCCTGTGGTCTGCCTGCCACTTCCCGGTGGAGGCGCACGAGGCGGCGACGCCCGTCGCGCTCGGTCGCAGCTCCGCTCCGTGAGCCGGGGCGACTCGTCGCCCCGTGCCGCCGGGCCCGATCGCATCACGCTGCATTCGTCGTGGAGCGGGATCGCCTTCTCCGTCGGTGGCACGCTGCTGCTGGTGGCGCTCGCCGTGTTCGGCCTCGTGACGGCGGGCATCACCATCGTCAGTGCCGCGCTCGTCGTGGCGGCGGTCGTCGCAACGGTGGTGATCCTGTTCGACATGCCGGTCGCGTCCGAGTTCGACGAGCAGGGGGTGACGCGCCGGGCGCCGCTGCGACGCGACCGTCTGGCGTGGGACGACGTCGACCGCTTGTCGCGGGCCCGGCAGGGATGGTTCCGGTCGTCGAAGATGGCGCCGACGGGTGGCCTGCTCGCCGTCCGCGGGCGCCGCAACATCGCGCTCGTCGACCGGATGGAGGGCCATGTCGAGTACCGGCACCTCCGCTCGGCGCTGGGGGAGCAG
>JAWLFC010000092.1:0-8290 GCA_041685755.1 Ilumatobacteraceae bacterium
CGCCAGGCGACCGCCGCCGCGATCGCCGCCGCCGACCATCTCGACGCCGCCCAACCGTTCCGTGACCAGGGGTTCTTCACCGCCAAGGCGTGGATGAAGCACCACCTGCAACTCTCCGGCGCCGAAGCCCACGGCCGCATGCAAGAAGCCCGGCTACGCCGAGCCGTCGGCATCTGGAACACTGCGCTCGCCGCCGGCCAGGTCGGTGTCGCCCAGACCCGGTTGATGGCACGCATCGCCGCCAACCCCCGCATCGATCCCGACGTCCTCGCAACCGGTGTCCGCGAGTTGATGATCGACGCCATGGACGTCTCCTACGTCGAGTTCGAACGCCGCGCGCTCACCTTCGAAGCGCTCGCCGACCCCGTCGGCGCCGCCGAGAAGACCGAACGCAACCACCAACGCCGCACCGCGATGATGCACCAGCATCCCGACGGCCACTGGAGCCTCCACGCCGAGCTCGACGACGTCGCCGGCCCCGAGTTCCTCGAGATCTTCTCCTGGTACGTCGACCGCGAGTTCGCACGCGACTGGACCGACGCCACCCGCCGCCTCGGCGAGGGCAACGTCGACGTCACCAAACTCGCCCGCACCGAACCCCAACGACGCGCCGACGCCCTGCTCGAGATGGCCCGAGCCGCCGCCGCCTGCCCGCCCGACCGGAACCGGCCCCTGCCGACGGTCGACTTCCTCCTCGACGAGGCCAGCGCTCGCGCAGTCGCCGACCACCACCCCATCGACCCGCTCACCTACCGCGACGTCACCTCACGAACCGCCCGCGGCCACCGCGTCGACCCCAACGCCGTCATCGGTGTCTCACTGTGGGCCATGATCCGCCGCGTCGTCACCGACAGCCGAAGCGTCGTCATCGACCTCGGACGCACGTCACGGCTCTTCACGGGCTTCGCCCGCGAGGCCGTGATGCTGCTGGAGCCCACCTGTATCTGGCCCGGTTGCGACCAACCACACCACTGGTGCCACGCCGACCACCTCACCAGCTGGAGCACTCGCGGCCCCACCAACCCCGACAACGGTGGCCCCCTGTGCCCCCGCCACAACTACTTCAAGGAACAGGGCTTCACCATCACCCGTGATGACCATGGCCACTGGCACATCACCGGCCCCGACGGCACCGACATCTGCTGAACCGACCGCGCCTGGTTGCTCGTGACATCGGCGACGGTACGGTCGAATGGGTGAACCGGCTCGCCGACGAAACCTCTCCCTACCTCCGCCAGCACCGCGACAACCCCGTGGACTGGTACCCCTGGGGCGACGAGGCGTTCGCCGCCGCCGAAGCGCGCGACGTGCCGATCCTGCTGTCGGTCGGCTACTCGGCCTGCCACTGGTGCCACGTGATGGCCCACGAATGCTTCGAGGACCCCGAGGTCGCGGCGAAGATGAACGAGCTGTACGTCAACGTCAAGGTCGACCGCGAGGAGCGACCCGACGTCGACGCGGTGTACATGGATGCCGTCCAGGCCATGACGGGCCGCGGGGGCTGGCCGATGACGGTGTTCCTCACCCCCCAGCGCGAACCGTTCTTCGGCGGCATGTACTACCCGAAGGACGCGTTCGTGAAGCTGCTCGACGCCGTCGACGATGCCTATCGCACCAAGCCCGACGACATCCGCAAGAACGTCACTGCCCTGGTCACGGCGATCGACGCCACGGCCCAGCTCCGGCCGGCTGCCGACGGCCCCACGGTCGACCACATCAACCAGGGTCTGCGGGCCCTCGCCGGCGCCTTCGACCAGGAGTGGGGCGGCTTCGGCCAGGCACCGAAGTTCCCTTCGACGTTCCACCTCGAGCTGATCCTGCGCGCCTACATGACCAATGCGGGCGACGGCCCGAAGAAGATCCTCACCACCACCCTCGACGCGATGTGCTCGGGTGGGATGTACGACCACATCGGCGGGGGATTCGCCCGCTACTCGACCGACCGCGAATGGCTCGTCCCCCACTTCGAGAAGATGCTCTACGACCAGGCGCTGTTGCTCGGCACCTACCTACGCGGGCTGATCGTGCTCGGCCGGCCCCAGTACCGACTCGTCGTCGAGGAGACGATCGAGTACGTCCTGACCACGCTGCGCCACCCCGACGGCGGCTTCTACTCCGCCGAGGACGCCGACTCACTCGACCCCGACGGCAACAGCGTCGAGGGCTGGTACGCGACCTGGACCCCCGACGAGGTCCGAGCGGCACTGCCCGACACCGACCCGGCCACCGTCGAGACGCTGATCGAGTGGTACGGCATCACCCCCGAGGGCAACTTCGAGGGCCGCTCGATCCCCAACCGCCTCGCTGCGCGAGGCCAGCTGTTGCGGACGCCGGAACTCGACGCCGCCGTCCGTGCGCTGCGGGCGGCGCGGGATCAGCGGCCCCGCCCCGGCCTCGACGACAAGGTGATCACCGAGTGGAACGGCCTGTTCCTGTCGGCGCTGGCGCAGGCGGCTGCGGTGTTCGGCCGCCGCGACTGGCTCGATGCCGCCGTCGCCAACGCCGAGTTCCTCGTGCGCGAACTGCGTGGGCCCGACGGGCGCTGGCGGCGCAGTTGGCAGGCCGACGGTGATCCCCCGGCCCGCCACGCCGCCCTCGCCGCCGACCACGCGGCGCTCGTCGACGCGTTCACTCGCCTCGCCGAGGCGACCGGCGAGGCCCGCTGGATCCACGAAGCGGTCGCGACGGCCGACACGATGCTCGACTGGTTCTTCGACCCCGAGCAGGGCGGGCTGTTCACCACCGCCGAGGACGCCGAGGCGCTGGTGGTGCGCCAGAAGGATCTCGTCGACAACGCCACACCCTCGGCGAACTCCGCCGCCGCCATCGCCCTCGTGCGGCTCGGCGCGCTCACCGGTGAGCAGCGCTATCGCAACCAGGCCGACCGCATCCTGCAGCTGATCGCCCGGGCCGTCGACAAGGCCCCCGGCCAGCACTCGAACGCCCTCGTCGCCGCCGATCTTCGTCGTCGCGGGCTCACCGAGGTGGTGGTCGTCGGCGACCGCCCCGACCTGGTCCGTCTCGCCCAGTCGATCTGGCGGCCCGACACGGTGCTGGCGTGGGGTGAGCCGTACGACTCCCCGCTGTGGCAGGAACGCCCGGAGGGATTCGGCTACGTGTGCCGCGACTACGCCTGCCAGGCGCCGCAGGACACCGTGCAGGGTTTCGCCGAGGCGCTCACCGGTCGCAAGGTGATCATCGAGGGCTCGAGGATCCGCACCGAACCCGCCTCGGAACCGCCTACCACCGACCCCGGTGCATGATCTGCGCCGCCCGGCGACGCTCGCGCGTCGCGCTGCGGCCCGGCCCCGAAGCCGAGTCGTCGATCGGCGGCGCCGGGTGACCGAGGGCGATCGCGCCGAGCAGCTCGAGACCACCGGGGATCCCCAGGCGCTGGCGGAGCTCGCGTTCGCCCCGGAACACGCCGAAGAACAGCGCGCCCAGGCCGGCGTCCTCGGCGGCGAGCAGCAGCGTCATCACCGCCATCGAGGTGTCGATGGTCCAGTACGGCACCGGCCACGCCGACGCCCCTGACCCCAGCCCGGTCTGGGCTTTGTCGGGCTCGGCGTACCGATCGACGTAGGCCTTGGCGTCGGCCAACGGCAGCGCGATCACCGGGGCGTTGAGCAGCCGCTTCCAGCGGAACGAGTCTCGCTTCACGACCGGCAACGTCGAATCCCAGAACAACGACGTGGCGTCGCCCTCGAGCACCACGAGGTGCCATCCCTGCGTCTTGCCGGCGCTCGGGGCTCTCGCCGCCAACTCGACCAGGCCGTCGAGCACGCCCGGGTCGATCGGACGGTCGTCGAACGCCCGGGTCATCCGCCGGGATCTGACGACCTCGGCGAATTCGACCATGTCAGCTCCGACTCAGCGCTTCCCGAGCTTCACGAGGTCTTCGGCCATGGTCCAGCCGTAGACGACCATGACGCCACCCTTGGCGGCCGGCACGGCCTCGAACATCTCGACCACGACGGGATCCAGCTTGTCGGGCTTGGACGACTCGTGGTCGAGATAGCCATCGGAGCCGCCGGCGGCGATGAACGTCTTGGCGTCGTACCTGGCGTCGACGCCGAAGCGCTTGGCGAGCCGACGGCCCCACGCCCGCTCCTCGCCCACGGCCTGCGAGCCGGGCGACGGGGTGACGTCACGGAGATCCTTGAACGCTTCGAGGCCATCGGCGTTGACGAAGCGGCATCCGACGACGACGTCCTCGTCGGGGAACGCCATCAGCGCCCGGTGGTAGGCCTCGCCGATCAGACCCCGCAGCACCTGGTCGCGCTTGGACGAACGCCTCACCGACATCAGTCCGATGAGCACGCACGGCGTGCCGCCGATGCGTTCGAGGGTGGCGAAGGTGAAGCCGTGGAGCGTGTCACCGAGGCGGGCGGTCGTGATCAGAACCCAGTCCTCCTTGGCCTTGGAGAGCTGGCCGGCACTGAATGCGTCCTCCATCGAGGCGAGCTCGTCGAGGTCGGAGTCCGTCAGCGCCGAAGCGTCGTTGGTCGTGACGTCGAGTGCCATTCGGTCGATTCTACAGCAGTACCGCCTCGTGTCCGAAGGCCATGCGGAGTTCGCCGACGGATCGGTCGAGATCGACCCGGAACTCGTCGGCGAGCTTGAGGACCTTGCCCTGCCCGATGTCGACCATCACCACCGAGTCGCCCGGGTGCTCGCGCAGGATCCGTTTCAACCGCTGGATCTTGAGTTCGTCGAGTGCCGCCGACGGCAACCGCAGTCGCAGCGGCACCGCCGGACCGTCGCTCAGACCGGACAGCACGGTGATCGTCTGGCCGATCACGCCGAAACGTGACTCGTCGCGCCGGTCCAGGCGTCCCTTGACGGCGACGATCAGGTCGTCTTCGAGCTTGTGGCCCTGCTCGGCGAGGGTCCGCGGGAAGATCGTGACCTCGATCGAGGCGTCCAGGTCCTCCAGCAGGAACACCGCCATCTGGTCGCCCTTCTTCGTGAACTTGCGGGCCAGGTTGGTGATCACGCCGCCGACGACGACGTTGGCGCCGTCCTCCATGGTCTGCAGGTCGAGCACCGACTGCTCGACCTTGCGTTTCAGGGCCGCCTCGACGCCGAACAGCGGATGATCGGACACGTACAGCCCGAGCATCTCCTTTTCGTAGCGGAGCTGTTCGGACTTGTCGAAGGCGAGGTCGGGGATCTCGGTGCGCTCGTCGAAGCCGTCGGCGCCGCCACCCTCGCCGTCGGCGTCGCCGTCGCCCCAGTCGCCGAAGAGACTCATCACGCCCTTCTCACGCTCGCGGCGGCGCTTGACCGTGGTGTCGATGATGTGCTCGAACACCGTCAGCAGACCTCGACGGGTGTGGCCCATCGTGTCGAATGCCCCGCCCTTGATCAGCGACTCGATCGTGCGCTTGTTGAGCACCTGCTCGGGCACGCGCTCGACGAAGTCGTGGAAGCTCGTGAACTGGCCGTTCTCCTCGCGTTCGGCGATGAGCAGTTCGACGAGCGCCTCGCCCACGTTGCGCACCGCCGACAATCCGAAGGTGATCGCACCAGGGCTGCCGACCGGCAGCGTGACGCCAGCGGGAAGCTCCGCCGGCGACAACGCCCCGAAGTTCGACATCGACCGGTTGACGTCGGGGGGCAAGACCTTGATGCCCATCGATCGACAGTCGCTGAGGTAGATCGCCGCCTTGTCCAGGTTGCTCTTGACGCTCGTGAGCAGACACGCCAGGTACTCGACCGGATAGTGCGCCTTCAGGTATGCCGTCTGGTAGGTGACGAGGCCGTAGCCGAACGTGTGGCTCTTGTTGAACGCGTAGTCGGCGAACTTCTCGATGATGTCGAACAGCATCGGACCGAGTTCCTTGCCGTACCCGGTTCGTTCCACCCCCGCCTCGAACGCATCGCGCTCCTTGGCCATCAGCTCACGGATCTTCTTGCCGCAGGCCTTGCGCAGGTTGTCGGCTTCGGCGAGGGAGTAGCCGGCGAACTTCTGCGCCACACGCATCACACTCTCCTGATAGATCATCAGGCCGTAGGTGTCACCGAGCACCTCCTCCGCGTCCTCGTGGAAGTACTCGACCGGCTTGCGTTCGTTCTTGCGGTCGGCGTAGTCGTAGTGCATGTTGACGCTCATCGGTCCCGGCCGGTAGAGCGCGAGCACAGCGGACACGTCCTCGAAGCTGTTCGGCGCCATCGCCTTGAGCAGCTGGCGCATCGGGGGCGACTCGAGCTGGAACACCCCGATCGTGTCGCCCTTCGACAGCAGGTCGAAGGTGGCCTGGTCGTCGAGCGGGACCTCGTCGACGACGAAGTCCGGGTCGCGTTGGCGCCGGATCATCTCCTCGGCGTCGGTGATGACGTCGAGGTTGCGCAGCCCGAGGAAGTCCATCTTCAACAAGCCGAGGTCTTCCACGCCGTGCATTTCGTACTGCGTGACGACCGGCGCATCGTCGGGGTCCTGGCCCGACTCCGGCTTGCGCTGGATCGGTACGTACTCGGTGACCGGGTCCTTGGTGATGACCACCGCAGCAGCGTGGATGCCGTCCGAGCGCTTGAGGCCCTCGAGACCCCGGGCGACGTCGATCACCTTCTTCAGGTCGTCGTCGGTGTCGTACATCGCCCGCAGGTCGGCAGCGGCCTTCCAGCCGTCGGCGTACTTGGGGTGCTGCTCGAAGCAGTACTTGAGCGGCGTGTCGCGGCCCATCACCATCGGCGGCATCGCCTTGGCGAGCTTGTCGCCCACGCCGTACGGGTAGCCGAGAACCCGTGCTGCATCGCGTACGGCATTGCGGGCCTTGATCGTGCCGAACGTGATGATCTGCGCCACGTGGTCGCGGCCGTAACGCTCCGCGGCGTAGCGGATCATCTCGTCGCGGTAGCGCGAGTCGAAGTCCATGTCGATGTCGGGCATCGAGATCCGGCTCGGGTTCAAGAACCGCTCGAACAGCAGGTCGTACTTGATCGGGTCGAGGTCGGTGATCCGCAGGCAGTACGCCACCGCGCACCCCGCCGCCGACCCGCGACCCGGCCCGACGCGGATGCGCGAGTCGCGAGCGTGGCGGATCAGGTCCCACGTGATCAGGAAGTACGACGCGAAACCCATGTCGTTGATGGTCTTGAGCTCGTAGGCCAGGCGCTCCTCGACGTCGGCCGACAGGTTGTCGCCCCAACGCTTCCTGGCGCCTTCGTAGGTCAGGTGGCGCAGGTAGTCGGCGTCGCTCGCGAACCCCTCGGGCAGCGGGAACTCGGGCAGCAACGGCTTGCCGAACTCGATCTCGAGGTCGGCGCGCTCGGCGATCCACAGCGTGTTGTCGCAGGCCGAGGGAACCTCGCGGAACAGGTAGCGCATCTCCGCCGGCGACTTCAGGTAGTGCTCACTGCCCTCGAACTTGAACCGTTTCGAGTCCGACAGCTGGGCTCCGGTCTGGACGCACAACAACGCGTCGTGGGCCTCGTGGTCGTGCTGGTGGGTGTAGTGGCTGTCGTTCGTGGCGAGCAGCGGCGCCCCGATGCGCTTGGCGATCTCGATCAGCTTCGGATTGGTCTCCCGCTGGGCCTGGAGGCCGTGGTCCTGCAACTCGACGAACAGGTTGTCGCGCCCGAAGATGTCCTGCAGCCGGGCCGCCTTCTCCAGGGCTCCCTGCTCGTCGCCGTTGAGCAGGGACTGCAGCACGTGGCCGCCGAGGCATCCGGTGGTGGCGATCAACCCGTCGGAGTACTTCTCCAGCAGCTCCCAGTCCATCCGGGGCTTGTAGTAGTAGCCCTCCATGAACGCCAGGCTCGACAGCTGGATCAGGTTGCGGTAGCCGGCCTGGTTCTCGGCCAAGAGGGTGAGGTGGTAGTAGAGCTTGCGGCCGCCTTCGGTGTCGCCACCGGAGTCGTCGATGCGCCCCCGCCGGGCCGGGCGCTCGCTGCGGCTCTCGTAGGCCATGTAGGCCTCGGTGCCGATGATCGGCTTGATCCCCTGCTTGTTGCACTCCTTGTAGAAGTCGAGCGTGCCGTACATGTTGCCGTGATCGGTCATGCCGAGCGCCGGCATCCCGTCCTGCACCGCCTTGGCGACCAGTTCGTCGAGACGGGCGGCCCCGTCGAGCATCGAGAATTCGGTGTGGACGTGGAGGTGGGTGAAGGAGTCGGTCACGGATCTCTCGGAGGATTACAGCGGTGTCGTTCGACAGTAGCGCGCGATTCGGGCGACGCTCTACCGAGTCCCGCTCACGGGTCCTGTCACCGGCGCAGCGGAGGGCGTGCGGCCTGCGGCCGGTCCCTCCACTGCCCCGGCGCCACCCGTTCGCTGGTCGGCTGCTCG
>JAWLFC010000092.1:8390-12857 GCA_041685755.1 Ilumatobacteraceae bacterium
GGCTAGAGGTAGGTGCCGGGGCGGTCGGCGCCGGGGGACGGGTTGGGGTTGCCGGGGCCCTGGGGAGCACCGGGCAGTTGGCGCATCTCCTGGAGTTGCTGACGGGCGGCGAACTGCTGGGCCATCAACGTCGCCTGGATGCCGTGGAACAGCCCTTCCAGCCAACCGACGAGCTGCGCCTTGGCCACACGCAGTTCCGATTCGCTCGGCACCTCGCCCTCGTCGAACGGCAGTGCCAGCGACTCCAGCTCCTCGCGCAGGTCGGGCGACAGGGCCCCGGCCAGCTCGCTGACCGAACGATCGTAGATCTCCGCCAGCCGCTCCCTCGACGCCTCGTCCAACGCAGCGCCGCGCACTTCCTCCAGGAGCTGTTTGACCATCGAACCGATCCGCATCACCTTGGCAGGCGAGGTGACCGCCTCCTCGTGGTCGTCGTCGGGGGCGGCGACGACGCCCGAGCGGACCTCGTCGGGCGCGATCGGTTCGGGACCGTTCGGCGATCCTGCCGACGGCTCGTCGGGGACGGACGCGGATTCTGGATGGGACGCCTCGGTCATTGCTGCCTCTCTCGTTCGCGTTGTCGTGTCGGAACCGCCCCGATCATGCTGCGGCTCCGAGCAGTGGGACGTTGACCTCGGCCGAGGTGAGCGAACCGTGACGACACACCAACTCGAACGGACCGGAGTCGGCCGGATCGTGGAAACTGACCGGCTCGCGGGCGACGAGCGCCACGTCGCCGAGCCGGGACCGTACGGCCGGCGCCATCGACGGACCGAACCACTCCTCGTCGAGCATCTGCTCGCGGGTCACGACCCACGCGAGATGGCCGACCTCGCTCTCGGCGGCGGCTGCCACCTCGGCGATCGCGCCCTTCTCGGCGTGCAGCCAACGGAACCGGCCCTCACCCGACTGCATGGTCACATGGGCGAGCAGCTCCGCCGAGGGCACCACGATCCGGTCGGCGACGTGGACTTGTCCGTGATCAGCGGTCACGAGCAGTGTCGTACCCGTCGGCAGCGCAGCCAACACATCGGCGACCAACGCGTCGGCGGCGCGCAGCTCGGCGTCGTAGTACGGGCCGAAGCCACGTTCGTGGGCGATCTTGTCGATGCCGCCGTAGTAGCAGTACACGAACCGCTCCCCCGCCTCGACCTGGCGCCGTGCCTCGACCGCGATCGACGACGCCGCCCGCCATCCTTCGGGGCGACAACCCCGCAGGTGCGCCTCGCTGAACGCCGAGTTCTGCAACTCGGCGGGACTCACCACGGGCACCGTGTGACCGAGGAACGGCTCGAACGGCTGGACCTCGCGCGGCGGATGCGACCGTCTGACCGCCTGGTCGCCGACGCTCCAGCGCAGCACGTTCATGATCTCCCCACCGAGCACGATCCGGTAACCGATCAGGCCGTGCTCGGCCGGTGTCAGGCCGGTGGAGATCGAGCTGAGCGCCGTGGCCGTGGTGGTCGGCGCGACGGTGTGGATCGGGCCGCCGACCATCGACGACACCGTCGGCAGGTCGTCGGGATGATCCCGCAACTGGTCCCACCCGAGCCCGTCGAGCACCAGCAGGACGACGCTGCGTGACCCCGCCACCGGCGCCGGCATCCACGTCGGCAGCCCACTCGCCCACGACGACGGACCGAGCAGCGCGGGGATGATGCCGCGCACGTTCGCCCCGGCATAGTCGGGGATGATCGGTCCGCCACTCGTCACCCGTGCAGTCCACCACGTCGACCGGGGCGACGACAAGCGCTGCGGAAACCGTCGTCGGCGCCGCCACTGAATAGGGTGGCGGCGTGCGCATCTCGACTCGCGGTGATTATGCCTGCCGGGCCCTGCTGTCGTTGACGCTGCACCAGGACGAGGGAGGGCCCACATCGGTGCGCGACATCGCCGAGCGAACCGCACTCCCCCAGCCCTACCTCGAACAGATCCTGCTCGCGCTCAAGGGGGCGGGCCTCGTGCGCTCCAAGCGCGGCGTGGGCGGCGGGTACGTGCTCGCCCGGCCCGCCGAGGAGATCAAGCTGTCCGAGATCGTGTCCGCGGTCGACGGCCCGATCACGCTCGGCGACTTCGGCCAGCCCCACCAGGACGGCGCCTGTGACCACGAGGGCCAGTGCGTTCTGCTCGGCATCTGGAACCAGGCCGGCGACCACATGCGGGCCTACCTCGAGGGGTTCACCCTCGCCGGCATCGCCGACATCGCCCGCGGCGACGCCCCCTGGCCGTAATACTGCGGGCTCGTCGTCCGCTGCGCTTCCTCCTCGCGCCGCGTGCGGCTCGTCGCTGGCGCTTCCCTCGCCGCCTGCCTGTACGTCGGTCAGGGTTCGGCAGCTTCGAGCCAGGACTGGAGGTCGGGGGCGAGGGGGCTGGCGAACGTCATGCGCTCGCCGGTGAACGGATGGTCGAAGGCGAGTTCGGCGGCGTGGAGGAACGGACGCGTGAGGCCGAGCGTCGGTCGCCGTTGCCCGTAGGTCGGATCACCGACGAGCGGATGGTCGATCGATGCCAGGTGCACGCGGATCTGGTGGGTGCGACCGGTCTCGAGCCGGCACTCCAGCCTCGACACGACCGCCGGGGACGAGTACGTACCGACGACCCGGTAGTCGGTACGCGCAGGGCGGCCACCGGCGACCACCGCCATCTTCAACGGGTCGCCGCGATCGCGTCCGATGGGGGCGTCGATGATCCCGTGGGGAGCGTCCGGAACCCCCCACACGACGGCGTCGTAGCGCCGCGTCGCGCTGTGGTCGGCGAACTGCTCGATCAGGAGCTCGGCGGCGGCGTCGGTGCGAGCCACCACCAACAGGCCCGAACTCCCGGCGTCGAGGCGGTGGACGATGCCCGGCCGCACCGGATCACCTCCCACGTCGGCGATGTCGGGGAACCGCGCCAACAGTCCGCTGACGAGCGTCCCCTCCAGGTTGCCGGCGCCGGGGTGCACGACGAGCCCCGCCGGCTTGTCCACCACGACGATCGCGTCGTCCTCGAACACCACACCGAAGTCCACCGTCGGATCCGGCGTCGGCAGCACCGGACCTGGCACGGCCAGCGGGTCGACGTCGACCACCTGGCCCTCCTCGAGACGGACCTTGCCCGAATCGGCGGGGCTGCCGTCGACACGGACACCACCGGCGGCGATCGTGGCCGCGGCTTGCGCCCTGCTCAGATCGCCGATCAGCGACACGATCCGGTCGAGACGCTCGCCGGCGAGCGCCGCCGGCACGGACTCCCGGATCACGCGCTGTGTTCCCGCGACGGTTCGGCGTCGGCGCGACGGTGCTCACGTGCAGCCAGGATGCTGCCCAGGATGAGCAAGCCCGCTCCGACATTGACGGCGATGTCGGCGATGTTGAAGATCGGGAACCACTGGAAGTCGATGAAGTCGACCACCGCGCCGTTCAGCCAGGCGTCGCCTCGGAAGAGCCGGTCGATCAGGTTCCCCGCGGCCCCGCCGATCAGGATGCCCATGCCGACGGTGCTGAGGCGGCTCGTCTGGTCACGCAACGAGATCAACAGGTACACGATCACGAGGGTCGCGACGACGGCGATCACCGGCCCGAACCCGCGGGCCTGGCCGAAGGCCATGCCGTTGTTGAACGCCAGGTTGAACCGCAACGTCCACACGACGTCGATCACGCGGTCCTCGCCGAGGCCGGTGACCGCCCAGTGCTTGGTCAACTGGTCGACCAGGACCACGCCCGACGCGATGGCCACCGGGGCCCGCCACGCGCCGAGTGCAGGCATGCGGGTCAGCGCGGGCCGGCGCCGCTGACCTTCTCGGCGGCGAGCACGGTCGTCTCCGGGATCGCCTCGAGGCGCTCACGCGGAATGGGCAGACCCGAGACGCTCGAGTAGCCGTAGGTACCCTCCTCGATCCGGGCGAGAGCGGCGTCGATGTCGAGGATGGTCTGGCGGGCCTGGGTGGACAGCACGCGATCGAGGTCGCGCTGGACCACCATGGTGTCGCCCTCGCCGCCCTCGTCGTCGAATTGCACGTCGCCCATCTCACCGTCTTCGATGATGCTGGTCGCTTCGTCCTCGAGCCGAGTTGCCCGAGCCAGTTCGGCAGCACGACGAGCGAGCAACTCGTCGCGTTGGGCCTTGAGGAACTTGACGTCGAAGTCCTTGGTGTAGGCGATGCCGTCCTTGGTGCGTCCCCGTGGCGCCGGGATCTCGGTTCGTTCGAAGGTCGCGTTCGACAGCAGCGACGGCGTCGCGTTGGACGATGTCGTCGACGCCGACGCGGTGCGCTTCGCCCGGGGGCGCTTCGCCGAACCCGCCTGCTTCGCTGCCGGCGCCTTCTCGGAGGCGGCCTTCTTCGCCGGTGGAGCCGTCTTCGCCGTGGTCGTCGCCGTCGCGTTCTTCTTCACAGGAGCCTTCTTCGCCGTCGTGGCTTTCTTGGCCGGGGTCGGAGTCTTCTTCGTGGCGGTCTTCGTGGCCGGGGCCTTCTTCGCCGGGGTCTTC